>NZ_LUUK01000226.1 GCF_001644025.1 Methylomonas koyamae
CTTGCGTCGGCACATCCTATTTAGCGCATCTTATCGCGCTTATTCGCAAGATATTCCTCACATATGCCACCAAGATAGTTTCTCGTCTCTTGATTGAGCAGGTGACCATGCTTTTCTAGTATAGGCGGTAAATATTCGGTCGCGCATAACCCAGCATGGTGGATTTGGCCATTTTCTGCCGATCGTTCAAGAAGGTCTTTGTTTTGTTCAGGCGTCAGATCATCAAGATACGGAAGTATCATTTTAAAATTAGCTTCAGCACCTCGAAATGACTTAGAACGACCAATAATCCTAATAATTTCATTTATTGTTCCTGTACAGTCATGCTGTATAAGAGCCGGGAACAACACGGGTAATGCCAAATTTTCCAGTGAGATTTTCGTCGATTGAATATGTGAAAAGAACCCCTGTGGGATGCTTCCATCAAGAGACAGCGGAATAATTGTCATATCCGCTCGAAAAGCTGCGATTCCAGATTCTTGGACGCACCATGAAGACTCAAAATAGCTTTTGCTTAAAATGCAGATAAAAACACTCGCTTTCCTTATCTCTTCTAATATTTTCAGCCTCCATTCTTCGGAAACATCAATATCTTCGTGTGCTAGAAATGAGGCGATCCCGATAGACTCCAGAAGTTCCTTGATTCGGCCCGCAATCTGCTTATCGGCGGTTTGGTAACTTATAAACGTATAACAGTCCATCTGTATGATTTCCAATGACTAACAAGTAATTAAACAGTTTCCGTATACCACCACACCACGATTCACCCGCGCGACAACCCGTTGTTAAACATTGAGTGTCTCCTTCCGTAAATCATTTTACGACCTGCAATGGCAATTAAGGCGCCGACATTGAATCAAGCCAAGCGCTGGGCCACAACGCTTAGGCTTCCGCCGCGCCCGCGGCGATGCCCCAGCATTCCGGCTCGCGCCGGAATGCTGGGGCCGACGGGTTTAGCAAACGATCAAGGCCACAGCCAGTTGTCGGCTTCCGGTAGATCCACGCCGTTTTCGTAGGCGTAGTTGCGGCATTCGATTTGGCGGTCGCGGAGTTTTTCCTTGACGTGGGCGCCGGCGACTCGGAGCGCGGGTATCCTGTCGATCACATCGATGGCCAGGCTGAAACGGTCGATTTCGTTTTGAATCGCCAATTCCAGCGGGGTGTTGATGCTGCCTTTTTCCTTGTAGCCGCGTACGTGCAGATTTTTGTGGTTGGTGCGACGGTAGGTCAAACGGTGAATCAGCCACGGGTAGCCGTGGAAATTGAAGATAACCGGCTTATCGACGGTAAACAGGCTGTCGAAGTCCTTGTCGCTCAAGCCGTGCGGGTGCTCGGCGGCCGGGGTCAGCTTGTAGAGATCGACGACGTTGACGAAGCGAATTTTCAAGTCCGGAAAATGCTCGCGCAGTAGGACCACCGCCGCCAGCGCTTCCTTGGTCGGAATGTCGCCGGCGCTGGCGAGCACCGCATCCGGCTCGCTGCCGTTGTCGTTGCTGGCCCATTCCCAAATGCCGATGCCTTTGGTGCAATGCTTGATCGCGGCGTCCATGTCCAGGTATTGCAAGTGTTTTTGCTTGTCGCAGACGATGACGTTGATGTAATTGGTGCTTTGCAAGCAATGGTTGGCGACCGACAACAGGCAGTTGACGTCGGGCGGCAGGTAGATTCGGGTGATTTCCGGGCTTTTGTTGACGACCACGTCCAGGAAACCGGGGTCTTGGTGGGTGAAACCGTTATGGTCCTGGCGCCAGACCGTCGAGGTAATCAGCAGATTCAACGACGACACCGGCGCCCGCCAAGACACGGCCTTCATCATCGCCAGCCATTTGGCGTGCTGGTTGAACATCGAATCGATGACGTGAACGAAGGCTTCGTAAGTCGAGAAAAAACCGTGGCGGCCGGTCAGCAGATAGCCCTCCAGCCAGCCTTCCAGCGTGTGCTCGGACAGCATTTCCATGACCCGGCCGTCGGTCGCCAATTCGCCGCCGTCGGCGTCTTCCGGCAAATAGTCGGCCAGCCAGGTTTTTTTGCTGGCACCGTAGATCGCATCCAGTTTGTTGGACGAATTTTCATCCGGGCCGAATACCCGGAAGTTGCGCATGTTCTCCGCCATAATGTCGCGCAGGAACAGGCCGAGCGGCCGGGTGTTCTCGGCGACCGATTTGCCGGGGCCGGGCAAGGCCGCCGCGTAGTCGCGAAAATCCGGCATCCGCAATGCTCGGCGCAATACGCCGCCATTGGCGTGCGGCGTCGCGCTCATCCGTCGCGGCCCCTTCGGCGCCAGTGCTTTCAATTCCGGAATTAAACTGCCGTTGGCGTCGAACAATTCTTCCGGCCGGTAGCTCCTCAGCCACTCGTCCAATTGCGCCAAATGCGCCGGCTTTTCCCTGACTTCGGCCATCGGCACTTGGTGAGCGCGCCAGAAGCCTTCGACCTTGCGATTGTCGACAAACTTGGGGCCGGTCCAACCCTTGGGCGAGCGCAACACGATCATCGGCCAGCGCGGCCTTACTACCTCACTGCCCGCACGGGCGGCCTGTTGTATCTTGCGGATTTCCAGCAGGCAGGTTTCCAGGGTCTCGGCCATTTTCCGATGCATTGTCAGCGGATCGTCGCCCTCGACGAAATACGGGGTCCAGCCGTAGCCTTTGAACAGGTCTTCCAGCTCTTGATGCGAGATGCGCGACAGCAAGGTCGGGTTGTTGATCTTGTAGCCGTTCAGATGCAGGATGGGCAGCACGGCGCCGTCGCGGGCCGGATTCAGGAATTTGTTGGAATGCCAGGAGGTCGCCAACGCGGCGGTCTCGGCCTCGCCGTCGCCGACCACGGCCGCGACCAGCAGATCCGGATTGTCGTAAGCCGCGCCGAAGGCGTGGGAAATGCTGTAACCCAGCTCCCCGCCTTCGTGGATGGAACCCGGCGTTTCCGGCGTGCAATGGCTGCCGATACCGCCCGGAAACGAGAATTCCTTGAAAAACTGGCGCATGCCTTCTTCGTCTTCGCCCTTGTTCGGATAAATCTCGCTGTAGGTGCCTTCCAAGTAAACCGGCGCCAACACGCCCGGCGCGCCGTGGCCGGGGCCGGCGATGAACAGCACACTTTGGTCGTACTTGTTAATCAAGCGGTTCAGATGCACGTAGGCAAAACTCAAACCGGGACTGGAACCCCAATGGCCAAGCAGGCGGCGCTTGATGTGCTCGGGTTTTAACGGCTCGCGCAGCAAGGGATTGTCGCGCAGGTAAATCATCCCGGCGGCCAAGTAATTGCACGCGCGCCAGTAGGCGTCGATCTGGCGCAGTTCGGTGTCGGACAGGTTGATTTCGGTACTCATGACTACTCCGTAGGTTCGGCTGAAACGATGGCGATTCGAATAACGACAACCATGCCGATCGACGGAGCGATCAAGCTGGACGCCACGCCACAAGCATAGCCGACAACGCCGAAAGTGGCGGCCCAAGCAGCTTTAACCGAAATGTCACGCAAGCTTTACCGAGCTGTCACATAACAGATTTATGCTGAACTCATGTCAAACTGCTATGGTGAGCGTGCCATGAAATTGCACTATCGTTCGATCTGGATTTCCGATACCCATCTCGGCACCAAGGGGTGTAAGGCCGAGTACTTGCGGGACTTTCTGGACAACAGCGAGTCCGACTACCTGTATCTGGTCGGCGACATCATCGATTGCTGGAAATTTCGTAGCGGCTTTTACTGGCCGGCGCTGCATAACGACATCGTGCAACGCATCATCAAAAAAGCCAAGGCCGGCACCCGCGTGGTCTACATTCCCGGCAACCACGACGAAATGTTCCGCAAACACGCCGGCATGCATTTCAACGGCATCGACATTCAACTAAACGCGGTCCATAAGACCCAGGACGGCCGGCGCTTTCTGGTGTTGCACGGCGACGAGTTCGACAGCATCGTCTGCCACAATAAGAGCTTGGCCTACATCGGCGGCGAGGCTTACGAAGTGCTGCTGTACATCAACCGCTGGTTCAACGCGATCCGCGCCCGTTTGGGTTACAAATACTGGTCGCTGTCGGCGTATTTGAAGCATAAGGTCAAGAATATCGTCGCGTTCATGGACAACTACCAGCACATCCTGAGTCTGGAAGCCCAAAAACGCAAGGTGGACGGCATCATCTGCGGTCACATCCACCACGCCGACATCAGCGATATGGAGTTTGGCAAGACTTACGCCAACTGCGGCGACTGGGTAGAAAGTTGTACCGCCCTGGTCGAGAATGCCGCCGGCCAGTTGAGCATCGTGCATTGGCTGGAAGACAGCCAACGCCTGCTGGATGCCGCGCCGGAGCCGCAAACCGCCACCGGCGGTTACGCCCAGGCGGCCTGAAACCCGATTCGGCGGCTAGCGATGCCGTTTCTTGCCGGCGCTGGATTTGGCCGCGGTCTTTTTTCCGGCTTTTTTAGACTTGCCGGATTTTCGGGCATGGGCGGCCGCCGGTTCGGCGGCCGCGCTCTCCAGTTTGGCGTCGTCCTCGGCATCGGCCGGTAAATCGGGTACCGCAACCGCATTGGCCGAAGACGGGACAACGCCGCCATCGACAGTGGATTGGTCGCAATCCGGTAGATCGTGGTCTTCCGGCGTGCAAATGACCCGGTAAACAATTTTGCGGTCGTCGCGGCCGGAGCTCTCGGCCGGCACCGTTGGCGCGGCCGTGTCGTCCGAGATGGTGCCCAACACCTCGGCCTGGACCGGCCGGGACATCCAGATACCTAGCGATAATAGAGCGGCGGCGGATAGCGCGCCGATCGGGCCGGATCGAGGCTTCATTGGCTTTGCAAGCGGCGCTTGGCTTCGTTCCATAACGCGTCCAGTTCGGCCAGCTCGCAATCCAACAATTGCCGGCCGCTGGCCTTAACCTCGCGTTCGATGAAATTGAAGCGGCGAGTGAATTTACGAGTGGCTTCGCGCAACGCGATTTCCGGATTGACTTTCAGATGGCGGGCCAAATTGACGGCTACCAGCAGCAAATCGCCGACTTCCTCGTGGATGTGAGCTTGATCGCCGGATTGCCAGGCTTCATGGACTTCTTGCAATTCTTCGCGAACCTTGTCGAATACCGGTTCGACGGCCGGCCAATCGAAGCCGTGACTGGCGGCGCGGTTTTGAATTTTCTCGCATTGCACCAGAGCCGGCAGACTTTGGGCGACGCCGGCCAGCACGCTTTCATCGGCGTCGGCCGGCCGCTTTTGTTGACGTTCCTCGGCCTTGGCGGTTTCCCAGGCTTGCTGGCGTTGTTCGTCGCTGTCGAATTTGGCGTCGGCGAATACGTGAGGATGGCGGCGCACCAGCTTGTCGCCGATCGCGCCGGCGACTTGCTCGAAATCGAACAAGCCGCGTTCTTCGGCGATTCGGGAATGAAACACCACTTGCAGCAGCAAGTCGCCGAGTTCACCGCGCAGATCATCGAAGTCGTCGCGCTCGATCGCGTCGGCGACTTCGTAGGCTTCTTCTATCGTGTAGGGAATCAGGCTGCGGAAGTCCTGCTTGACGTCCCAGGCACAACCGGTGTCTGGATCGCGCAGCCGGGCCATCAAGGCCAGCAAGGCTTGGGTTTTGGCTAAACTCAAAACGTCGATCCGAAGGTTTGTTCGTAACGGGCCTTGAATTCCGCCAGTGTGAAGGTGTGGTTTTGAGTGCCGTTGTGCTCGATCTTGATCGCGCCCAGCAACGACGCGATCCGGCCGGTCACGTCCCAATCGTAGTCGTTCATCAGACCGTACAACAAGCCGGCCCTGAATGCGTCGCCGCAACCGGTCGGGTCCGCCAGTTGCTTGGGTTGGGCCGACGGGATGTCGATGCACTCGCCGCGCGTATAAATTTTCGACCCTTGGCCGCCCAAGGTCACGATCAACGCGTCGACCCGCTCGGCCAGTTGCTCCAGACTCAAGCCGGTGCGCTGTTGCATCAATTCCGACTCGTAATCGTTAAACGTGGCGTAATTGGCCAGATCCATCAATTTCAACAATTCGTCGCCGTCGAACATCGGCATGCCCTGGCCGGGATCGAAGATAAACGGAATTCCCAGTTCGGCGAATTGTTCGGCGTGCTCCAGCATGCCTTGCTTGCCGTCCGGCGAAACGATACCGACGCTGATCTCGGACGCCAACGGCACGCTGTTCAGATGGGAGAAATTCATCGCGCCGGGGTGGAAGGCGGTGATTTGATTGTCTTCCACGTCGGTGGTGATGTAAGCCTGACCGGTGTAATGGTCGTCCAGCACCTTGATGTAACGGCTGGAAATGCCGCATTGGCTCAGCCAATGGGCGTAGGGTTCGAAATCGTGGCCGACCGTGGCCATGATCAGCGGTTCCTCGTTCAACAGTTTCAGGTTATACGCGATGTTACCGGCGCAACCGCCGTATTCGCGGCGCAGCGCCGGTACCAGAAACGACACGTTCAGTATGTGCAATTTCTCGGGCAGGATGTGATTTTTGAATTTGTCGTGGAACACCATGATGGTGTCGTAGGCCATCGATCCACAGATAAGTGCGCTCATTGTTGTCCTTGAAATAACGTTTTTCGGCGGGCGCTAAGGTACCGGATGTTGGCGCCCGGTACAAGGCAAAGATAGCAGACCGGCCGAACCGGTCCGGCCGTTACAACAAGATCAGAGCCCAGGTCGCGGCGGCCCAAATCAGCGACAGCATCACCGCCGCCGAGCCGATGTCCTTGGCCCGGCCGGACAATTCGTGATGCTCGAAACCGACTCTATCGACGACGGCCTCAACCGCCGAATTCAACAGTTCCACCAACAGCACCAACACCACGCTGCCGATCAGCAAGGCTTTTTCGATTGGGGTATGCCCCAACCAGATCGCCAGCGGCGTAGTCACCAGGAACAAAACCACCTCTTGGCGAAACGCTTCCTCATGTTGCCAGGTGGCTTTGAAGCCGGCGATCGAGAAGAAGCAGGCATTCACCAAGCGCTTCAATCCTTTTGCGTTTTGATTGGCCATGCCGTTTCCTAAGCCTCGATTTGAGCAGTATACGCGGCGGCGTCCAGCAAGCCGTCCAATTCGCCGGGATCGGCAGCCTGCACGCAGAATAGCCAAGTGGCGTACGGCGCGTCGTTGACCTGCTCCGGCGCGTCGGCCACGCTGTCGTTGACCGCGACGACGCTACCGCCAACCGGGCTGTACAGATCGGACGCGGTTTTTACCGACTCGACCACGGCGCATTGCTCGCCTTGCTTGACGGTCCTGCCGACTTCCGGCAAGCCGATGAACACGATGTCGCCCAGTTCGGACTGGGCGAAATCGGTAATCCCGACCCGAACCAGGTTGGCATCCTCCAGCTTGGCCCACTCGTGGGTGGCCGCGTATTTCAAGTTTTCTGGCGTTTCACTCATGACGATATCCTGTAAAGCCTAACGGTAGCCCAACAGCATAACGGGCTAATTTTTTTACACAACAAAAAATTCAGGGCGCCATTGGCGCGCACCCTTATAATTTCGACGATCCGCCGGCGTCGAATCGGCCGGTTTCTCAGACATTCACTCGATCACATCATGCGCAATCTCCGTATTCCGGCCTGTCTGCTCGCTGCCTCGGTCGCGGCCAGCGCCGCCGCGGCTACCGACCCGGACGATGCCGAGCCCGGCCAGGTCCCGGCCGCCGGCGCCGCCACCGAGGCGCTGACGCTGACTCGGTCCGGCCAACGTTTGGCCGGCATCGTCACCCGTCGCCTGGAAAGCAGCCGGCGCCGTTCCGAATTTTCGGCCTACGGCAGCGTGCTGAACCCGGAGCCGCTGTTGGCAATCCGCCAGCAATATTTGGCCGCGCAAGTCCAACAGGACAGCGCTCGGGCCAAATTCGACGAATCGGCCCATAACTTGGCCCGGACCCGCGACCTGCACCGGCAAGACATTGTTTCCACCCGCCGCCTCCAGGAACAACAAGCGCTGTGGCAGGCCGACAAATCCGGCCTGGCAAGTAGCGGCTACCAACAACAAGCGATCACCGCCGCCAGCCGGCTGACCTGGGGGGCAACATTAACCGACTGGTTCACCCGCCCGAATCATCCGCAAGCCGAACAGCTACTGACCGGCCAAGCCCAGCTATTGCAAATCACCTTACCGGCCAACGCACCCGTCGATCTTGCCGTCGGCAAGGCCCGAATTCAGGCCGACGCCCAACCCCAGACCGAACTGACCGCCGAAGCCATCGCCCCGGCGCCGCAAGTCGATCCGGTCAGCCAGGGTCGCCGTTACTTCATGCTGTGCCGAGCCTGCCGCCTGCCCTACGGCGCGCCGCTAACGGCCTGGCTGCCCGGCGCCGAAACCGGCCAGACCGGCGTGCGGATTCCGGCCTCCGCACTGGTCTGGCATTTGGGGCAAGCCACGGTGTTCGTCAAATCGGCCGACGACCGTTTCAGCGCGCGGCCGTTGCTAGACTACGCGGCGGACGGTCTTGACTATTTCGTGACGGCCGGCCTGCAAGCCGGCGAGGAAGTCGTCACGACCGGCGCGCAGACGCTGCTGTCTCAGCAATTGAAAGGCACCGCCAGCGGCGAAGGCGATGATTGAAGACGGGATCAGTCAATAGCTGACCTGTAGCACGTCCACTTTTTCCCAGACCCGTTCGGTGAAATCGGCGTCCATTGCCGGCATGCCGTCCTTGAGCCAATCGACGATGACTTTGGCAACGTTCGGATAAGTCACATGCACCGCGTGCGGATGCCGCAACCACTCGTCGATCACCGCCGCGTCCAGGTTGTACATCGTGTGCCCGTAACCCAGTTGTTTCAACGCGGCGGCGTTGGAGATCTGTTCCATCTGGGCGTGCAAGGGCTTGACCAGTATCTTCTTACCCAATTGCAGGGATTCGCTGGCCAGCTCGAAGCCGGCGTTGCTGATGATGCCGGCACTGTCGTACAAATCGGTTTGAAAGCCTTGTCGAGACAGCGGTTTGCACTGAATATGCGAGTAGGGGCTGGCGATCGGCTCCGGCGCGTAGACATGAAACTGGTAATTTTCGAAAGGACTCAGCAGCGTCATCACTTCGCCGATGTCCTCGAACGGCAAATACACCAGAATCTTGTTCGCCTGCACGCTTTGCGGAAACGCCGGGGTTTCAATGATGGGCGGCAATATAGGCTGGCCGAAATGATGCCAATGCAGGCCGATACCAATGTCGGCGGGCGCGAAATACTTCATGACCCGCTCGGCGATGGGGTCGCCGCCGGCCCGCGGAATATCATGGCCGAACGCATATTGATGACCGATACCCAACACCGGCTTGCGCTGGCGTTTGGCGGCCCAAGCCGTCACCGGTTCGAAATCGCTGATGATCAAATCGTAGCCGCTCAAGTCCAGGCTGCCGATGTCCTTGACAAAGCGGATAGGCTTGGCTTGCAACGCGGTCTTAACGTAACTGACCTGGCCCTTGTGAGTATTGAAGGTCAAGCCATCCTTGAGCTGGTAGCCGTTGAACACCTCCATGTCGAAATACTTGTCGGCCGGCCGGCCGCTGAATTGAAACGTCACATCGAAACCGGCCGCGTTAAGCTCCCTGGCCATCACTCTGGCGCGGGTGATATGACCGTTGCCGGTCCCCTGCACCCCGTAAAATATTTTCATAATAAGGTTTGATTTAAGCTAAAAATCGCGATGGCAACGCCCAGCAGAGCCCCCATCAGCGTATCGGTCGGAAAATGCACGCCCAACACTACCCGCGAAAACCCCACCGACGCCGCCCACAGATACAACAACGGCATCAGCGTCGGCAGGAAATTGCCCAGCAGAGTCGCCACCATGAAAGCGGCCGAGGTATGGCCGGACGGGAAACTAAACTGGTCGGACGGCTTGATCGTGCTGCGAAAATCGCGCAGCGCCTGCTGCGGCCGGTTGCGTTTGAAGCCGTTCTTCAGCAACCAATAAATCGGACGCTCCAACAGAAATGCCAGCAACAGCGCTTGTAGCAGCCGGTCGTGACCGCCCTGGTCCCAGTACAACCAAATCGCCAGCATCACATACGGCACGCCGTCGCCGGTCCTGGAAATCGATCGACATACACCTACCAAATTGGCGTGCGCACCGACGCCATTCAGCCAGGTAAATAACGAAACGTCGTATTTGTGTATCGAATAAATCAGCTTCATGGCCCTTCCCCCTCAGCTTTGCCGCGCGTGTCGACCGCGACGGCCGCACGGCGTTGGAAAACCGTTTTTCCTTTTGTTATTTGGTCCTTAACGCGATGGGACTAGCTTAAATTGGCCGTGTGACAGTGGAATGAAGGTTTGTTTAAGGTTGTGTGACAACCCGATCCGGCGCGAAAGGGCTAAAATAGCGGAAGGCTCGGCCGGGCCTGACACCGCATAGGGCACCACGAGATTAGGATGAGTCGAAAAACCATTGCCGATTTGATGACCAGGGAGGTCGTGCAAGTCGCGCCCGCGACACCGCTGGCGGATTGCGCCGATATGATGGCGCGCCGCCGCATTAGCTCGTTGGTCATCGGCGAACAGCAAATGCCGCTCGGTATCGTCACCGAACGGGATATGGTCAAACTGCTCGGCAACGGCACCGATCTGGCGCTGCCGGTCGGCGATTTCATGGCGGCTCCGCTGATTACCGCACCAGCCGAAACCGATTTTCGTGACGCGGTTCATTTATTGATACAGCACGGAATACGCCATCTGGCGGTCGTCGACGACCAAGGCCGGCTCAACGGCATCGTCACCGAAACCGATTTTCGCCGGCATAGCGGGATCGAGGAATTCGTCGGGCTGCGCACGATCGCCAGCATCATGGACACCAACGTGCTGTCGCTACGCCGTACCGCGACCGTCGGCGACGCGGCCGTCCGCATGCATGCCTGCCGCGCCAGCTGCGCGATCGTCGTCGACGGCGTCAAGCCGGTCGGGATCATCACCGAGCGCGACATGGTCCGCCTTTATCGCCGCCAAGCCGCCGATATGCTGGTCGGCGACGCGATGAGCAGTCCGGTGCTCAGCGTGTCTCCCGAGCATCTGGTCATCGACGCGGTTCAACTGATGCAGACTCGCGGCGTCCGTCACCTGGTCGTTGTCGACGACCGGGGCGACATGCTGGCCACCGTCCGCGAACACGACGTGGTCAAGCACACCGAAGGCCAGTACATCGACCTGCTCAATCAGATCATTCACGAACAACTGGACGAATTGCGCCAGCACCAAGCCAAAATCGCCGAGCTGACCTATCAGGCGGCACTGTTGGCCAGCGAAAACCGGGTCCTGGAAAAACAACGCAAGCTCGATGCGATCATCGAAAACGCACTGGACGCTATCGTGCTGATGGATGAAAGCGGGGCCATCAGCGGCTGGAACCATCAGGCCGAAACGATGTTCGGTTGGCCGAGGGACCAGGCCTTGGGCCGGAAACTGTTGGAAACCATCGTGCCGCCGATTTATCGGCAGCAGCATCGAGAAGGCGTGAGGACCTTTCTGGCATCCGGCGCCAACCGCCTGAACATGCGCGTCGAAACCCTGGCGATCGATCGGCAGGGCCGGCATTTCGCGGTGGAATTGTCGGTTACCTTGGTCGAAACCGCGCAAGGCCGGGAATTTGCCGCATTCATTCGCGACATCTCCGAACGCAAGCGCAACGAGGACGAAATGCGAGTGGCCTCGCTGATCTATCAAAACAGCGGCGAAGCGATGATGGTCACCGACGCCAACGGTGCGATCCTGAACATCAATCCGGCCTTTACCGAATTGACCGGCTATCGGCTGGACGAAGTGGTCGGCAAAAAACCGCGCATGCTCAATTCCGGCCGCCACGACGCCGGCTTTTACCAGGAAATGTGGCATCGTTTGAACACTTGCGGCGCCTGGCAGGGCGAAATCTGGAATAAGCGCAAAAACGGCGAAATCTTTGCCGAGTGGCTGACGATCAATACGATTTTCGACGAAGCCGGCGCGCCGCACCGGCGTGTGGCTCTGTTCTCCGACATCACCGAAAAGAAGCGCGCCGAGGAATTGATCTGGACCCAGGCCAATTTCGATCCGCTCACCGGCCTACCCAACCGCCGGATGTTTCAAGAACACCTCAGTTTAGCCGTCAAAAAATCCGAGCGCAGCGGCATTCCGCTGGCCTTGATGTTTATCGACCTGGATCATTTTAAGGAAATCAACGATACGCTGGGCCACGACATCGGCGATAAATTGCTGCAGGAAGCGGCTCGGCGTCTGAGCGGCAGCGTGCGCGCCACCGACACGGTCGCGCGCTTGGGCGGCGACGAATTTACCGTGATTCTCGAAGACATCGAGTCGCCGAGCGCCACTTCGCGTATCGCCGAACATATCCTGGAAAAACTGGCGACCAGTTTTCATGTGGAAGGCGAGGTTTTTTACATTTCGGCCAGTATAGGTATCACGTTTTACCCGGACGACGCCGAGGCGCTCGACGACTTACGCAAAAATGCGGATCAGGCGATGTACGATGCCAAGCACCAGGGTCGCAATCGCTATAGCTACTTTACCTCGGACATGCGCGAAGTCGCGCTGAATCGGCTGAGCATCGTCAACGGCCTGCGCCAAGCCCTGGCCAACGCCGAACTCAGACTCTACTACCAACCCATCGTCGACCTGCGCGACGGTTCGGTTTACAAGGCCGAAGCGCTAATCCGCTGGCAACATCCGCAACGCGGCCTGATTGGGCCGGATATTTTCATCCCGCTGGCCGAAGAACAAGGCTTGATCCTGGATATCGGCGACTGGGTTTTCCGGCGCGCGATCCACCAAGTCGGCGAATGGCGAGAACGCTTTCGCCCCGATTTCCAGATCAGCGTCAACAAGTCGCCGGTACAGTTTCAGACTGATCAAACCTTTTACAAGAACTGGCTGCAAATTCTGCTCGACGCCGGTTTGCCGGGCGACAGCGTCACGATCGAAATCACCGAGAGCCTGACCTTGGGCGGCAAACCCATCGTCGCCGAAAAGCTGCAACTGTTTCGCGATGCCGGCATCCAGGTGGCGATCGACGACTTCGGCACCGGCTACTCGTCGCTCGCCTACCTGAAGCGCTACGACATCGATTTCCTGAAAATCGACCGCAGCTTCGTCCGCAACCTGGACAGCAACGAGAACGACCGGGTGTTATGCGCGGCGATGATCGCCATGGCCCACACGCTGGGCATGCAGGTCATCGCCGAAGGCGTCGAAACCGAACGGCAGCGCGACTTGCTGGCCGCGGCCGGCTGCGACTATGCGCAAGGCTATTGGTATACCGTTCCCTTGCCGGCGGACCAATTCGAGCAATGGTTGCTCGACTCCGGCCGAGCAAACTATACCAAATGAATCGCCTACGGTTTCTTCGCGCGATTTCAATCCCGGCGGACTCCGGTTGGCAATTTCCGGCGCGATGGAGCGCGCGGCGATTGAATTTTTAGCCGCGCGCCAGGTTTGCTACAATTTACGGTCGCGCCCGGCGTCGCGCAAGACCTTGCGCTACCGGCAACCCATGATCGATCCGTTCCCACTCCGGCAACCTCGGGGCACTATGCAACGTTTTTGTACATTAGGATTCGTACTCGGCCTGATATTGATGGTCTTCGGCCTGACTTACGCACTGCCCATCGCCACCTCGCTCTACTTCGACGACGGCATGGCCGATCATTTCGTCCGCGGCATGTCGCTGAATATCGGCCTTGGCAGCGTGCTGGCCGGTCTGACGATGCGCTTTCGCGGCGACATTAAAACCCGCGACGGCTACCTACTGGTCGCCTCGTTTTGGATATTGATGTCGGCGGCGGCAACGCTACCGCTACTGTGGGGCATCCCTGGCCTGTCGTTTACCGACGCTTTCTTCGAAACGGTTTCCGGCTTTACGACCACCGGCGCCACGATATTGATCGGTCTGGACGCGCTAGCGCCGTCGCTGAATCTGTGGCGGCACGAAATGGTTTGGATCGGCGGCCTCGGCATCATCGTATTGGCGGTGGCGATTCTGCCGCTTTTAGGTATCGGCGGCATGCAGCTCTACAAAGCCGAAATCGCCGGGCCGATCAAGGACAGCAAAATCACGCCCCGCATCACGGAAACCGCCCGCCTGCTGTGGCTAGTCTATGCCGGCATCACGCTGGCGTGCATCGCCTCGCTTAAAATGGCCGGAATGAGTTGGTTCGACGCGATATGCCATGCATTCTCGGCAATGGGCCTGGGCGGCTTCTCCACCCACGACGCCAGCGTCGGCTATTACGACTCGCCGGCCATCGAACTGGTTTTGATCGTGTTCATGCTGATTTCGGCAATGAACTTCGCGCTGCATTACCAGGCCGTACACCTCGGAAGCCTAATGCCCTACAAGCAGGATGCCGAAGTGTTGCCTATGTTGGCCTTGGTCGCGTTTAGCATCTGGCTGTGCAGTTGGTACATTTGGGATAACGGTGTGTATTCCACTTTTCTCGAAAGCTTGCGACACGTGGCGTTCAACTTGGTCTCGATCGCGACCGACTGCGGGTTCGCCAGTGTCGATTACGACAAATGGCCGCCGTTCGTCCCCTGGTGGATGCTGTATTTGAGTTGTATTACCTGCTGCACCGGCTCGACCGGCGGGGGCATCAAGATGTTTCGCACACTGCTGCTTTGGAAGCAGGCCAGCCGGGAGATGTTCAGCATTCTCCATCCGAGGGCCATCAACCCGATCCGGATCGGCGACATGCCGATACCCAATAAGATCATTTTCGCGGTTCTGGCCTTTATCTTTATGTACTTTATCTCGGTGGTGGTGCTGACCTTTTCGCTGATTTTTTCCGGGCTGGACGCGATCTCTGCGTTAAGCGCGATTCTGGCGTGCATCAACAATGCCGGCCCCGGACTAAACCAAGTCGGCCCGGCTACCAACTATCAGAGCCTCGGCGATTTTCAAACCTGGATTTGCTCGGCGGCAATGCTGCTCGGACGTTTGGAAATTATCACGCTGATCGTGCTTTTTACTCCCACTTTCTGGAGAAAATAGTACAATTCCCAGCCTTATCGCCCGTGGGCGCCGTCGCCGTCCGGCATTGGCCCCGCCACCACTTCAATTATCGGAAACCCTAGTCATGACCGCCGAACGCCATATCGACTTCCTCAGCAAGCGCAAGCTGGCTTATTTCTTCTCCGGCACCCTGTTCCTGATCTCGCTGATTTCGTTTTTCGTCAAGGGCCTGGACTTGGGCATCGACTTTACCGGCGGCAGCGTTTACGAGATGCATTACAACCAATCGGTCGACATCGACAAAATGCGCTCGACCCTGGAACAACAAGGCTTCGCCGACGCCAACCTACAAAATTTCGGCAGCTCGCAAGATATTTTGATCCGCCTAAAGCCGATCGAAAACATCAGCCAAAAGGAACTCAGCGAGAAAGTCCTGTCCGTCGCCAACAGCAGTCAAGCCCAAGCCGGCGAGCTGCGCCGCGTCGAGTTCGTCGGCCCGCAAGTCGGCGACGAATTGATCAACGACGGCGGTTTGGCGCTGTTCTTCGCCTTCGTCGGCGTCATGGTCTACGTCAGCATACGCTTCGAATGGAAGCTGTCGGTCGGCGCGATCGCCGCGCTGTTCCACGACACCATCATCACGATGGGCTTCTTCTCGGTGTTCGGCTGGGAATTCGACATGACCGTGCTATCGGCGATCCTGGCGCTGATCGGTTACTCGATCAACGACACCATCGTCGTCTACGACCGAATTCGCGAAACCGTCCGCACCAGCCGCCGCGAACCGATCGCCGACATCACCAACCGCGCCCTGAACGACACCTTGAGCCGGACCATTCTGACCTCGCTGACGGTATTCCTGACCCTGTTGGCCTTGGCATTCCTCGGCGGCAAAACCATACACGGCTTCGCGATCGCAATGTTGATCGGCGTCATCAAAGGTACTTATTCGTCGATTTATATCGCCAGCTCCTTGGCGTTAAGCCTGGGCTTGACCCGGGAAGACCTGATGCCGCCCGAAAAAGATGAAACCGTCGATCAACTGCCGTAAAACATTCCACTCAAGGAACGCCACGGCGCGCTCCATATCGCGGCCGTGACGACGGCCGCGATGCCAGACTACGATTTTCCACTTCAAGCGAACTATCACGGAAACACTTGATGACCAAACAGTTAAACACCCGCGACCTGACTCAACTCACTTTAGGCATCCCCGGTTTCGACTATCGAGACCTGTACGACAGTCGGCGACTGAACGACCTGATGACGGTGTTCGACCTGTCGGTCGAGCAACACGATCCTAACTTGTTCAAGGAAATCGCGGCTTACCGCGCCTGCGGCGGAGCGGGCATGAAGCCCGAGGACATCTCGGAACTTCTGGTCAAAATGGCGCCGCTAGTGGGCACCTTCGTCGCGAAACTGTTCAACGTCGGCGATGTACGCGAGCAACAAATCGACAAGATTCGCGGCGAGTTCGACAGCGTGTTCACTTACCGCACGCAAATCGTTGGCAATTTGGCCAAACTGTTCAAAGGCCAGACTATCGAGGGCTGGGACATCGCCGAACTCGGCGCGCAGTTGGATGCCCTGCTGGCGGCAACCGGCAGATCCGAACTGTATGCAACCGATCCGGAACTAGCTGTTAGCCAGCTCGGCGCGGACTTTTGGCGTTTAACCCAAAATGCCGATCTCAGCGATGCGGATATTGCCGCATTGAAGCAACAAGTCGCCGATTCACCGATATTGAGCAAGGCCGCCATCAGCGACGGCCCGGCCGCCTTCGCCGCCGCGCTGCTCGACATCGTCCGCCGCTGGAGCTTCGCCGCCAAACAAGTGCCGGAACTGCAAGCCGTCGTCGAAAAGTGGCTGAGCTTCAAGATCGCCGAAAAAACCGACCTGGATAACTTGGTGGCGCACGCCAGCGTCTCGCAAGACGGCTACGAAGTCTGGGCCTGCGACGAACACCATCACCGCCGCCGCGATGGTTTTGCATTGACCGACAAGCGCTTCAAACAACGCCAGGCACTGTACGAAATCGATCACTGCATTTACTGCCACGATCGCGACAATGATTCGTGCTCGAAAGGCATCAAGAACAAAAAAGACAACACCTTCAAGGCCAACCACCTGGGTTCGTTGATGACCGGTTGCCCGCTGGAGGAAAAAATTTCCGAAATGCACTTGGTCAAGCGTCAAGGCGACAACATCGGCGCGCTGGCGATGATCATCATCGACAACCCGATGTGCCCCGGCACCGGCCACCGGATTTGCAACGACTGCATGCGCGGCTGCATTTACCAAAAAACCGAGGCCGTCAACATTCCGCAAATCGAAACCAACGTCCTGACCGACGTGCTGTTCATGCCGTGGGGTTTCGAGATTTACAGCCTGTTGACCCGCTGGAACCCGCTCAACGTCAAGCGCCCGGTCGCCCTGCCCTACAACGGCAAAAACGTCTTGGTGGCCGGAATGGGGCCCGCCGGTTACACGCTATCGCATTATTTGCTCAACGAAGGCTTCGGCGTGGTCGGCATCGACGCGTTGAAAATCGAACCGCTGCCCTTGCATTTGACCGGCGACCGGGACAATCCGCCGTTACCGATCATCGATTTCCAAGCGCTTTACGAGGATCTGGATAAACGGGTCATGCTCGGCTTCGGCGGTGTCGCCGAATACGGCATCACCGTGCGTTGGGACAAGAATTTTTTGAAAGTGATTTACCTGACGCTGCTGCGCCGTAGTGCCTTCAAGTGCTATGGCGGCGTGCGTTTCGGCGGCACGATCACCATCGACGAGGCCTGGGGTCTGGGTTTCGACCACATCGCCATCGCCAGCGGCGCCGGCAAGCCGACCGTCATCGATCTGAAAAACAACATGACCCGCGGCATTCGCAAGGCTTCGGACTTCTTGATGGGCTTGCAATTGACCGGCGCGGCGAAAGAATCGTCACTGGCCAACCTGCAAGTCAGAATGCCGGCCGGCGTGATCGGCGGCGGTTTGACCGCTATCGATACCGCCACCGAATTGCTGGCTTACTATCCGTTGCAAGTCAGCAAAATCACCAAACGTTACGACAAATTGGTCGCCAAATACGGCGAGGCCGAAGTACGCGGCCGTTATGACAAGGAAGAACTTGAAATCCTGGAAGAATTCCTGGCCCACGGCCGGGTGATCGAAGCCGAACGCGCCCGCGCTGCGGCGGCCGGCGAAACGCCGAACTTCCTGCCCTTCCTGAAACAATGGGGCGGCGTGACGATGTTCTATCGCAAAGGCATCAAGGATTCGCCGGCCTACCGGCAAAACCACGAAGAAATCCACGAAGCGCTGTCGGAAGGGATTTATCTGGCCGAAGGCATGAGCCCGCTGGAAGCCATCAACGACGACTACGGCCACCTAAAAGCGGTGCGCTTCGAGAAACTGGAATTGCAGGAAGGCCGTTGGCGCACCGTCGGTGAACAGGAAGTCGCGTTGCGCGGCCTGTTTATCGCCGCCGGCACCGCGCCGAATACGATTTACCAGTCCGAACACCCACGCACTTTCGCGATGGAAGGCAAGTTCTACAAACGCCACGAACCCGACTGGCTGCCAGGCAAGGCCGAACTGGTACCGATGGCCGACGAGGCACAAGTCAAGGTCGGCAAGCCCTCACCGTTTACCTCGTACCATAGCGAAGGTCGCTATATTAGCTTCTACGGCGACAACCATCCGGTTTATGCCGGCAACGTCGTCAAAGCGATGGCCAGCGCCAAGGACGGTTATCCGTATATCGTCAAACTGTTCGAAAACGAAATCGCCAAGCTGGATGCCGGAAAACAAGCCGAGCGCGACGCGGCCTGGCGGGCCATGCAGGACAAGCTGGACGAGTTGTTCCTGGCCCATGTCGTCGAAGTCAACCGCCTGACCCCGACCATCATCGAAGTCGTGATCAAGGCCCCGGCGGCGGCGAAAAACTTCGAGCCGGGTCAATTCTACCGAGTACAGAACTACGAGTCCTTGGCGCCCGTCGTCGAAGGCACCGCGCTGGCAGCCGAAGGTTTGGCTCTGACCGGTGCCTGGGTTGACAAAGAAAAAGGCCTGGTATCCTTGATTGCATTGGAAATGGGCAGCTCCAGCCGTCTATGTGCGACCTGGAAAGCAGGTGATCCGTTGGTATTGATGGGCGTCACTGGCGCACCGACCGAAATCCCGACCGGCAAAACCGTATTGTTATTGGGCGGCGGCTTGGGCAACGCGGTATTGTTCTCGATCGGCAAGGCCATGCGCTCCGCCGGCAACAAAGTCTTGTATTTTGCCGGCTACCGCAACCGGTCCGATTTGTTCAAGGTAGCGGAAATCGAGGAAGCATCCGACGTCATCGTCTGGGCGGTGGACAAATTGCCCGGTAACGAGGCGATTCCGGTCACCCGTCCGCAGGACAAAACGTTCGTCGGTAACATCGTCGAGGCGATGATCGCCTATGCCGAGGGCCAACTGGGCGACACCGCGTTGAAACTGCAGGATGTCGAGCATTTGATCGTGATCGGTTCCGACCGGATGATGGCGGCGGTTAAGGCGGCTCGCTTCGGCGCATTGAAGCCTTACTTGAAAGAAGGCCACGAAGCCGTCGGCTCGATCAATTCGCCGATGCAATGCATGATGAAAGGCGTTTGCGCGCAATGTATGTGCAAACACGTCGATCCGGAAACCGGCGAAGAAAGCTTTATGTATTCCTGCTACAACCAGGATCAAGCGCTGGATTATGTCGACTTTCCCAACCTGAATGCGCGATTGCGGCAAAATACGGTGCAGGAGAAATTGTCGTCCTTGTGGCTAACCTATTTGTTGGAAAGCGAACGCGGCTAGAGCCAATCCAGCTCGGCCCACCGCCACCCGCCGAACCGGGTGGCGGAACCGCTCGCGAGGCGCCGCGAACCTTAGTATTCCGCGCCGGACACCTCGCCGACAGCCTTTGAAATTGGAGTTCACACGTGTTGCAGCGCACCCTGCTTGCCATTTCGTTAATTTTCCTACCGCTACTGGCCTGGGCTGACGCCGATGCCAACCAAGTCGCCCTCAACCTGACTCGGCATTGGGTCGGCTATCTGTCGATCGCAATATTCGCGCTTGCGTACATGCTGGCGATGACCGAGGAAATCACCGAGCTGAACAAGTCCAAACCGATGGTGCTGGCCGCAAGCCTGATCTGGGCCTTCATTGCCTCGATTTACGTGCAAGGCGGGATGGGCGAACAAGCCGGCCGCGCCTTCCGTGCGTGCCTGGAAAGTTACGCCGAACTGTTCTTGTTTATCATGGTGTCGATGGCCTATCTGAATGCGATGGAAAGCCGCGGCGTATTCGACAACCTACGTGTCTGGTTGCTCAGCAAGGGCTTCAGTTATCGCAAGTTGTTCTGGATAACCGGCGTGATGTCATTCTTTATGTCGTCGGTGTGTAACAACCTGACCACCGCGCTGCTAATGGGCGCGGTCATCGTCGCAATGGGCAAGCATAATAAACGCTTTATGACGATGGCCTGCATCAATGTTGTTGTTGCCACCAACGCCGGCGGTTCGTTCAGTCCGTTCGGCGATATCACCACATTACTGGTTTGGCAAAGCGGCGTTGTGCCCTTCGTGGATTTCTATTCGCTGTTCATTCCGGCCGTGGTCAATTTCGCGCTGCCAGCCGCCGTGATGCATTTTTGGATACCCAACGAACACCCGGCCGCCGTCGGAAAAGCTCCGAAAATGAAACGAGGAGCTTTGACGATGATGGTGTTGTTCTTGTTGACGATCATTACCGCGGTCAGTTTCGAAAACTTCCTGGATCTGCCGCCGGCCGCCGGCATGCTGGCCGGACTGACTTATCTGAAGTTTTTAGGCTACTACCTGCAAAAAACCGAAGACAAACAAAAAGTCAGCGATTTTGCCCACGTTTACAAATTATTCAACGTCGAACTGCCGTTGGCCAATCAAAATCAACGCTTCGACGTGTTCAAAAACGTCGCCAATTTGGAATGGGATACCCTCTTGTTTTTTTACGGCGTGATGGTCAGTGTCGGCGGACTAAGTTTCATCGGCTATTTAACGATGGCTTCCGACGTGCTGTATGTCGGCATGGATCCGACGATCGCCAATATCGTCGTCGGCATCTTGTCGGCCTTTATCGATAACGGCACGATCATGTTCGCGGTGCTGACGATGCATCCTGAGATTTCCCAAGGCCAATGGCTGTTGGTCACGTTGACGGCCGGCGTCGGCGGCAGTCTGCTGGCAATCGGCTCGGCGGCCGGCGTTGGCCTGATGGGACAGGTCAAGGGAGTCTACACCTTTAGCGCCCATTTAAAGTGGATGCCGGTCATCCTGCTCGGTTACGCCGGCAGTATCGCCACGCATTTTTTATTAAACAGCCACTATTTTTAACCTACCGTAAACCGAGCGGCCAATTCGGCAACACGCGGCCAACACCCAGTTTTCTAAAAATTTCAATTACTTAATAAGAAACCACTCCCTGTACATCAAACCGATTGACGAATATTCATTTCTTTGCTCAATCGTCATAATCCATTAACACGCAAAATCCTGCTATTTTTGTGGAACGCTTGGAATAGCCATGTATAATGAAGCCGATTTAGCTCGGTATCGTTGTCGCTTTTCAAGCTCGCAATAGGATCAACAAACTTTGTTTTCCGCTTACCCGCTTTATTCACCAACCCTAGTTCCAAACAGCGAAAGCACTTTTTAGCAAGAGAGATTTATGTCAGTTCAAGTAGAAGGCAAAGTTAAATGGTTTAACGACGAGAAAGGTTTCGGCTTCATTGAGCAAGAAGGCGGCAAAGACGTATTCGTCCATTTTAGCGCTATCAACGGTTCCGGCCGCAGAACCCTGAAAGAAGGCCAAAAAGTCACGATGGAAGTGACCAACGGCCAAAAAGGCCCACAAGCGGAAAACGTAACACCGCTGTAAATTGAACTGAAAAAGCCGCCTGACCAGCGGCTTTTTCATTTGCGGCCGATTTGCTTGTAACACGATCCATCCAACCGCACCGTCTGGCGCGGAGAGATGGCTCGTTCCGTCGTTAGAGTAAGGCACCCCACAAATCGTAGTCGTCGGCTTCCTCGATTTCGACCTCAACGAATTCGCCGACCCTCAGGTGGTTTGCACCATCGATAAACACTTGACCGTCGATTTCCGGGGCATCGCTTTTAGTGCGAGCCACGGCGCCTTCTTCGACGACCTCGTCGATCAACACCACCTCGCGACGGCCTATCCGTTGCTTTAAACGTTCGGCACTGATCGCGGCCTGATGCTCCATAAATCGTGCCAATCGCTCCTGTTTGACTTCTTCCGGCACCGCGTCCGGCAACGCGTTCGCCGCCGCACCCTTGACCGGCGAATAGGCGAAACAACCCACTCTGTCCATTTGCGCTTCGCTCAAGAATTGCAGTAGCTCTGCGAATTCCTGCTCTGTCTCGCCGGGAAAACCGACGATGAAAGTACTGCGTATCGTCAAATCCGGACAAATTTTCCGCCAAGCGCGGATGCGCTCCAAATTGTTTTCAGCGGCGGCCGGGCGTTTCATCAATTTCAAGATCCTGCTGCTGGCATGCTGAAACGGAATATCCAGATACGGCAAAATTTTACCGTCCGCCATCAACGGCACCACGTCGTCGACGTGCGGATAGGGGTAGACGTAATGCATTCGGACCCAAATATCCAGTTCGCCCAACGCCGCCGCCAAGTCTTGGAATCGGGTTTGGTAAGCTCGTCCCCGCCAATCGCGGCTTTGATATTTCAAGTCTAAACCATAAGCACTGGTGTCTTGCGACACGACCAGCAGCTCCTTAACACCGGCGGCAGCCAGCGTTTCCGCCTCCACCATCACCTCGTCCAACGGCCGGCTGACCAAGTCGCCGCGCATCGACGGAATAATGCAGAACGAACAACGGTGATTGCACCCTTCGGAAATTTTCAAGTAGGCGTAATGCTTGGGCGTCAATTTAATCCCTTGCGGCGGCACCAAGTCCATGAATGGATTGTGCGCCGGCGGCAGATACTCGTGCACAGCTTCGACCACTTCGTCGGTCGCGTGAGCGCCGGTGATTTTCAGCACTTGCGGATGCCGTGCCAAAATCTCGTCCTGCCGCGCGCCCAGACAACCGGTGACGATGACCTTACCGTTTTCAGCGAGCGCTTCGCCTATGCTGTCCAGCGACTCCTCGACCGCCGCGTCTATAAAGCCGCAGGTATTGACGATGACCAGATCGGAATCCTTGTAATTCGGCGATACTTGGTAGCCTTCGCTACGCAAGCGGGTCAAGATCTGCTCGCTATCGACCAGGGCTTTCGGGCAGCCCAGACTGATAAATCCAACGCGGGGGTTACTCATTCGACATTCTCGATAACACTATAAACAGGTGGGCGGCTTGGGCAGGCCGGCGATTTTGCAGGCGTATTTCAACGGGCCTTGCGGAAACAATTTTTGCAGATAGCGGCTATTGCCTTTTTCTTCACCCAGGGTTTTGCGTACCGCGGCGACGAACATCCGGGCATTCGGCAAATGCTGGAATTTTCGATAGTAATCGCGGATAAACAGCAAAATCTCCCAATGCGCCTCTTCGATCACCAAGCCTTCCAGACGCGCCAATTCGTCGGCGACGTTGCGATTCCACAGATCGGCACTCCGCAAAAACCCGTCATCGGTCGTAGCCAATTCGGCACCGTCGACTATCAACGCCATGTATGAGCCACCGGATGCTTGACCGTCAAATCGACCAACCCGGCGTAATCCGTCCAGGCCACGCCGGCCATCGCGGCATCCGGCGCAAGTCCGCAGGCCTCGGCGTATTCCCGTAACACGAAAACCCCACATTCCCGATCCAGCACGCTTTGCAACAGCGGGTTATCCCGATGTCCGGCGCGAGCCGACAACGCGGCGGCATCCAACAGCACGACGTCATCGCCCGAGCCGATACGCTCCAGCCATTCCGGCCTGACCGGCGAGGAAGCCACGATATGCAACATTATTCGGTATGGGTCAGTTTCAAGCCGACGATGCCGATCACGATCAACAGAATCGAAGCCAACCGTATCCAATCGGAAGATTCCTTGAACAGGAAAATGCCGACGATCGCCACGCCGACCGCGCCCATACCGGTCCAAACGGCGTACGCGGTGCCCAGCGGTAAGGTTCTGATTGCCAACATCAACAGGTAAAAACTGCCGGCGCCGGAAATCCCGGTCACCACGCTCGGCCACAGCTTGGTAAAGCCATCGTTAAATTTAAGACTGATCGCGAATACGATCTCAGAACAACCCGCCGCCAACAGCAACAGCCAACCCATCAACTCTCCTCGGACATACGCTATAATCGGAGCATTTTACAATAGCGTTTCTGTCAAACCGCATTATTTAGCCCTGTAAATGGAAAAAGAATCCGACTACCTCGTTCGCAACGCCAAAATGATTTATGGCCATTTGACCGACTTGGTAAAAAACAAGTGCATCATCGCCGCGAATTTCGGCGAAGACAACGCTTCGTTCTTGACCACCATCGTCGAGCTCGACCAGAAAACCAATCTGCTGGCGCTCGATGTCGCGCCCAACGAGCAACTGAACCGACAATTGCTGACTTCGGCGAAAGTCCTGTTCCGTACCGAGTTCGACGGTATCAAAGTATCGTTCCGGGGCAAAGCCATCAAAAAAACCGAGCGTAACGGCATGGCGGTTCTAGCGATGCCGTTGCCGGACGCGATATTTTGGATGCAGCGCCGCCAGTTTTATCGAGTAAAAATTCCGCTCTCGCATAAAAACAGTTTCTGTGAAATCGAGTTTCGCACCGTGGATGAAGACAACAATCCGCAAACGCTCTCGGGGATTTTTCCGTTGGCCGATCTGAGCATTTCCGGATTCGCGATGCTGGTAAACGACACCAAGTTCTCCGAATTCCTGCAACAGGGCGCCGAACATGGCGATTGCGCGCTGTATCTAAACGACGGCAGCCGCGCCAATGTCGGCATCATGGTCCGCGATATCGCCACCATGCGGGCCGGAGCGGCCGGTAAACAGCAGCGGGTCGGCTGCCAGTTCACCCAAGTTTCGCAGATGTTCGAATCCAGCATTCAACGTTACGTCCAAGACATCGAGCGGCAACAAAAAAACATCGGTTAGCGCGCGCCAAGATCATCGGCAGACAGTCGATTCGCTCTTACGTCGGCGCTCCTCCGAAGATTCAAGCGCATACCAGCCACCAATCTCCGCTCAAGACTTTTCAGGCGACTTGCGCGGCCAGCGCGACCGTCAAATTTCAGCCACACACCTCGCCATTCTCCACCGCCAATAACCGATGACTCGCTCGCCACTCAAACTTCCCAGTCTACCCGATTCCGCCGCCACTCAAACTTTCAAAGACCTGAGCGGCTGCGGCGACTCGCTAGCGCTGGCCAGTGCGATTACCCAGGAAAAGCGCCTGTTGGTTATCGTCACCCAGGACACTCAAACCGCGCTACGGCTGGAACACGAACTGGCGTTTTTTCTCGACAACGCCTACCCCATCCTGCAATTCCCCGACTGGGAAACCCTACCCTACGACGTATTCTCGCCGCTACCCGAAATCATCTCCGAACGCCTGCGAACGCTGGCCTTGTTGCCGGAAACCAAGCGCGGCGCGCTGATCGTACCGGTCTCGACGCTGATGCACCGGCTGGCGCCGCGCGAGCACATCCTCGCTCACAGTTTTGCGATCGAAGTCGGCGGCACCTTGAGCCTGGAGCTAACTCGCGCCAAGCTGGAAGCGGTGGGCTACCAGTGTGTGTCGCAAGTCTACCAGCACGGCGAATTCGCGGTGCGCGGCTCGATTCTGGATTTATTTCCGATGGGCTCAAAACAGCCCTACCGCATCGAGCTGTTCGACGACGACGTCGAATCGATCCGCAGCTTCGATCCCGACACGCAGATGTCGCAAGACAAAATGCCAAAGATCGAGTTGTTTCCGGCCCGCGAATTCCCGTTTAGCGACGACGCGATTAAACGCTTCCGCCAGGCCTTTCGCGAACAGTTCCCGAATGCCTCGCCGAAAAACCCTCTCTACCTCGACGTTTCCAAGCAAATCGCCCCGGCCGGGATCGAATATTACTTACCCTTGTTCGTCGAACGTACCGAATCGCTGCTCGCCTACTTGCCGCAGACCGCGTTATTCGTGTTGCCGGCCGACTTCGCCGGCGACGCTGAGCGCTTTTACCACGAAGCCGACGAGCGTTATCAGCAGCGCAAATACGATGTCGACCGGCCGTTGTTGCCGCCGGAACGTTTGTTTTTGTCGACCGAGGAAATCCAGCACCACATCGCCGGCTTCAGCCGTATCGTGCTGGACAATCAAGCCGAACACGGCGAATCGCTCGATTGCAGGGTTCTACCCGATGTCGCGATCGACAGCCGCTTGAAAGAGCCCGCGCAACGCTTGCGGCAGTTTATCGAAGGCTTTTCCGGAAAGGTGCTATTCGTCGCCGAAACCGCCGGCCACCGCGAAGGCCTGATCGACAAGCTAAAAAGCGTCAAGCTGAGCGCCAAACAGATACAGAGCTGGCCGGAGTTTTTACGCGGCGAGGATTCGCCCTGCATCGTCGTCGCGCCGCTGGACCAAGGTTTATGGCTTGAAGACCCAAAACTGGCCATCATCACCGAAAGCCAGCTCAGCGGCGAGAAAGTCCAACAACGCCGGCGCCGGGCCAAATCCGCCGCCCGCGCGCTGGAAAACATCTTCAACAATCTCGACGAACTGAGCGTCGGCTCGCCGGTGGTACACCAGGAACACGGCGTCGGCCGCTATCTGGGCTTGCAGACCTTGACGGTTGGCGGCATCGAAGCCGAGTTCCTGATGCTGGAATACGCCGGCGGCGACAAGATTTACGTGCCGGTGGCCTCCTTGCATTTGATCGGCCGCTACAGCGGCGTCAGTGCCGAAAACGCGCCGCTGCATAAACTCGGTAGCGAGCAATGGAGCAAGGCCAAGCAAAAAGCCATGGAACGGGCTCGCGACGTCGCTGCCGAATTGCTGGACATCCACGCCAAACGCGCCGCCCGCGCGGGCTTTGCCTTTAACATCGACAACAGCGATTACAACGCCTTCGCCGCCGCCTTCCCGTTCGAGGAAACCCCGGACCAGCTCAGCGCAATCGAAGCCATCTTGCAGGACATGGCCGCACCGCAACCGATGGACCGCGTGGTGTGCGGCGACGTCGGCTTCGGCAAGACCGAAGTGGCGATGCGCGCCGCCTTCGTCGCGGTGCAAAGCGGCAAACAGGTCGCGGTATTGGTGCCGACTACCCTGCTGGCGCAACAGCACTATCAAAACTTCCGCGACCGCTTCGCCGACTGGCCTGTGCGCGTCGAAGTCACCTCGCGTTTCGTCACCGCCAAACAACAAACCGCGATCGCCGACGATCTGGCTGACGGCAAGGTCGACATCGTCATCGGCACGCATAAGCTGTTATCCAAAGAGATGCGCTACAAGGCCTTGGGTCTGGTGATCATCGACGAAGAACACCGTTTCGGCGTCACCCAAAAGGAACATTTCAAAAAGCTGCGCTACGAACTGGATTTGCTGACGCTGACCGCGACGCCGATTCCGCGCACCTTGAACATGGCGATGGCCGGCCTACGCGACATCTCGATCATCGCCACGCCGCCGCCAAACCGCCATGCCATCAAGACCTTCGTCAGCGAATGGATAGACTCGCAAATCCAGGAAGCCTGCCAGCGCGAAATCAAGCGCGGCGGCCAGGTGTTTTTCTTGCACAACGACGTCAAGACCATGGATAAGATGATGCGCGAACTCGGCGAACTGGTGCCGGATGCCCGCATTCAGATTGCCCACGGCCAGATGGCGGAGCGCGAGCTGGAGCAAATCATGCTGGATTTCTACCACCAGCGCTTCAATCTATTGATCGCGACGACGATTATCGAAAGCGGTATCGACATTCCCAGCGCCAACACCATCGTCATCAACCGCGCCGACAAGCTCGGTCTGGCCCAGTTGCATCAATTGCGCGGCCGGGTCGGCCGGTCGCATCACCGCGCCTATGCCTATTGCATCGTGCCGCCCAAGTCTTTGATGACCAAGGACGCGATCAAACGCCTGGAAGCCTTCGAAACTTCCGGCGAACTCGGCGCCGGTTTCATGTTGTCTTCGCACGATATGGAGATTCGCGGCGCCGGTGAGCTGTTGGGCGACGAACAAAGCGGCCAGATTCAGGAAATCGGCTTTACCCTGTATACCGAATTGCTGGAACGCGCGGTCAAGGCCTTGAAATCCGGCAAGCAACCGGAGCTGGACGCGCCGCTGGATTACGGCCCTGAAGTGGACTTGCAAGTCGCCGCGTTGATCCCGGAAGACTATCTGCCCGACATCCACGCCCGCCTGGTGCTGTACAAACGCATCGCCAGCGCCGAAATCGAGGATGATTTGCGTAAGCTCAAGATCGAAATGATCGACCGCTTCGGCTTGTTGCCGGATCAAGTCAAAGCCTTGTTCGCGGTCACCGAACTCAAGCAACATGCCGCTCACCTGGGCATCAAGAAAATCGAAGCCCACGCCAGCGGCGGCCGCATCGTGTTTACCGCCACGCCGCAAATCGATACCGCCGAGCTAATCCTGATGATCCAAAGCCAGTCGCAGGTCTACAAATTCGACGGCGCCGATAAATTGCGCTTTACCAACACGTTTAAGGATATGGAGGATAAGGTGGCGTTTTTGGAGAAGTTGTTGATACGATTGGCGCCTAAATCTTGATTTTAATTTTTTGGAGGTAATATGTCGCACTGTCAAACCGCCAAGCAAGAAGCCATCGCCGCCATCAATCTATTGCCAGACACGGTAGATTTTGAAGAAATCGTGTATCGGCTCTACGTTCTGAACAAAATATATCAGGGGCTAGAAGATGTAGAGCACGGCAAGGGCATTAGCAGCGAGATCTTGCTACGCGAAATCGAGCAATGGTAATTTGGACGCCTCGCGCCAGAACAGACCTCAAAGCCATTCATGATTACATCGCGCAGGATTCACCGCTTACTGCCAAACGCATCATCCGGGAATTGATACAAAAAACCGACAGCCTGCTGGTGTCTCCTTACCTCGGTAAAAAAGTGCCCGAGTTTGAACAACAGGAATTAAGGGAAATCGGCGTGCATTCTTGGAGAATCATTTACCAAATTAAGTTTAATCAAGCCTATGTTGTCACAGTGGTTCATAAACGCCGCGATTTCAAAAATTCGGACTTATCGATAGACCAATAAACGCGCAAATCCAAGGGTACGGCAATTATTGGAGTCAGAGCATGAACAGCATGACTTACAAAGGCTATACCGCCCGCATCGATTTCGACGACAGAAACAACTTGTTGGTTGGGCGCTTGCTGGGCATTCAAGATGTCATCGGCTTTCATGCCGATACTGTGACCGAATTGCGCAGCGCTTTCGAGGAAGCGGTGGACGATTATCTGGAAACTTGCGCCCGCATCGGCAAACCGCCGGAAAAACCGGCTAGCGGCAAACTGATGCTGCGCATACCACACGAAATCCACGCCGCAGCGCTAGTAACCGCCAAAGCGAAAGGCAAAAGCCTGAATCAATGGGCGACGGAAGTGTTGAATGAAGCGTCACACATCTGACACTATTCGATGCCAGACTAGTTCATAGAGTCTTCTGCGGGAACGAATTCGGATGTTTAAATCTTAACCCATCACCCCACGCGGGAGCATAGGAATAAGGCATGTTTAGCTTCCCGTCAGAGTTGGCACGCCATGATGCAGCATACGCCTCTAAACTCTTAAAAATATCCATTTTTCCAAGAAAACTCACCTGCTTTTGACCGCCGTCGACAAGTTAAATCAATATGCTGCAAGCAGGGGCGCACAAATTATTCGGCAAAAATAAAGGAGGAATTGTTATGTTTTTTCTCGAAAAACTGTATGGACTCACAAAGTTGTTTGGTTTACTAGTGCTTCTTGGCGCTTGCAAAACTGCCAATGCATCATTCTTTTGGGCTCCTATTTACGATCTAACCAAGCCCATCACTAGCATCGTATGGGTGGATAGCACTCCATTTACCTGGTGTTTGATTGGTGGAGAATGCCAGAGTCTTGGCTCTTATCGGGCCTTTTATGGTTCAAATGGGTACGGAGCAACGAGTTCAAGTATTTTTTACCAATCCGCACCCGCCGGAACCCAAAAAACCCCATTGGACGTTGAAGCATCGTTAGCGCCAAATCCGGCCGGCGTCTTTGATTGGGGGCAATTCAATGTTCCTCAATTTTTGCCGTATGATCTGGGTAGCAATCTGTCAGGAACGTTTAAAATTAAATTAACACTGAATAGAGAACTCGCTGATTTAGAAGAAGTTTATATTGCTATTTTTCAAAACCGCGATCCAGACAATATCTTGCTTGGGGATTGGGAATTGCTCAACCAAAAGTTATTAGCCGATGACACTATTTTCGAAGGGATATTCAATTCGGAGGCGGGGTTATCTACTAGATTATTTGTTCATGGATTCGCCTTTAACGCTCTCGAATATCACATTACTGTCAGCGAAGTGCCTATTCCGAGTTCGGCACTGCTTTTGTTAACATCGTTACTATTTTTTTGCCGGAATTGGTATTTTCGTAAGTCCGTACGGCGGAAGCCTACAGGCGGATCGCCTCTTGGCATCCGCCCTTGTATGATCTGAAAATGGTACGCGGCGCGTACCCTCCACAACTCCAAATAAAGTGAGGCGGCCTGCCACTGCAAAGCCGCCCTACCATTCAATCAGTCTATTTCTTGTTAAAGTGGTAAATATCCCCAAACTTGCCTTTTAACGTCATCGTCTTATCGTCCTTTTCGACCAGCGAGAAGATATCGAATTTATCCGACCGGCCCAGCAAGGAAATTTTCAATTTACCGTTTTCCACTTCGTAATTGACCGGCGATTGGTCGTAATAGCTGCCTTCGCGCGGGATATGGGTGATCGTGACCTTGCCGGCGCCAAAGGTCCACGTGTCTTCCCGCTTGATGGTTTCTTGAGTCGCCGCCGATTTTTTGGTGTATTCCAGTTTCCAACTGCCTTGTACTTCGTCGCCGGATTGCAGCGGGACATCGGCAAACGCCTGGCTTGCGACGACCGACAAAACCAGCGCTAATGTTATGTTCTTCATGTCCAACCCCCGACTTTTATTGATATAGGAGGGTCGCATTCTACGCTCCGGGCGACGTAAAGTACCTAATATTCAAGCTAGCGCGGCCGGCCGCCGTTCGTAAGAACGGGCGCGCGTCAATCCGAATGCGTTAAAATCCCAACTTGCGCCACCTTTCGGAATACCCGCGAACATGCTTCGTTACGACCGCTCCCGCTTTATCGCCCTGGGCCTGCCCAGTCTTTTGAATGCCGCGCTGGTGATCTACATGCTGGAACTGCGGCCGGAGCAGTGGTCCGACGACATCCGCAACGGTTTTTATTGGGCCTTGGTCGGAGGTCTCGGTCTGTTCGGAATCGCGGCGATGATCAAACGCGCTCGCGATCTGGGCTCGTCGGCGTGGGGCATTTTACTGGGATTTTTGTTTGCGCCGCCGTTCATGCTGCTGGTCGCCCTCATACTGGCCTTTATTCCCAGCAGCCCCGATGCCGACCGTCTGGAACCGCCGCCGCCCAACGCATCCTTAGCAACCTGGCAAACCGGCTTGGCGATTCTGGTAGTGCCCTGGTTGGCGATTTGGCTGTTTCGGTAACGCTTGGTCGCCAGCCGTCAACGCCGGCACTCGCCAGCCCGGCCTGTTCGCCGCAATCGGCATCTGGCGACTCCGATGAATTTGCGATCCACTTCGCAAATCCGTTAGCCTGAAGGCGGGCATTTCTCAGCCGTCGCTTCCATCAAATCGCGGGCAAGGCAAATTCGTTTGTTAGCCTCTTCACAGATTGGACTTGTCCTTCCAGCGCCTAAATGCCCGTCGGCGCCTCGCGATCAATCGAGCTTGCAACAGAGCGACAACGCTTGCCGATTTTCTCAAAAAGATACAGAAAACCCGAGTGGCCTTGGAATAAAGCGTACCCCGGCCAAGCTTAGCCGCCAATCCGGCCGCGCCACCATCCGCCACGCGTAAAATCCCTCCCGATTTGGAAACGCTCCCGATTCCCCCGCGCTACCGGCGGAAATTGCTCCTCTACACTTTCTCTTCGGAACCGCACCGGCCAAGTTCGGCCAACCCTGCCGCAAGCAGCGCGGCGGCGCTGTTCCGGCACCCGAACCATTCGGCTATCGATAACCCGGTATTGTTTAACCTCGCGGGGTAACCATGAGCGCGCAAATCTCCCTGATTCATCACCATACAGACCTAATCGACGACATCGCCGACCCCAGACATTCGCAGCCGGCGGACATCGCCGATCTGCTGGTCGCCTATCTGGAACAGATGGGGGTCGAATACGTTTTCGGCGTGCCCGGCGGCGCCATCGAGCCGCTCTACAACGCCATCGCCCGTAGCAGCCGGCGCGGCGGTATCCGTCACGTGCTGGCCCGCCACGAAGCCGGCGCCGCCTTCATGGCCGACGGCTACGCTCGGGAAACCGGCAAAATCGGCGTCTGCTGCTCCACATCGGGTCCCGGCGCCACCAACCTGATTACCGGCGTGGCCTGCGCTTACGACAACAACATTCCGATGTTGGTCATTACCGGCCAACCGGCCCTGCCGGCGTTCGGCAAATACCCCTTGCAAGAATCCTCGTGCACCGGCATCAACACGCTGGGCATGTTCCGGCATTGCACGCTATACAACTCGTTGGTCTCCCACCCCAAGCAATTGGAAACCAAACTGGTGACCGCGCTGCAACGGGCGATTCGTGCCCCGCGCGGACCGTCGCATCTGACCGTGCCGGTGGATGTGTTCCGCAGCCCCTGCAGCCGCGGCACACCGTCCTACAACCTGGAGCAACTGCTGGCGCCGTCGTCGATGGTGGACGACGACGCCATCACCGAATTGCGCGACATGCTGGCCGAGGCCCAAAACGTCGTTCTGCTGATCGGCGGCGGCTGCGGCGAAGCGATCGGTTCGATTCTGCAATTCGCCGCGCTGAAAGGCACGCCGCTAGTCACCACGCCCGACGGCAAAGGCCTGGTCAATCCACGCCATCCGTTGTTCCGGGGCGTGTTCGGTTTCGGCGGTCACGAAACCGCCGACGCCGCGCTGCGAGACAAAGCAGTCGATTTGATCCTAGCCATCGGCGCCAACATGGGCGAGTGGAACAGCGGCGGCTGGAGCGACAGCCTGCTCAACGAGCGCTTGGTTCATATCGACGAGTCCGAGGAAAACCTGTCGCGTACGCCGATGGCCCGCCTGCACGTGCGCGGCCGGATCTTGTCGGTGTTCAGCCGGCTGGTCGAGCACCTGCATCACCAGCAAAAAACCGACAATTTCGAATATGCCCGGCAGCGCGCCTCCCGCGAACACAAGGTCGACCAACACGATCCCCACCAACTGTTAAGCGCGCCGGAAAAATATCAAAGCGATGCCACGCCGCTGAAACCGCAGCGCTTGATGCGCGAATTGGGCCAACTGTTTCCGCCGACCACCCGCTTTTTGGCCGACACCGGCAATAGCGTGTCGTGGGCCGTACATTATCTGCACCCCGGCATCGACCGACGGGTCGGCGAACGCCGATTGGGCGGCGGCGGCCGCAAGATCACGCCGGGCCTGCGCCGCACCGACGGCGGCTGGCTGCGGGTAACGATGAATTTCGCGGCGATGGGTTGGGCGATCGGCGGCGCGATCGGCACCGCGATCGCCAACCGCCGTCAGCCGGTAGTCTGCATCACCGGCGACGGCAGCATGTTGATGAACGGTCAGGAAATTTCGGTCGCGGTCGCCGAGCGTCTGGCGGTGGTGTTTATTGTGCTCAACGACCAGTCGCTAGGCATGGTCAGACACGGCCAGCGCTTGGCCGGGGCCGAACAAATCGGTTGCGATTTGCCGCCCAGCGACTTCGCGGCCCTGGCCCGCGCCCTCGGCGCCGACGCCTACACGATCCGCTCGCCGCACGACTTGACCAATCTGAATATCGCCGCGATCTGCGCACGCAAGGGGCCGACCCTGCTTGACGTGCTGATCGATCCCGACGAAGAGCCGCCGATGAACGTGCGGATGCGCGTCCTGACCAACACCTTATAAGCGGGGCGACTTCATGAACAAACTCAGCGGTAAAACCGCGTTGATTACCGGCGGCTCCAGCGGCATCGGCCTGGCCAGCGCCAAACTATTCCTCGCCGAGGGTGCCCGGCTGGCGATCACCGGACGGGACCCGGAACGCTTGGAAACCGCCCGCCAACAGTTGGGCGACGACACGCTGGCCCTCGTCAGCGAGGCCGGTTGTCTGAACGACATCGAAGCCCTGCTGGAACAGGTCGGCCAACATTTTCAAACTTTGGACATTCTGTTTCTGAACGCCGGCATCGCCGAACCGACACCGTTGGAACTGACCACCGAAGACCAATTCGACCGCATCATGCGGGTCAATTTCAAGGGCGTGTTTTTTACGATCCAAAAAGCCTTGCCGATGCTCAAACCCGGCGCCTCCATCATCGTCACCACGTCGATCACCAACCGTAGCGGCACCCCCAATTTCAGCGTGTACGCCGCCAGCAAGGCGGCCTTGCGTTCGATGGTGCAATCGTTGGGATTGACCTTGATAGGACAAGGCATACGGGTCAACGCGATCAACCCCGGCCCTATCGATACCGAAGGCTTCAACCGCCTGCCGTTACCCGGCGACGTGTTTCAAGCCATCAAAACCGATATCGAGGGCCGTTCGCCGATCAAGCGCTTCGGCGCGCCGGAGGAAGTCGCCAAGGTCGCGTTGTTTTTGGCGTCCGACGATTCGGCCTATGTCGTCGGCGAAGAAATCGTCGTCGACGGCGGCATCAGTTTAGTTTGTTTACCCTAGGAGGCATTATGAGCGCCGATCAAACCATCCCGACGATACGCACCCGCATCTGGCGGGAAGAAGCCGAGTCCGACAACCGTTTCGCCACCCGAACCGCCTATTGCCGAGGCTACGACGTTTACGGGGAAATGCTGGGCCAGGCCCGCTGGACCGATCTCTTGTATATGCTGTTCATGCCGGAAGCGCCGAGCGCCGAACAATCCGCCCTATTGGACAGCTTGGCGCTGGCGCTGGCGAATCCGGGACCGCGCGACCCGGCCGTGCATGCGGCCATGTGCGGCGGCGTGTGCGGCTCGCCGGCCGCCTCGTCGTTGATGGCGGCGTTGGCGGTCGGCGCCGGTCAGGCCGGCGGCGCTCGCGAAGTCTACAACGCGGCGAACGGCTGGCTGCGCTGCGGCACCGATTTGAACGCCTGGCGGCGTTGGCTGACCGAGTCGCTGACCGCCGATCCGGGCAGTGTCTGGCCGGCGATCGAGCATCCGTCCGGGTTCGACGATCATGGCGCCGGCACCTCGCTACCGGTACGGCAAACCCTGGACTGCCTGGCGGAATACGGCGTTGGGCCGCGCCTGCCTTGGCTGATCGAAAACCTGGCGGCGCTGCAAGCACTGGCCGGCCGGCCGTTGGCACTGTCCGGCGTCGCGGCGGCGGCGCTAGCGGATTTGGGTTTTGACCCGGAACAAAGCGAAATGCTGTATCTGCTGTTGCGTCTGCCGGGCGCGGCGGCGCATGCCTTGGAACAACGGCCGCTGGGTTACAAGAAATTTCCGTTCGGCGTCGTCGAATTGGAAACGCCACCGGTGGAGCAAGCGGCATGAGGGGCGCAAAATTACTCGACCGCCACGTCGGCGTCTTGAAAAGCCGGATGGGCAAGTTTTACCCCGGCAGCCACGTGGTGTTTCGCGGCCGCGATTTGCTGAGTGAATTAAAAGACATGGACTGGTTGGAATTGTACGTGTTCGGCATCACCGGCCGCCACTTCGACCCAGCCCAACTGAAATTGCTGCACGCGATCTGGATTTACACCAGTTATCCCGACGTCCGGCTGTGGAACAATCGGGTCGCGGCCTTGGCCGGCAGTACCCGCAGCACCGGGACGCTGGGTCTGGCGGCGGCCCTGGCGGTATCGGAAGCGGAAATATACGGCGGCGGCATTTTCGTACGATCGATCGACTTTTTCAGCCGCGCGTTACGCCAACTCGAACAAGGCGGCGATCTGGAAACCTGTATTCGCGAGGAACTGGCCACCCACCGCGGCATCGGCGGTTACGGCAGGCCGCTAGTCAACGGCGACGAACGCATCGGTCCGTTGTTGGATTTGGCGAAGGCATTGGGCCTGGACCAAGGCCCTTATCTAAAGTTGGCCTTGGCGGTCGAGCAAATGTTGTTGAACGGCCGCTGGCGGATGAAAATGAATTACGCCGCGCTGGTCGCCGCCTTGGGCAGCGACCTGGGCATGAGCGCGCGCGAGCTGTATTTGTTCATCTTTCCGGTATTTCTGGCCGGAATGCCGCCGGGTTATATCGAAGCCAGCGAACGCCCGGCCGGCACGCTCTACCCTACGCCGTGCGACGGCATTGTTTACGACGGATCGCCTCGCCGCACTTGGCATCCCGCAAAGCCCGACTAAACTGCGCTTCAATTATCTCTGGCAATCGATGGTCCGGGCTTGGTATGCTCCGCAACCGGCCCGGCCCATCGGTGACCCGAGCTTCGCCATCAAGACAAGACATCCATTCAGGAGCCCACCATGCATCGCCGCCTGTTCTTCCTCGCCGCGGTTTGCGTCAGCGCAAGCCCCTCGGCGCAACCGGTTTCGACCGAGGAAGAAGAAAAAGCCCTATCGCAAATCTACGGCGGCGAAGAAATGGTCAGCATCGCCAGCGGCTACAAACAGCCGATTTCCAAAGCGCCGTCAATCGCGACGGTCATCACCGCGGAAGACATCAAGTCGATTGGCGCGACCGATATCGACGAGGCGTTGGAAACGGTTCCCGGCTTGCATGTGGAGCGCAACACCATAGGCTACAACCCGATTTACACCTTTCGCGGCATTTTTTCGCAGTTCAATCAGCAAGTGCTGATGATGGTCAACGGCATCCCGATTACCAATTCCTATACCGGCAGCCGAGGCGAGGCCTGGGGCGGCATGCCGCTGCGCGATGTCGCCCGGATCGAAGTGGTGCGCGGTCCCGGCTCGGCGGTGTACGGCGCCGACGCCTTCGCCGGCGTCATCAACGTCATCACCAAAACTCGGCAAGACATCGAGGGCACAGAGGTGGGCGGCCGGGTCGGCAGCTTCGACACGTACGACGGCTGGGCGCTGCACGGCGGCGAATGGGCCGGCTTCGACGTGGCGTTGGCGCTGGAATACCACAAGACCGCCGGCCAGGATTCGATCGTCGATGCCGACCTGCAAAGCTATTTCGACAGTCTGGGCCTGGGGCCGAAAGCCTCGTTGGCACCGGGACCGCTCAATCTGTCGCGCGACAACCTCGACGCCCGCATCGATTTATCGCGCGGTCATTGGCGGTTTCGCGGCGGCCTGCAACATCGCGGCGATTTCGGTAACGGCTCGGGCGTCGCTCAGGCGCTGGACCCGATCAACCGCTACGCCAGCGACCGCTGGAATGCCGACGTCACCTACCATAACGACGATATCGATAACTGGGATCTGACCACCCAAGCCAGTTATTTCGAAACCACCCAGGAAATAGAACGCAATTTGACACTGTTTCCGCCCGGCACCACGTTGCCGATCGGCGGCAACGGCCAGATCGGCCTCGGCGCGCCGGTGACCTTCCCGAACGGCTATATCGGCAACCCGGAAGTCTGGGAACGCCATATTCGCATCAACCAATCGATTGCTTACACCGGTTTTCAGCAACATTTATTGCGCAGCGGTATCGGCTTCAATTACGACAGTCTGTTCCGGGCCAAAGTCAGTCAGAATTTCGGTATCGACCCGACCACCGGCCTGCCGATTCCGTCGCTACCGGGCATTCCGCTCACCGATGTTTCGGGCACCGCGTCAACCTTTATCCCGGAAGTCGACCGCAAGGTCGCCTATTTGTTTTTGCAGGATCAGTGGAATTTCGCCAACGACTGGACGCTGACCGCCGGCGCCCGCTACGACCGCTATTCGGATTTCGGCAACACCTTCAATCCGCGCGCCGCGTTGATCTGGGAGGCCGACTACAACCTGACCGCCAAGTTGATGTACGGCTCGGCGTTCCGCGCGCCGTCGTTTCAGGAGATGTACATCATCAACAACCCGGCGCAGCTCGGCAATCCGCGCTTGAAGCCGGAAACGATGGAAAACGTCGAGCTGGGTTTCGACTACCGGCCGACCGACAGCCTGCGCCTGGGCTTGAACTTCTTCAACTATTGGTGGAAGGATATTATCCGCTTCGTGCCGGACAGCGGTTCGACGACGTCCACCGCTCGGAACACAGGCACACAACAAGGTTACGGCACCGAGTTCGAAGCGGAATGGCAGGCCGCCGACAATCTGAAACTGATCGGCAATTACGCCTACCAACGCAGCCGCGACGAAGCGCTGAATCACGATGCCGGCTATGCGCCGCATCACCAGATTTATTTGCGCGCCAATTGGGAATTCCTGCCTGACTGGTCGCTCAGCCCGCAAGCCAAGTGGATAGTCGGCCGCGAACGCAGCTACGGCGACGCACGCGAGCCGGTAGCCGACTATACTTGGGTCGACTTGACCCTACGCCGGCAAAATCTGGCCAAACATGTCGAAGTGGCGTTCTCGGTTCGCAACCTGTTCGACGTCAGCGCCCGCGAACCCAGCTTGGTTGGCAGCCCGACCGCCATCCCCAACGATTTGCCGCTGGCGACCCGCAGTTTTTACGGGGAAATCAGCGTTAACTTTTAGCCGACGAATTGTCGCCGCGACTGGCTCATTCATGCATTATTCAGGAGTTATTTTGTTCGGTCGTTTGATTTTCACGCTGCTATTGGCAGTCTTTTTGTCGGCGATGGCCGGTATCGTGCGAGCCGATACGCCGACAGTAGCAATCGTTTATCCGGATGTCCGCGAACCTTACCGCTCGGTGTTTTTGGAAATCGCCCGCGGCATGGAGGAGGAACTGGGCAAACCGGTCGGCCACTATTTGCTCAACGACCGCGACTCGACCGCCGCCGACCGCTTGATCGGCGCCCTGAAAAACGACCGGATCGACGTGGTCGTCACGCTGGGTCGCGCCGGACTGGCTGTGGCCAGGCCGCTCTCGGCGGCTTTTCCGGTCGTGATCGGCGCGACCATGATCCGCCCGGACGAGGTACCGCAAGGCTTGGCCGGCATCAGTCTGACGCCGGCCCCGGAAGCGATGTTCGACCATCTGAAAAAATTGGTGCCGGACATCAAAAAAGTCACCGTGATTTACGATCCCCGCCAAACCGCCTGGGAAATCGAACACGCCGAACGTGCCGCCAAGGAGAGGGACTTGATCCTGACGGCCCAACCGACCGGCAACCTACGCGATTCCTCGGACCTGTTCCGGCAGATCCTGCTGGAAATCAAAGACAACTCGATCGCGTTGTGGCTACCGCGCGAAAACGCGGCGATGGACGAACAATCGCTGTTGCCCGAAGTGCTCCGGGAAGCCTGGGAGAAAAACTTCGTGGTGTTCTCCAGCAATCTCGACCATGTCCGCAAAGGCGCGTTGTTTTCGTTGTATCCGGACAATTTCGGCATGGGCCGCAGCTTGGCCAGCTTGGCCTTGCAACAAGCCAGGCCCGGCGGCAAATTCGAGTCGGTCAAATTGCTGAGGGATTTGCTGGTCGCCGTCAACTTACGGACCGCCGAACATTTAGGCCTGCGTTTTTCCAGTCAGACCCGCCGCGAATTCGCCATGGTTTTCCCAACCCCCTGAGCCTGAATGAAGCAGCGATCCAGGCCACGCCTGCGGGGCGCGAGTTTTTTACAACAACTGACGGTCACCTTCAGCGTCGGTTTATTGGTGATCTCGCTGCTGTCCTCGTTCGGCATTTCGACACTGTCCTATCGCATCGTCCGCGATCAATGGATCGCCCAGGGCCGACAATCCACCGAAGCCTTCGCCGCCCAAAGCGCGCTGGCCTTGCTCTACGCCAGCAAGGAAAACGCCGAGGAGCCGGCCCGGCGATTTCTGTCCTTCCCGGACGTACGCGGGGTTGCGATTTTCAACACCGCCCACCAAGCCTTGTTCGAGCGCGGCGACACCACTCAGCCCGACGGCGGGGCCGCGTCCGGCTGGCCGGACGACCTGCGTCTGATCCAGGAAACCGATCAAGCCTGGTATTTCGCGGCGCCGGTGTTCGCGCGCGGCGGCGACCAGGACGCGTCGCCGTTCGAGGCCCAAGCCGAACCGGAGTTGATCGGTTACGTGCGCCTAGCCCAGGGCAAGCAGTCGCTAAACGTGATGAAAAAACAGATACTGTGGGCGACGCTGCTGGTCTCGGGCGGCGCGGCCATGCTGTTCTTCTTGTTCCTGCTGGCGATGACCCGCCGCCTGACCCTGCCGATTCAACTGCTGGCCAAGCAAATGGGCAAGGCATCGGCCGGCGCGAAAAACGTCAGAGCCAAATTGCAGGGCCCGCGCGACATCACCGATATGGGTAGCGCCTTCAATACGATGATGGAAGTGCTGGAAACTCGCGAAAAGCAGTTGGAACGCGCCCGCGACACCGCGCTGGAATCGGCGAGATTGAAGGGCGAATTCGCCGCCAACGTCAGCCACGAATTGCGCACGCCGCTGAACGCGGTGCTGGGCATGTTGGAACTATTGCAGGACATGGGCCTGACGCCCAAGCAACTCGAATATTCTATGATCGCCCGCAACGCCGGCGAAGCATTGTTGAAATTGATCGAGGACATCCTCGACTTTTCCCGGATCGAAGCCGGCATGTTGAAGCGCCAGCCGGTGGATTTCGTACTTTACGAAACGTTGGACGAAGTCGTCGAATTGATGGCCGGCCAAGCTCACCGCAAAAACCTGCAACTCCATTACGCCGTCGCCGACGAAATCCCGTTGGTGATGAACGGCGAGGCCTCCAGGGTCCGGCAAGTGCTGATCAATCTGGTCGGGAACGCGCTGAAATTTACCGAGCAAGGCGCAATCTCGATTCGGGTGAGCGTGGAAAGCGCCAGCGCCGACCTGCATCTGCTGCGCTTCGAGGTCAGCGACACCGGCATCGGCATTTCCGCCGCCGCCCAGTTAACCATCTTCGACGCCTTTGTACAGGCCGACGGCTCCAGCACTCGCCACCACGAAGGCGCCGGCCTGGGCCTGGCGATCTGTCGGCAACTGGTCAATCTGATGGGCGGCAAGATCGGCGTCGTCAGTCAGCCCGGCGGCGGCAGCACCTTCTGGTTTACCGTGCCCTTCGAGGCGCCTCGCGGCACTCAAGCATTGTCGGAAGCCCGCCAGGCTTATTTCGCCAATTTGCGCGTCCTAGTAATTTCCGAAAACGCCAAGATGCGCCAATTCCTGACCCAGACCCTGGAACATTGGCAAATCCATTACCGCCACAGCGAATACGGCATTCGCGCGGTCGACATGCTGCGCTCGGCGCGCGAACAGGACCAGGCGTACCAATTCGCGATCGTCGATCTGAAAGACGCCGGCGACCTGAGTTGGCTGGATTTGATCGCTCACGATCCGGCGCTGGCCGACCTGAAAATCATCCTGCTGTCCAATCCGGGCAACACCGCCGGCCAGTCCCGCCTGCCCAACGTGGCCGCCAATCTGACCAAACCAGTACAGGTATCCAAGTTATACGACTTCATCCTGACCGTCGGCCAGGATTACCGGGAGTCCGCACCGGTCGAAGCCATCGCCGAAACGCCGTACTCGGCCGAGTTGGGCCGCGTAATCCTGATCGTCGAGGATAACCGCGCCAGTCAGATGGTGGCGGCCGGCATGCTGGAGCGGCTGGGCTGCGCGTACGAAATCGCCGCGTCCGGCAGCGAAGCCTTGGAATGGCTGGCGCGCAAACCCTTCGACCTGGTCTTGATGGATTGCCACATGCCGAACATGGACGGTTTCGAAGCCACTCGCCGCATCCGGCTGTTGCCGGAGCCGTTGGCGCGCATTCCGATCGTGGCGATGACCGCCAACGCCCGACAAGGCGACAGCGACTTGTGCCAGGCCGCCGGTATGGACGATTACCTGGCCAAGCCGATCAAATTGGCGCCGTTGCGCGAAAAGCTGCTGCACTGGCTGGAGAACGCCCCTGTCGCGGCGACGCCCAATATCCGCGCCAACGCGACGCCCAACACCTTGGACGACCAGGTCTTGCGCCAATTGCGCGACGAAATCGGTCAAGGTTTCGAGCGGATGGTTCGGTTTTATCTGGAAGATTCGCCGGTCCAAATCCAACAATTGGCTTTGGCCTTGACGACCAACGACGTACGACAGGTTCGCGAACTCGCCCATAGCCTGAAAGGCGCCAGCCGCAACCTCGGCGCCGATAAGCTGGCGGCCGTCGCCAAGCAGCTGGAAGATGCCGGAGAGCAGCATAGCCTTGAAAACAGCGAAGCGCTGCTACGCCAATTGCGCAAGGAATATCAATTCATCGAACAATTGCTGCTACGCGAAATCGGCACCGAAACGATCGCCGACGCCGCGCCCGCGCCGCAAGGTCCGCGCATTCTGGTAGCCGACGACGACCGCGCGATGCGCTTTGCGTTGCAGGATATTCTGGAAAAGGACGGCTACATCGTCGATCTAGCCGGCACCGGTCAGCAAGCCGTCGCTCTTTGTCAACAGCAAATGGCCGATCTGATCCTGATGGATGCGCTAATGCCGGAGATGGACGGCTTCGAAGCCTGCCAAAAAATCCGGGCGCTGCCGAACGGCGCCGAAGTGCCGATTTTGATGATCACCGCGCTGGAAAACGAACATTCGGTGGAGTTGGCCTTCTCGATAGGCGCCAACGACTACATTCCCAAGCCGATCCATTTCACGGTGTTGCGTAAACGCATCGCCCACTTGCTGGATGCCAGCCGCAGCCAACGCACGCTGAACCGCCTGGCTTATCACGACCCATTGACCAATCTGGCCAACCGTGCCCAGTTCATGGACAAACTGAACGCGGTTATCCAGGCCGACGGCATCCACCCGCAATTGCACGCGGTGTTATTTCTGGATTTGGACCGCTTCAAGCTCACCAACGACACGATGGGCCACGATGTCGGCGACCAATTGTTGAAAGCCGCCGCCGAGCGCATCCAGAGCTGCGTGCGCAAGGAAGACATGGTATCCCGCTTCGGCGGCGACGAATTCATTCTACTGTTGGAAAAAATCGGCAACGCCCAGGTCGCGGCGGCGGTCGCCGACAAAATCTGCAACACCATCGCCAAGCCCTTCCTGCTGATGGAGCAAGAGTTCTATATCAGTTGCAGCATCGGTATCTCCTTGTTTCCGGCCGACGGCATCGACAGCGGTTTGTTGATCAAACACGCCGACACCGCGATGTACCGCGCCAAGGAACAGGGCAACACTTTTTGTTTTTACGAAGACAGCATGGAATTCGCGGTATCGTCGAAACTGCGGTTGGAAAGCGATTTGCGCCGGGCCTTGCAACGCGACGAATTCTTTCTGCACTACCAACCACAAATCGATCTGAATTCCGGCCGCATCATCGGTGCCGAAGCGTTGATCCGCTGGCAGCATCCGACACTAGGCTTGGTGCCGCCGGATGCCTTCATCCCGGTGGCCGAGGAAATCGGTCTGATCGAAACGATAGGCGCCTGGGTATTGCGCGAAGCCTGCCGGCAAAACCGTTTGTGGCAGCAAACCGGCTATCCGCCGTTCAGCGTTGCCGTCAACGTCTCGGCACGCCAGTTGGATCACGAGGGTTTCGCCGATCAGGTGACCGCGATCGTCGCCGATACCGGCCTGCCGCCACAATACGTCGAGTTGGAATTGACCGAGAGTCTGTTCATCCGCCACCCGGAAAAAAAGCGCGAGATTCTGGCGCAACTGCGCGAAGCCGGCATGCAAATCTCGATAGACGACTTCGGCACCGGCTATTCCAGCTTGAACCAACTGAAGCATTTTGCCTTCGACAAGCTGAAAATCGACCGCTCCTTCGTCGCCAACATCATGCACGACGCCGACGCGGCCGCCATCGTGCTGGTGATTATTTCGATCGCCCGCATCCTCAAGTTCAAGGTCATCGCCGAAGGCGTGGAGACCGAGCAACAAGCCCAATACCTGATGCAAAACGATTGCGACGAAGCCCAAGGTTACTTGTTCGGCAAACCGATGCCGGCCGAAGACCTCACCGCCATCCTGGAGCGCGCCGGACAGCTTTACCGCATTGCCCATTAAGCGCCGCCCGGCGCTGTTGCGATTACCGCCAGTTGCCCGGATAGCTATAAATAGCTTGGCCGTATGCTTTATCGACGTAGATCGCCCGCGCTTTGCCCATCGGATGCTCCGCGATCGGGTTCGGGTAGCTGTGTATGCCCCGGCTATAGGCCGGATTGTCGTAGACCACTTCGGCGATAGCGGTTTTGGCTTCCCCGCTATTGGCTTCAATTCGGTCGCCGTGCGCGCGTACGTTGGCGGCCATCAATACGGTGGCGATAACGGCGGCGATTTTAATGGTTTTGCTGGTGTTCATGGCTGTTCTCCTGATAGGTGTTTGATAAGGCCGGCGGCGATGTCTCGCCCGGTTCGTCCGGCTTGGTCGCTATTCTGGAGAAGATTTTTATATAAATAAAATCGATTGTTTTTATAGAGTCGATAGCTTTTTTATATAAATACGCTGTAACTAGTCATAGGCGTTTTGGGGGGAAGTGATGACCAACGGCGCCAAGTTAAACGGTTGCAGTCAATGTAAGCCGCTGGCTGAACGGAGCTGAAATGAGGCTTTGGCCCAGCCGAAATAAGGCGTTGGCCGAACCGAAATAAGGTGCTGGCTGAGCCGAAATGAGGCGTTGGCTGAGCGGAGCCGAAGCCAGCGATTTCGCTTCGACGCCGCTCAGCGAACGGCATAGCTGACATTGAGGAATTCATCCCCCGTTCCGCCGGGAGAGGGCGTTTTTACTTCGCGCTGAATAGTTACAATACGCTCAGCCTTCAACAGGCCGCGCCGCCATACATAACCGAGCCTGATGAGGGGGCGTCGAGCCGACAAGAAACCGAACATCGACACGCCAGTCCAAGTCGCCACAGTCGCCTCCAAAGCGTGTTCCCCCAATCAAACAGGATTACCGATGATGTTTGCCGTCCAGTTTGTTCTAGCGCTCTGTTACGCCAATCTCGGCGAATGGTTGATGCATAAATTTATTCTGCACGGCCTGGGCAAGCGCCAAAACAGCTTTTGGGCCTATCACTGGCACGGGCACCACGCGACCTGCGCCGAACACGCGATGTACGATCCGGGTTACGCGAAAATCCGCTTGAACGCATGGAACGCTCAGACCAAGGAACTGGCGGTATTGGCGGGCATCGCCGCGCTACACGCGCCGTTACTGGCGATCTGGCCCGGCTTTCCGTGCGGCCTGTATTTTTCGCTACTGATTTATTACACCCGCCACCGCAAGGCCCATTTAGACCCGGCTTGGGGCCGGCGCCATTTAAGCTGGCACTACGACCACCATACCTTAAACAAACCCGGCAACTGGTGCGTGACCTGGCCGGGGTGCGACTACCTGTTCGGTACCCGGCTATCCGCTCAGAAGCCTAACGACGCCGACCGAATTTAAGCGCTCGCCGTTCGAGCGCCTGGCTCGCCTTGCAATTCCCCCGGCAAAGCGGGCAAACTTGTCGCCGATTAGCCCGGAACCGCCGGCCGTTCGGTCTTAAGACCTGCCGTACCCTGCCCCACCGACCACCCACCATCCGATGAAATACAAAGACTTAAGAGACTTTATCGCTCAACTGGAAAAACAAGGCGAACTGAAACGCATCAAAATCGAGGTCGATCCCTATCTGGAAATGACGGTGATCTGCGACCGGGTCTTGAAGCAAGGCGGTCCGGCCTTGCTGTTCGAAAACGTCAAAGGTTCCAATATCGCCGTGCTCGGCAATCTGTTCGGCACCACCAAGCGGGTGGCGATGGGCATGGGCGCCAGCGATATTTCGGAATTGCGCGGCATCGGCGAACTGCTGGCTTACTTGAAAGAGCCCGAGCCGCCCAAGGGCATGAGAGACGCCCTGGAAAAACTGCCAGTGTTCAAGCAGGTGCTGAACATGGCACCCAAAGTCGTCAGCAATCCGCCCTGTCAGGAAGTGATCCGCATCGGCGCCGAGATTGACTTGGCCGATTATCCGATCCAGACCTGCTGGCCGGAAGACGCCGCGCCGTTGATTACCTGGCCGCTGGTGATTACCAAGGGGCCGAACAAGGAACGCCAGAATCTGGGCATCTACCGCCAGCAGGTGATAGCCAAAAACAAGGTCATCATGCGCTGGCTGGCGCATCGCGGCGGCGCCCTGGATTTTCGGGAATGGCAACAACAACGCCCCGGCGAACCGTTCCCGGTCGTGGTGGCCTTAGGCGCCGATCCGGCGACGATACTGGCGGCGGTGACGCCGGTGCCGGACCCCTTGTCCGAATACGCGTTCGCAGGACTATTGCGCGGCGCCAAAACCGAAGTCGCCAAATGCCTGAGCAACGATTTGCAAGTGCCGGCCAGCGCCGAAATCGTGCTGGAAGGTTTTATCTATCCCGGCGAAACCGCGCCGGAAGGCCCCTACGGCGACCACACCGGTTATTACAACGAAGTCGACGAGTTCCCGGTGTTCACCATCGAGCGCATCACCCAGCGCCAAGTGCCGATCTACCACAGCACCTACACCGGCCGGCCGCCCGACGAACCGGCGATTCTCGGCGTGGCCTTGAACGAAGTGTTCGTGCCGATATTGCAAAAGCAGTTTCCGGAAATCGTCGATTTCTACCTGCCGCCGGAAGGCTGCTCGTACCGGATGGCGGTGATCAGCATGAAGAAGCAATACGCCGGCCACGCCAAGCGGGTCATGCTCGGCACCTGGTCCTACCTGCGGCAATTCATGTACACCAAGTTCGTCATCGTGGTTGACGACGACGTCGATGTGCGCAACTGGCAAGACGTGATTTGGGCCATCACCACCCGCATGGACCCTGCCCGCGATTTGACGATCCTGGAAAACACGCCGATCGATTATCTGGATTTTGCGTCGCCAGTGTCCGGTCTAGGCTCGAAAGTCGGCTTCGACGCCACCAACAAATGGCCCGGCGAAACCCAGCGCGAATGGGGCAGGCCTATCGTGATGCGCGAGGACGTCATTAAAAAGGTCGATGCGATGTGGGACAGGCTGTTCAACTGACCGCCCGCGTCAGAATAGTTGTCGCCTCAAATTTTCAACCGCATTTAAATTTGAGATCAAAAAATGAATCCTTCCAAGAACCGGAAGGACAAAGCCTTGGTCGAAGCCACCGCCTTGTTGATCTCGCAAAAAAGGTCCAGGCACTGTTGGGGGCGACGGATACAGTCGAATCACCCGACCGTGCCGACGACTCGGCGGAATGTGGCAACGGCCGAAAATCCCGTGCGGTGCAGCGAAACCGATACACAATTTGAGGTCCGCCACCGCCTACCGGCATAGCCTAACGATCATGACGGGATTTTCGCCGCGCGGAATAAAACGCATCGGCGTAGGCGCGGTTTCAGCCGCGATCGGCAGCGCGCCGAAACCGTGCGCCGGCGGCTGGACCGGCGACTTTGTTGTAAAAACTGCCGTCGCAAGGGCAAAGCCATTAATTATTAAATCGGCCCTCAAATACCGTTCGCGGTAGCTCGTAAACGTTCGTGGTAACTCGTAAACCGTTCGAGGTGAGCCTGTCGAACCATGGACGGTTTATCTGTTCGCCCTTCGGCCGTGCTTGGGACCAACGCTTAGTCCTCGACTTTACCGCATCGGAGTGCCGGCCTTCCGCCGATCCGCGCCGGACGTACCCCATTTCCGGCCTCTGTTAGCGCCCCTCGTCCGCCAACATCGCCTTCGCGACCAACGGAATCGGCGGCGAACCGTAGGACAGAAAAGTATCGTGGAATTGCCGCCAGGCGGCCCGGCCGCCGCGCCGGGCGCTCCAGTCGTCGCGCAGTTGTCGGATCAGCAATTTCCCCAGCGTGTAGTTCAGATAGGCCGGATCGAAGGTGCCGCGCGCGGCCTGTTGGCGGGCGTTGCCCGGATCGCGAAAGGCCTGTTCCCGGAACATTTGTTCGGCCTGTTCGACGCTCCAGCCTTGGGTATGTAGTCCAATCGCGGCCAGAAAACGCACGTCGCGCAGCAAGGCGTTGACCAACTGGCCGATATGGGTTTCCGGATCGCCGTCGTTCAGGCCGGCTTCCCACATCAATTCCTCGGCGTAATGCGCCCAGCCTTCCGAAAAAGCGTAACTGCCGAACAGTTGACCAAACTTGGAGCCGGCTCGGTGGGCGTGCAGAAATTGCAGAAAATGGCCGGGCCAGACCTCGTGCGCCGACACGAACAGCAAATTGGCTTGGCCGGGCAGATAGGCGGCCTGCTCAGCCGCGCTCCAGGCCGGATCGGGCGGCGCAACGTAATACACCGACGGCAGGCCGTGCTCGTAGGGTCCCGGAATGTCGATGTAAGCCAAATTCCAGCGCGCATAAGGCGGCGACGGCGCGACGCTTGCTTCTTCGTCACTCGGAATCGTCAGCAATTGCCGCTCGGCGACGAAGGCTTTCAAGTGCTTGAGTTGCTCGCCGGCGGCGGGGACCGGACCGGCCGCCGGCTTATGCGCCTCGGCCCGCGCCACGCAATCCGCCGTGGTTGCGGCCGGTGCGAACCGGCGGCAGGCTTGCGCCAATGCTTTCAGATTGCGATGCAAATCGGCGCGGCCCATTTGCTCCAGCTTCGGCAACGGCAGCTCGACGGTTTCGGTATCGGCCAGCATCCGGCTGAAGGTTTCCGCTCCCAACGCGAATGCGTCGGTCGCCGTTGGCCTTTGCTGCTCCAGCCAATCCACCAACTCGCGTAGCGCCTGTGCCGCCGGGCCGACTTTTTCTACAAACGCCCGTTGCAATTCCGGATCGGCAACGTCGGCAAACGCGACCTTGGCCTCGGCTTCGTAAAACTTGGCCAGGCCGCCAAACACGGTCTTGCCGATGTCGAGGTAGGTGCGCGGCAGCGGCAGTTCCAGATTGGCACGAATCTGCGCCGCAGCGCGCGGCACGTTGCCGGCATAGGCGATGAACGCCCGCATCCGCTCGGCCAACGGTGCATAAGGCCGGCTGATGTAAAGATTCGGGTCCAAGGCGCCGGCATAAAACTGCGGGCTTTTGAACGGCCGCCGCGCGACTTGCCGCCAGAACAATTCCTTGGCCACGGTCGCTAGCAAATAGTCGCGCTCGAAACGTTGCGCCGGCGTCAAGGCTTGGTCCGGATAGGCCAGCGCCAACATCCGCTGCGCTTCCAGCCAGCGTTCGGTATCGCGCAAACCTTGCGGACTCCAATCCGGCAAGCGACCGTCGAATTCGTGGCGGCCGGCCTCGGCGGCGAAGGTGGGTTGCTGCTCAAAGTAGCCGGCAATAAAGCCTTCGACAAATTCCGGCCAGGCCGGCGGCCGGGTTTCGGCGGCATGCGCGGGTATCATCCGCAACATCAGCAAGCAAGCGCACCAAAACCCAGCGCGGCGAAGTTTGTTTGACGCAGCCATCATGGATTTCCCTCGAAATCGGCCAAAACCCGATAATAACCGGATTCAGCCGCCAAGCGAAACCGAAAAGCTGGGCATAGCGACGCTGCAACCTGAAACTCGCCGGCCCCGGCGAAGGAAAATCCGAAGGCGGCAACCTCGGATAGCCCGCTTCAGGTTTAGGAATAGAACAATTTAAAAATGCCTTCGAATTCCATGCTGATGTCGTCCAACACGACACTGAGCTGATCGGGCGTCAAGCCCAGAGCGTCGATAGTAAAAGCATCGTAGGGATTCTCGATTCGGCACAGCAGATTCGCCAGTCTGACGATGGCGGCAATGTCGGCGCAGGGTGCCAGTGTGTCCGGATAGCAATGCAGCCTGACGCTTTCGACGATGACTTCGGGCAGCTTCCAAAGCCGGCAAAGCTCGGCGCCAACTTGGAAATGATCGAAGCCAATGACGCTTTGCTCGATGCGCACTTCGTCGTCGCTTTCCGGTTGGGCTTGCGACTGCAGCAACAAATCGACTTCCCGCGCCAGCACCGGAATTCGTCGGTAGAACACCAGTTGGCCGATGTTGTGGACCAATCCGCACACGAAGGCGGTATCGGCGTAACGCTTTCCCAGCAGTTTGTCGAGCGCTCTCGCCAGCAGCGCGCAACGTAAATTGCGCGCCCAATAGTCGTGCATCGACAACAATTGCCCCGGCAGTTCCGAGAACCGCTCGACCACCACCATCGCCAACACCAAGTTCTGCAATTCGCGCATGCCGATCAGCGAAATCGCCTTGGCGATCGAACTGACTTGCGACGGAAACCCGTAAAACGCGCTATTGACGATCTTCAAAACCTTCAACGCCAGAGCCGCGTCGTCTTCGATAACGAAGGCCGCATCGCTAGCCGATTTTTGCGGATCGTCTATGATTTTTTTAAGCAGAAAATAAACATTGGGGGGCGAAACCAACTGAATGTCGCCTCGAAGTAAATCCGAAACGCTTAAACCCAACGACGAAGAAAGTTGCATCTGGATTATTGGAATGAAAATTTAACCTATACTAAACCGCAGCTTTATAGAAATGACTTTAAGCACTCAGTTTAAACCTAGACCATTTATATAATTTTTCAATCCTCACCCTGCTGGATTCCTGCGCACGCTATGGTTTATGATGGTTCAAGATTTTTTCAATACCTGGACGGTATGGACAGATGATTGCCAGTGACGCGCTCAAGGAAAAACTTATCATCATTGCCGAGCATGACGAGGTTTCCGCCCAAAAAATCGCCGCCACCCTCAAGGCCAAAGGCTTCGGAAACCTCCGTTCGGCCAGCAACGGCGAACAAATTTACCAGATTCTCAAACCCTTCCACGACCAGCCGCAAGCCGTCGGCCTGATCGTGCTGAACGCCAAATTGCCGGCCTGTAAAACCGCGGATCTCTGTCACAGCTTGGCCAATGCCAACGAAGCGTCGGTGATACCGGTCGTGATCCTGGACGACGAAAACCCCGACTGCAGTGCATCACCATGCCCTCAGGAGTACGAAAACTGCCTGGTGTACAAAATCAACAATCCATTCAACACCCAGGAATTGTTGCTGGCGGTCCGCTTTCTGCTTAGCCTGCATCAGGAGCGTTTACTGCGCTTCAAGCAGGAAGAACAATTGATCAACGAACTGGCCGCCAAAAGCATCATCGACGCCAAATTGAAGTTTTTGGTCGCCCACGACGAATTGACCGGTTTGTTTAACCGGAGCAGTTTCGAACGGCAACTGCGTTTAATCCTGAACCGCAGCAATAAACTGCAGAAAGACGGCGCCCTGCTGTTTATCGATGTCGATCGCTTTAGCTTGATCAACGAGCTGGAGGGTTTCGAAGTCGGCGACCGTCTGTTGGTCGAATTGACCATACTGGTCCGGAAAATGGCGCCACCGGGCAGTTTGTTCGCCCGCATCGGCGCCGACGAATTCTGTCTGTTCCTGGAAAACAAAACCCAAAAACAAGCCAGAGTGTTCGCCGAGACGATCAAGAACGCGGTCGACAATTTCCGATTTTTTACCGGCGAAGTTTGTTACAGCGCATCGGTTTCGATCGGCATTGCCGCACTCGATAATTCGGTCGCCGCCGTGCATCCCGGCGAGATGATTCTGCACGCCCGCCAGGCCTGCAACTATGCTAAAAACAGTGGCCGAGACAAGGTCTGCCTTTACAACAGCGAAGATATTTCGGTCAAGGAACGCCGCCGCGACATCTATTGGGTACCGCTGATTCGCAAGGCCTTGCGCGAAAACAACCTGTTTCTGGTTTTTCAACCGGTCGTTCAGTTATGCGACGGCAATATCTCCCACTACGAGGTGTTGCTGCGCATGCGCGGCGAAAACAACGAAGTGATCACGCCGGATCAGTTTATCCCGGTCGCCGAGCGCACCGGCTTGATCCACGCGATCGACCTGTGGGTCGTCGAACACGCCATCGATTTTTTGGCGGCGATGCCGTCTTACATGTCTTACGTGTCGCTGGCGATCAATCTGTCCAGTACCGCCTTCCAGTATCCCGATCTGCTGCCGACGATACGGGACAAGCTGGAATTGACCTGGGTGGAAGCCGGCCGCCTGACCTTCGAGATTACCGAAACCGCCGCCGTCGACAATTTCGAAAAAACCCGCCACATGATCAACAAAATTCGGGCGCTGGGTTGCAAGTTCGCCCTCGACGATTTCGGCGCCGGCTTTTGTTCGTTCAATTACCTGAAAACCTTTCCGGTCGATTACGTCAAAATCGACGGCCAGTTCATCCGAAACCTTCTGGAAAACGAAACCGATCAGATTTTGGTGAAATCCATGGTCGAAATCGCCGCCAAATTGGGCAAAAAAACCATCGCGGAATTCGTCGAATCGGCCAGCACCGCGCTCAAGCTCAAGGAAATCGGCGTCAATTTCGGCCAGGGCTACGCCTTCGGCAAGCCCGACATCAATCTTCTGGATAGCCATAAAGTGTCGATCGCGATCTTGCTGAACGGCCACACCGGTCAAACGCCGGTGAAATAAGCCGAGTTACCCGCCGGGAAAATCGCCCGTATTTACCGCTTCGCCCGCCTCTGGTATATTCGCGGCCGGCGTCTACAATTGTCATCACATTGTTCTTAAACCAAAAAATAATATTTACAAAGGGGAAGGGTTATGGCCGAACTGTTATTCATCGCGACCACGATATTTGTCGCTTATGTCGTCTTTGTGGTCATGGGCGATAAAAAACCCAAGCCGAGCGCCGCCAAACCGGAAGCGGCGATAACGCCGGCACCGGAACCGAAGGCCAGTCAAGCCGAAGCGATAAGCCCCCCGCCAGTCCCCACCGAAAAACCCGCGACACCCCGCCCTTCCACCCGCAAAACCGCCGCCAAGCCGGCCGCGCCAGCCCAAGCCGCCGCACCGACCGCCACTGCCGACAGCGTCAAAAATCCGAAAACAGGCGAAGTCGCGAAAATTTCCGGCAACTATGCCTTTGCCAAACGCTGGATCAAGGATGCGCTGGTTGAGGAAGGCTTGCTCGACAAAGTCTATAAAAACAACGAACTGGACGAAGCCGCAACGACCAAAATCCAGGCCGCGCTACAGCAACTGGCCGCCATGGACAAGTACCGCTAACGGAACCCGCTTCTCGGCAGCCGGTCCGGCTGCCGCACTCACTCCAGTCCCAGCTTTTTCAGCCGATACCGCAACGAGCGGAAGGTCAAGCCCAGTTGCTTGGCGGTCGCGGTTTTATTCCAGCGGTTTTCTTCCAACGCACTGCTCAGCGCTTTCTTTTCGATGCCCTCCAAATAGCTTTCGAGCGACATCTTTTGCGCGTCGAAATCCTCGGCCGCGGCAGCCTCCAGCCCCAACGGCAAATTCAAATCGTCAACATCGATCAGATTGCCCTCGTGCAAGGCCAACGCTCGCTCGAGAATGTTTTCCAATTCCCGCACATTGCCTGGAAAGCAGTACCCCTTTAGCGCTCGCCAAGCCGCATCGCTCAGATCGGGAATTGCCGTGCCGTTGGCGGCGGCTAACTTGGTCAGTAAGTGGCGGGTCAATTGCGGAATATCGGCTTCCCTGGCCCGCAGCGGCGGCAAATTCAGTTCGATGACATTGATCCGGTAATACAAATCCTGCCGAAACGCCCCTTCCTGGACCATTTTCGCCAAGTCCTTATGCGTGGCACTCAGCAAGCGCACGTCAACCGGGACTTCGCGTTGCTCGCCAACCGGCCGGACCTTCTTTTCCTGGATGGCTCGCAACAATTTGACTTGCAACGGCAACGGCAAATCGGCGACTTCGTCGAGAAACAGCGTGCCGCCTTCGGCAGCCTGAAACAAGCCTTGCTTGTCGCTGACCGCGCCGGTAAAGCTGCCTTTTTTATGACCGAAGAACTCGCTTTCCATTAACTCCAGCGGAATCGCGCCGCAATTGATCGCGACAAAGGGCTGCGCGCCGCGCGGGCTTTGCTGATGAATCAAGCGCGCCACCAACTCCTTGCCGGAACCGGACTCACCGCTGATGTAGACCGGCGCCTGATTGCGCGCCACCTTCTCGATTTTCGAGCGTATCGCCCGCATCGGTACCGAATCGCCCAACAACACATCGCGAGTGCGGCGCTCTTTTTCGGCTGCCCGCCCTTGCGAGGCTTGCAACGCATGGTTGACCAGCTGCCGCAACACCGCCAAATCGACCGGCTTGGATAGGAAGTCGAAAGCCCCTTTTTTCATGGCCTTGATGGCGATATCCATATTGCCGTGCGCGGTAATCACCGCCACCGGCAACGGCAGACCGCAGGCCTGGATGTGGTCGACCAGTTCCAAACCGTCGCCGTCCGGTAATTTCATATCGGTCAAACACAGATCGAAACGTTGATTGGCCAGCAATTGCTTGGCCCCGGCCAAATCAGCCGCGCAGCGGGTTTGAATGTCCATTCGGTTCAGCGTGATTTCCAGCAATTCCCGAATGTCGGGCTCGTCGTCGACAACCAGCGTGACGGGTGGGCTCATATTTCTATCACCGTGTTTTCCGCGTTAGCCAGCGCCAGCACGAAGCAGGATTTTCCGCCATCCTGAACGTAGCCGAGATCGGCCTGATTCAGTTCCGCGAGCGCTTTGGAAATGTACAAACCTAACCCGGTGCCTTTGTGCGAGGTCGTGAAAAACGGCTCGAACAAATGCGTCAGATGTTCACCGCCGATGCCGGGACCGTTGTCGATCACTTTGATCGTCGGCTGTTCGTCGACCAGATCGACCACAACCCGGATTTTCCCCGCTTCCGGCCTGCCGTATTGCAGTGCGTTGGCGCACAAATTATCCAGAATTTGTTTCAAATGGCCGTCGTCGATGCAAGCCGTCAAGCCCGTCCTGACAAACGCCAGCGCGAACGCATCTGCGCGTCCGCCCAAATCGAATTTCTGCTCGCTGAAATAAGCCGTCAACCAAGCGTCCAGATTGATTTTTTGCTTATGACTGAAGTGCCGGCGGGACAACTTCAAAATATCCTCGATAATACAGTTCACCCGTTGGCAGTGGTTCTGAATGATCTCGGTCAGCCGCACTTCCTGGGCGGGCAAGCCTGGCGCCTCGGACAACAACTGTCCTGCGTGGCTGATTGCGCTAAGCGGGTTGCGAATCTCGTGGGCGATGCTGGCGGTCAAGCGACCCAGCGAAGCCAGCTTGCTTTGCTGCAAGCGTTGGTTATACAAAGCGATGTCCTCGATGATCAACAGATACAAAGCCTCGCCGTCCATCGATAACACGGAAAACCGTACCTGAATTTCCCTGTCGCCGGACAAATGCAAGATGGCAAAATCCTGCTCGGAGTTGTCGCGCCATAAGCCGAAGGCTTCTTGCAACGGAGCCGCCAAGTCCGCCAATGTCGGCGGAATATCCGCCAGATCCAATAACCGTAGCGCCGACTGATTGGCTAATTGCAGCATTCGCTCGCCATCCACAATCAAAATTCCGGATTGCAAATGCTGAATAATGTAGCGATTCAAGCCTTCCAAGCGAGCGATAGTCTGTGCTTGCTGTTGCGCCAGAATCGCCGACTGCTCGGCGCGCTGAGCCAAAATCACCGAGAGGAACGCAATCGAGAAAAACGAAATGCCCAGCATGCCGGAATAGGTCAGCGTCACCGCCTCGAAACTGCGCGTCTGAATCGCGTAAACCTGCTCGGCCAACACCGCCAGACTGGCCAACGCCGCGAACAAGATCGCGCAACGGCCGCCGATCAATAGGCCGCCGGCGGCGATCGAAATCGCCAACAACATGCCGATGCCGCTGGCGATGCCGCCGCTGGCATGCATCATCAACGTGATAAAGACAATATCGGTGAAGATAAACATCTGCGCCAGCATCGCGTAACCGAAGCGATGCCTGAGCGTGATCGGCGCGGCAACCACGGAAATCGCAAGGTATCCGAGACTAGCGAACTGGTACAATGTGTTGTCGTAGGTGCCCAGCGTCGATGCGCCGAACCGTAAATAAAACAGCATCACGAACAAACTGCCGGCCATGAAGCGATAGATGGCGAATATCTTCAGCATCAGCCATGCTTGCCGCTCGGGTATGCCGTAACCTCGGGAAAACGGACAAGGGTAATAGGTATGGGTTTGACCGGGAGGCATGCCGTCTCTGTCAGCGGGTTTCAGTTAGAATGAAGATGGCTTTCATCATAGCATTAAGTCGGCGGAGGACCTGCCCGGCGGCTAGTCTTATAGTGACGGCGGCAATCAACGTGAATCGGAGCGGGACATGAATATCCACGAATACCAGGCGAAACAACTGTTTACCGTGTACGGTGTACCGGTGCCGAAAGGCGATATCGCGGAGTGCGCCGCGAACGCCGCCAAGGTCGCCGAACAATTGGGCGGCGATGCCTGGGTCGTCAAGGCGCAAATCCATGCCGGCGCGCGCGGCAAGGCCGGCGGCGTCAAGCTGGCCCGCGATGCCCGCGAAGTCGCCGAGCACGCCGCCGAAATGCTGGGAAAACGCTTGGTCACTCATCAAACCGACGCCTTCGGACTGCCGGTCAACTGCGTCTGGGTCGAAGAGGCATCCGCGATCAAAAACGAATTTTATTTGAGCCTCTTGCTGGATCGGGAAAGCGAGCGCCTGTTGTTTGTCGCCTCGGCGGCCGGCGGCATGGACATCGAAGCCGTCGCCGCCGAAACGCCCGAGAAGATCGTCCGTATTCCGGTGCACCCCGCCGCCGGCCTGCAAGCCTATCAGGGCCGGCAAATCGGCGCGGCGCTCGGCTTGGGCAAAGAGCAACAGGTGCAATTGCCGGCCATCCTGAACGGCATGTACGAACTGTTCCTAAGCAAGGATTGCAGCCAGATCGAAATCAATCCGCTGATAGAAACCGAAGACGGCAAACTGCTGGCGCTGGACGGCAAAATCAATTTCGACGACAACGCCCTGGCCTTGCATCCCGACATCGCCGCGCTGCGCGACGCCAGCCAGGAAGACCCCAAGGAAGCAGAGGCCAAGCAATTCGATCTGAATTACATCACCTTGGGCGGCAATATCGGTTGCATGGTCAACGGCGCCGGCCTGGCGATGGCAACCATGGACATGGTCAAACTCAAAGGCGGCGCGCCGGCCAATTTCCTGGACGTCGGCGGCGGTACCAACAAGGACAAGGTCAAGGAAGCCTTCAAGCTGATCCTGTCCGACGGCACCGTCAAAGCCGTGCTGGTCAATATCTTCGGCGGCATCGTCAAATGCGACGTGATCGCGGCCGGCATTCTGGCGGCGGTCGAGGACATGCATCTGACGATTCCAGTCGTGGTCCGCCTGGAGGGCACCAACGTCGAGCAGGGCTTGGCCATGCTGAAAAACTCCGGCCTGGGACTGACGCCCGCCGAGGATTTGAATCAAGCCGCCGAATTGGCGGTGAAACTGGCTCAAGAGGTGGCCTAATGTCTATTCTGATAGCCAAACACACCAAAGTCATCTGCCAGGGCTTCACCGGTAAACAAGGTACTTTCCACTCCGAACAGGCGCTAGCCTACGGCACCCAACTGGTCGGCGGCGTCACGCCGGGCCGGGGCGGCTCCAGCCATCTGAATTTGCCGGTATTCGACACGGTCCAGCAAGCCGTCAAGGCCACCGGCGCCAGCGCGACGATGATTTACGTGCCGCCGTTTTTCGCCGCCGACGCGATCCTGGAAGCGGTCGACGCCGGCATAGCATTGATCGTCTGTATTACCGAGGGTATCCCGGTGTTGCAAATGTTGAAAGTCAAGGCGGCGATGCAAGGCGCGCAATCCTTGCTGGTCGGCCCGAACTGCCCCGGCGTTATCACACCCGGCCAATGCAAGATCGGCATCATGCCCGGCCATATTCATCAGCCCGGCAAGATCGGCATCGTCTCCCGCTCCGGCACGTTGACTTACGAGGCCGTCCACCAAACCACCCGTGAAGGCCTGGGCCAAAGCACCTGCGTCGGCATCGGCGGCGACCCGATCCACGGCATGAACTTCATCGACGTATTGAGCCGCTTTCAAGACGACCCGCAAACCGAGGGCATCGTCATGGTCGGCGAGATCGGCGGTAGCGACGAAGAACAAGCGGCGGAATTCATCAAGGCCCATGTCACCAAACCGGTGGTCGGTTATATCGCCGGCCAAACCGCGCCGCCCGGCAAACGCATGGGCCACGCCGGCGCCATCGTCACCGGCGGCGCGGGCACCGCGAAAGGCAAGATCGCGGCGATGCAGGCGGCCGGCGTGACCATGGTCAGCTCGCCGTCGGACATCGGCGCGGCAATGCGCGGCTGTATCGCCCGGTAATCGATGACTCTAACCATCGCCCTGGCTCAACTGAATTTCACGGTCGCCGACATTTCCGGCAACGTCGAAAAAATCCTGTCCGCCGTCGAGCAAGCCAAACACCAACACGCCGATGTGATCGTTTTCCCGGAATTGTGCGTGACCGGCTACCCGCCGGAGGACTTGCTGTTGCGCGGCGATTTTTTGGCCCAGACCGAACGCGGTCTGGCCCGGCTGCTGCGCGACATCCAAGGCATTACCGCCGTGATCGGCTACCCGAGCCGGCAAGGCGAGACGCTCTACAACGCCGCCGCCGCGTTGCGGGACGGCGTCATCGTCGCCGAATACCACAAACTCGCCCTGCCGAACTACGGCGTCTTCGACGAGCAACGCTATTTCAAGGCTGGCCGGCACACCTGTCTTTTCGAAGTCAAGACCACGAAACTGGCGCTGACCATTTGCGAGGACATCTGGCGCGACGGCATCATCGCCGCCAATCGCGACGCCGGCGCCGACATCATCCTGACCCTGAATGCTTCGCCGTTCCACGCCGGCAAGATGCAGCAACGCGAAACCATCATTTGCAGCCAAGTTCGCGCGGCGGGCATTCCGTTGGTCTATGTTAATCAAATCGGCGGCCAGGACGAATTGGTCTTCGACGGCGCCTCCTTCGTCGCCGATCGCGATGGCGAGATTGTCTATCGCGCCGCCGAATTCGAGGAGCAACTCGATCTCGTCGAGTTCAACGGCTCGCGGCCGGCCAAAACCGGCATCGTCGCTCTCTACCAGCCGGTGGTCAGCGAATACAAGGCACTGGTGCTCGGCATTCGGGATTACGTGCGCAAGAACGGCTTCCAAGGCGCGATCCTAGGGCTATCGGGCGGCATAGACTCGGCACTGGTTCTGGCATTGGCGGTGGACGCGTTGGGCGCGGATAGGGTCGAATGCGTCCTGATGCCGTCGCGTTATACCCAAGACATCAGCAACCAAGATGCCGAGTTGGAAGCCAAGGCGCTCGGCGTCAGGCATCACGTGATCCCGATCGAACCGGCCGTCTCCGCGTTCAACGCCATGCTGTCGCCGCTGTTTGCCGGTTCCAAGACCGACACCACCGAGGAAAACATCCAAGCCCGCTGCCGGGGGGTTTTGCTGATGGCGCTGTCCAACAAACAAGGCAAACTGTTGTTGACCACCGGCAATAAAAGCGAAATGAGCGTAGGCTATGCCACGCTCTACGGCGACATGGCCGGCGGCTTCGCGCCGCTCAAGGATGTCTCGAAATTACTGGTTTACCAACTGGCCGAATACCGCAACACGCTGACGCCGGTGATTCCGGAACGGGTGATTAGCCGGCCGCCGTCGGCCGAATTGGCCCCGGACCAAAAAGACGAGGATTCGCTGCCGCCTTATTCGGTGCTAGACCCCATCCTGGCGCTATACATAGAGCGGGATCAATCGGCCGCCGACATCGTCGAGCTAGGCTATCCGCGCGAGGCGGTCGAACGCGCGATTTCGCTGGTCGATCGCAACGAATACAAACGCCGGCAATCGCCGCCCGGCATCCGCATTACCCCCCGCGCCTTCGGCCGGGATCGGCGTTATCCGATTTCGTCGGCCTACCGGGGCATTTCCGAACTCAACCCAACCGCGCAAGACAACGTTACGGAGTAAATCATGTCAACCCTGCGTACCCTGTTATTCACCGGCGGCCTGCTGCTGACGGCGCAAGCCGCCCAGGCTCGCGAGATCAACGTACCGGTGCCGATGGAATACGGCCTGATCAGAAGCGTACTGGTCAACCAGCTTTACACCGGCGCCGGCGAAACCGCGCGCGTCTGGAAGGACGGCAAGCAATGCAGTTTTTTGGATTTGTCCCAGCCGCAAATCGGCGGCGAGGACGGCTTGGTCAAAATCGAAAACCACGTGCAGGCCAAGATCGGCACCGCGCTCGGCAACAAATGCATGACCATCGTCGAATGGTCCGGCATTCTGCAAACCTTTCAACAGCCCACGCTGGATTCGACCGGTAACGTGCTGTCGTTTCCGGTCACTCGCACCCAGGCCTACGACGGCAACGGTCAAGCGCTGAACATCGACCAATTGCTGTCGCTGATTAAAAAAGCCGCCGAACCGAAACTGGCCTCGCTAAAAATCGACCTGAACCGGGCTCGCCCGGACATCGCCAAATCGCTGCTGCCGTTTATCTCGGCGGAGCACAGCGAAGACTGGCACGACGCGGTCAACAGTCTACGTTTCAACCAAGCCAAGGCCGACGCCAAGGGCTTGTTGCTAGGTGTCGGCTACACGGCCAACGACCGGAAAAGCGACGGGATCAAGTCGTCGCCGGTATTGACCGAAACCGAACTCGCGCAATGGCGGCAACTCTGGCAAAACTGGCAAGGCTCGGTCGAGCAAGCCATCGAACGCACCAAACTGACCGCCGCCGACGAATCGGCCAAGGCCACGATGCGCGAGGTTTTGGAAAAGGCCGGCAGCGCGTTCGAACAAGGTCTGACCGGCGAATACGTGGCGGAAAACGATCCGGTACGGAAATTTTTCAACAGCTCGTGGGACAAACTGGCACCGCTGCTGCGCTTGGCGTCCACGCAACTGCCGGGCGGCGAGAACTTGCGCTACGTGACGCTGGTGGCCGCGACCGACCTGATGTACGAACTGGAATCGATAGGCTCGCCGCTCGGCCTGGAAGTCTCGTCCAACGGACTGCGTAAACTGGCGCGTTCGTTGATCGCCCAGGAATTTCCGAAAACCAAAACCAAGGGCAAACGCAAACATCAACAGTAGGAACCGTCCCGCCGCGCGCTGGCTTTGTCGGCAACGCGCGGCACGGAGTCAAAGCCCAGACACGACATAACGGGCCGGCTGCCGCCGGCCTGAAACCCGCACTGCTACAAAACTGTTTTATTGCAAGGGATTTTGCGCTAAATTCGCGCGTCATCCCGGCTTCGGGAGTAACGCCTTTTCGGTCCGGCGGCCGATTGCCGGAGCGTTGTTTTCGGGAGCGCCATGCACGAATCACAGCCCCATTTGTTCGATATGCAGGCTTACATGCCGCACGGCCAATGTTACTTATGGCAAAGCGACTTGCTGTTGTTGCATACCGTGTCCGACGCGCTGATCGTGCTGTCTTACTACTCCATTCCGTTCGCGATGGTGTATGTGTTAAAGCGCCGCCAGGACATACAATTCGGCTGGGTATACTGGCTATTCGGTCTGTTTATCTTCCTATGCGGCACCACCCATTTACTGAGTATCTGGAACGTTTGGGTACCCGATTATTGGGCGTCGGGACTGGTCAAACTGGCTACCGCCGCGGCTTCGTTGACCACGGCAGTCTTAATCTGGCCGCTGATCCCGAAAATTCTGGCGATACCCAGCCAAAGCCAACTGATGGCCGCCAACGCTGCGCTGGCCAAGGAAATCGACAATCACCGTAAGACCGAACGCGAACTGCGCAAGCTGTCTTTGGCGATGCAATACAGTTCCAGCATGGTCATCATCACCGACCACCAGGCCAAGGTCGAATACTGCAATCCGGCATTTTATCGGATCACCGGATTTACCGAACAAGAAGTGATCGGCCACAAAGCCAATTTATTGAAATCCGATCTGACCGCCAACGAAATCTACGACGAATTGTGGCAAACCCTGAATGCCGGCCAGGACTGGCACGGCGAATTCCTGAACCGCAAGAAAAACGGCGACTTATTCTGGTGTCTGGAGTCGATCACGCCGATTCTGGACGACGATAACGCCATCAGCCACTTTGTCTCCATCATCCACGACATTAGCGACCGCAAGGATTCGGAAGAAATCATCAAGCATCTAGCGTATTTCGACCCGCTGACGGACTTGCCCAACCGCGCCCTGTTCAACGAACGGCTGGCGCAATCTATTAGTCAGGCGCGCCGGCATCGCACCGAGTTCGCGTTGCTCTACATGGATTTGGACCGATTTAAGAATATCAACGACACGCTGGGGCATCTGGTCGGCGACAAACTGTTGATCGAAGTCGGCAAGCGCGTCACCGCTTGCTTGCGCGAGCACGAAACCGTGGCCCGCCTGGGCGGTGACGAATTCGCGATCATCGGACTAAATCTGCGCACCGCCACCGATGCCGGCGAAATCGCTCGGCGGGTGATCGAGCAAGTCAACCAAGCATTTTTTATCGACGACCACCAATTGTTTATCGGTACCAGTCTGGGCATCGGGGTGTATCCGGCCGACGGGGAAAACAGCGAAACCTTGATCAAACACGCCGACGACGCGCTCTACCAGGCCAAACAGCGCGGCCGCAATAAATTCGAATTCTACGACGCGTCGGCCAACGCCCTGTCCTTGCGGCGCGTGACGCTGGAGCAGCATTTGCATCAGGCGCTGGCCCGGGGCGAATTCCAATTGCGCTATCTGCCGCTAGTAGCCTTGCCCGGCGGCGCGCCGGTCGGGGTCGAAGTGTTGTTGCGCTGGCACCCGGACATCGGCGAGGTTCAACCGGACGAATTCATTCCCATCGCCGAAGACAGCGGCCTGATCGTCGAGATCGGCGCTTGGGTATTGCGTACCGCCTGCCGCGACATTCTAACCTTGCCGGCCGCGGCCGGCTTGATGCTGGCGATCAATCTGTCACCCCGCCAGTTCAAGCAACCCGACCTGATGAATCGCATCGACGCGATACTGGCGGAAACCGGTTTCCCGGCCAGCCGCCTGGCATTCGAAATGACCGAAAACATGTTGATGGACAATTTGGACGCGGCGATCGCGCAAATGCGGGCGATGAAAAGCCGCGACATGCGCCTGAGCATCGACGACTTCGGCACCGGTTTCTCGTCGCTGAGTAATTTGCGTCAGCTGCCGATCGACACGCTGAAAATCGATAAGTCCTTCATCGACGACCTCCACGCGGAAACCGGCGACGCCTGTATCGTCCGTTCCATCGTCGGTTTAGCGCACGGCATCCATTTGCAGGTGGTCGCCGAGGGCGTCGAAAACGAGCGGCAAACCGCTATGCTAGGCGCGCTAGATTGCGATCTGGCGCAAGGCTTTCACTTCAGCGCGCCGTTGAACCTGGCGGAACTCCGCGGCTACTTGGAAACCGGCCGGCCTTAAGCCTAGCCCGCGGCATAAGGTCCAAGCGGATCGGCGCCCAGCGTGCCGACCAGCGTTTGCGGATAATCCGCCGCCGACACCGCCAGCAAGCGGGTCTTCGCCCGTTGCAAGCGCTCGACCAAATTCAATTCCGCCGCCGGCGCCTGGTGTCCGCTGGCGTTCAAAAAGGTTTGCAAATAATCGACATGACCCTGCCAAAGTGCAATGTCTCGCTGTTGTTTAATACTCAGCCGCTCGCGGTACCAATCGGAAGCCAACAAAGCCTCGCGGCCAAACATGGCTCGGATTTGCGGATGACTGGCGTCCATTCCCTGGTAGTATCCGTCGGCCATGATATGCAGCAAGGCGAACAGCGGCGGGCAAGCGTCTTGAATGCTGCCATCCTCGAAATACTGCCGGGCCACCCGCTGCTGGGTATCGACGATATTGTTAACCCCTTCCACAAACACCGCCAGACTCTGCCGTTCGGGTTGCAAAATCTCGTCGGTGAACACCGCGTAAGGATTATCGAAAATCTTGCCCATCAAGCCATGCACGAAGTGGCTGGTAATCCGGTAACCCAAACGGCTGGCCAACACCTTGCGCCCTTGGTACTCAAAGTCCCGCACCGCTTCCAGATAGCCGTGCTGGATCAGATAGTCCGGCCGGCGCTCGCGCGGCGGCAAGCGCGCCCAGATTTCCGGGATCAACAGGCTGATGTCGTGATCGACCCGGGTATCCGGCCCGATGAAACCGGCCGAACTGGAAAAGCCCGGATAGTCGGTCAGGATGAACGATACCAAGGCATTGTTCAGATCGGCGGTCGGACGCAACGCGTTAAACGGTCCCTTGGTCAAAGCGCCTTCGCTACCGGCGCCGGTCGTGGACGGCGACTTGCCGGTCAACGAACAGATAAAGTCCATGAACAATTCCGGCAATTCCTGATAATGAATCGGGTTGTAAACCGCCAGCGGGCGAATGCCGGGTTCCGGCGGATTGTTCCGCCGCCCGGTCAGCACCGCGTCGACCGGATGACAGAGCGGCTCCGACAACGGAATCTTGCGGTGCAGGCGGGCGCCGATTTCGGCGATGTATTTGCGAATCGGGTTGACGATGTCGGCGCGAGTTTCCAGATAGCGCGGGTTCTTGGACGGCTTGCCGTCGACCAAGCGCGGATGCGCCGACGACACGACGAAACCGCTGGCGTCGCGGTAGGCTTGGTTCAACAGAGTCCGCATCGCCGGCGTGAAACGCGAGAAGGTCGTCACATCCTCGACGACCGCCGCCAGCTTGGCGCGATCGAGCGGTTCGAAGTTGGCGATGAAATTGCCCGGCGCGGCCATATTGGCCTCGGTTTGCTTGTCGTAGCCGGGAATGATCGCGTCGTCGGGCCGTTGAAACAGCCGATATTCGCAGTTGCTGACCAATTTAACGCTATGCGGGTAGTCGGTCAGCGGCAACCAAGCCTTGATCCGGTCGGCGGGCACCACCACCGAGGCGGTGATGTCGTCTTCCATCTGCACTTTCTCGGCGGCGATGTAATCCTGACGGACCTTGAAGGTGCGCCAGCCGCCCTCCTGATCGAAGCCGACCCGCAAATAGGTGGCTACGATTTTGCGCTGATCCAGTTTCAACTCGTGGCCCGGCGCGCCGTCGATCACGTCCACCGACAAATGGTCGCGCCAGCGGCCTTCCCATTCACTGCGATAAAAGCGTTTAATCAAGAATACCAACGCGAAAATACTGGGCGGAATCGACTTCAACCAAGTGTTGAACTCCGGCGTGTAATAAGGCGACGGGGTCAGCAATTTGATGACAGACCCGAGACTGCGTTCGTCGCTGAGTATTGGTCTGGCCGGATCGCGATCTTCATGCTCGTGACCGGGCAGAAAGCGTCCGCTCCGATAATCCTTGTCGAAGATTGCTTGGACCCGATCCAGGTCGTTCTGCAAGTCGTCGACGAACAGCGGACCGTAGATCACCGCATCTTCGATGGACTTGGAGATTTCCGATTTGCCGCCGCCCGACACGGTACACGGCTTGTGGCAGAACGTGCCTTCGGCGACGGTGCCGACCAAGCGCCAGGACGGCGCGCCGGGATGTTTGCACATCTCGATTTTATAGCCGTTAGGCTGAATGTAAATTTTGCCGGGCTGTAGGCGGATACTGTGTGCTTGCCCGTTACGCACCCAGCTGATGCGTTGCGTGGTTAAGCTCATCCGCAAATCTTGCGGCACGTAGACGATGTCCGGGTACTGCCGGTCGATCGCGTAGCCTTCCGGCCGGATGTCCATGATGGCGCCGTAGCGGTAAGCCATGTCGTCGAAGTCGTAACCCGGCTCGCGAGTCAGGCTGCCGATGCCGAATTCGTCGCCGTGATTGAAGCGGCGAAACGCCAGTGCGCCGCCGGCGTGTTCTTCCTCGGCCAACCCGTAGAGGTTGGCGGCGTAACTGATCTGGGTTTTGACTTCCTTCTTGCAATAACCGTAATAGTTGTCGGCCAACAAGGTAACGATAACGCCGGAGCGGTCGCGGGCGGTTAGCTTGAAGGCCTGCCCGTCGTTGTAGAGTTCGTCGGGGGTTTGCCAGCACATGCCGTCGGCGCGCTGCCGATCGGTCGCCGCTTCCCAATGCGGCAAACCGACTTGCTGCTTGGTCAGTTTGGCCAGATGCGGCGCCAATATCACGCAACCGCTGTGCCCGCTCCAATGGTCCACGTCCAGCCCAGCATCGCACTCAGGCAAGGCCGGGTTGCCGCCGTTGCCGAAGATGCTTTCGACGAAATCCAGATTGCTGACCAAATTGCCGGGCGCGAAGAAGCGAATCTCCATCGTCTTTTCGGCCGACACGCCGGGTATCTCCGGACATACGACCGGCCGCAACAGCAGCGATGCGAACATCCGCGCCGGTCTGGCCTGCTTGGCGGTAAACGGCAACGTCAACATGTCGGCCGGTGGTTTCAGCGCTTCCGCCAACATCAGCGCAAACGTCAATTTTGGGACTTGCTTCTTGTCGCCCGGCACCGGCAGGCCGCCATCCGCAATGTGAAACGAGCCTTTGGTCGTGCGCCGGTCGCTCGCCGGATTGTGCAAAACCCCTTGCTTGACTCGAAAACTGGACACGATTTCCGAGCGAAATTCGTCCTCGCCGATCGGCAGCGACAACTCGCGAGCGACGCCGTGGCGATCCAGTTCGAAGGTCATCGTGGGCAAGCTCGGCACCGCCGGCAAATTCAAGTCTGCGCAATAGCGATCGAGGAAGTTCTGAATCCGCCGGTCGGCCGGATACAACGACGAACTGGCCAACAGCCGACTCTTCTCCAAGTAGCTATTCAGCAAGTCCTGAGCGGTGTCCATGAAACGCGCCGAGGCGGCGTCGACACAGATCGGCTGCCCGCAAGAAGCCAATTTCAGGTTGATATAGAGATGTAGTTGCTGCCTGGCCGCCGTTTCGTCCGGCTCGACCGCTCCCAACCCCAGTGCTCTCGCTAAGTCCATGGTTGCCCCCGCTGCTTGTCAATGGTGGCGGCATCATAGCGGAAAGCGAAGGATTAGGGCAGCGGAAGCGATCGCCCCTATAGATGCCGACCGAATCGCGGTCGCCGGCAAAATACGGCATTTCCCACACCCCGCTAGGTCATTTGCCGTAGTTTTTCCGCGCCGACGCCACTCCGGCTCCTCCCCAAAAAGACTTCGATCCAGAAACAACAAGCCTTAACAGGAAACTGGCATATTGATTGCGAATTTCTAGGGTTTTATCCGCCAAGTTTGCCGCGGAGGCAGCCCATGACCGCCATCACGTTACACCAGCAGCAAATCGTCGAATTGTTTCGCGACCACCGAGACACCGTGGTCGCCTATTTGCTACAGCGGGTTAATTGCCCGGATACTGCTCAGGATCTCAGTCAAGAAACCTATTTACGCTTGCTGCGCAAACACGAGCTCAGCCATGACGAAAACTTGACCGGCTATCTATTTCGCACAGCCGAGCGCCTCGCGATAGACTTTGTCCGTCAGAATCGCCGCCGGGAAATGCGCGAGACCATCATTGACGAAACCGTCCCCTGCCCTGCCAAGCAACCGGACGAATCTGCTATGCTTGGTCAACAGTGCCAACGCTTGCTGCAAGCCATCGCCGGACTGCCTGGCCAATGCCGACACATTTTTCTGCTGCGCAAATTCGATGAACTCAGCTACCACGACATCGCCAAGCAACTGGGCATTTCGGAAAAGACGGTCCAGCGTCAATTGGTCAAAGCCATGTTGCGCTGCCATCAGGCCTTGCTAGAAACCGGTTGAGACCCGCCATGAAGACCGCCGCCGAACAACAAAATCTGCTGAAGCAAGCCGCGACTTGGTTCGTGGAATTGCAATCGGAACAGTGCACCGATCTGTTGCGCCAACAGTTCGAAGACTGGTTGACTGAAAACCCCACCCACAGCCAAGCGTATTTCGAAATCGAACAGCTCTGGGGCGACATCGACACGCTGAAAGGCCGGGATGTCCCCGGCCTGAACGACGCTCGCGCCGCCGGCCGCCGCTCCTGGCGCAAAACCTCCGCACTGTTCAGCGCGCTGCTCGCCTGCGGCTTACTGGGCGGCGCCTGGTGGCAACACGCCAGCGCTCCTCAGGAGACCTACCAAACCGGCATCGGCGAACGCCGCACCGTCGTCCTCGGCGACGGATCGAGCATACAGCTGAATACCGCGACTCGACTCAGTGTCAGAATGTCCTGGCTACGCCGGGAAGTCGAATTGCAGCAAGGCGAAGCGCTGTTCGACGTCGCGCATCGCAATTGGCAACCGTTTGGCGTCGCCGTCGGCGGGATTCGAATCAGCGACATAGGTACCGTATTCAACGTCCGGCGCAGCGCGGCGGGAACGGCGGTAGCAGTTCTGGAAGGCGAAGTGGAACTGCGCAAGGAATCCAGCTGGATCGGCCAGAACTTGCGCGCCGGTTTCAGCCGGCAAATCGACGCCAACGGCCGCTGGTTGCCAATCCAGCCCGCCACCCGCGAACGATCTCTCGCCTGGACGGACGGCCAGCTTTGGTTCGACCATACCCCGCTCGCCGATGTGACGGCGGAGTTGGAACGCTACCATCCGGTGCATTTCGTGTTGGCCGCCCCCGAACTGGCGCGCCAGACCGTCAGCGGCCGCTTCGATGCCGACGATTTAAAACCGTTTTTGCTGGCGCTCGAAAAAATCCTGCCGGTTCGGGTACAACAGCAAAAACAGACCATCGTACTGCATCCGCGCTAAACCCTTTGCCAGACTGGATTTTTCCGGCACAAGCGCTTCGCTAGAGCTGTTCAAACATGGCTCTGCAAAAATAATTGTCCAGTTCGTCTGTTCCGGATCGTTATTAGGTATTAAGGCAAACACGATCTTGCCGCAATCCACGAAACCAGGAGATCAACATGAAGATAGGACTATGGGCGCCGGCCCAAGCGCGCCGGACCTTACCGTTGCTGGCATTGGCGTTGGCGGCCAGTTTCGAGACGCTAGCCGACAATGGCGCCAGCCGTTTCGACCTGCCGCCGCAAGCCTTGGCCGCGACGCTGGAACAATTAGCCAAATCCACCGGCACCAAGCTGATTTATGCCGACGCGGTCGTGCAAGGCCTGAGCGCCGAGGCTCTGCGCGGCCAATTCACGATCGGCCAAGCCTTGGAGAAAGTATTGTCGAAAAACGGCTTGCAATACGAAACGGTCGGCGACGGCATGATCGCCATCAAAAAAGCCCCACCACCCAAACCGAAAGCGGTCAACGACGATTCGATTTTCGAACTCGGCGCGGTCACGGTGAGCGACAACGAACAAAACGGCAAATTGACCAGCAAGGACATTGCCACCTCGGTGGACATCATGTACGCCGACAAAATTGCCGATCAAAACGTGTTGACGGCCTACGACTTGTTCCACCGCATGCCAGGCGTGCAGGTCACTCAATTCGGCCAAGGCATCACGACCGGAAAAATGTCGTTTCGCGGTTTTAACGGCGAAGGCCGGGTCAACGCAGTCAAGCTTTTGATCGACGGCATTCCGAGCAACACCAATAGCGGCGACACCTATTTCGTCGATTCATTGTTTCCGCTAGACATCGAGTCGATTGAAGTGGTCCGGGGCACCAACGACGCCCGCTACGGCCTGCACTCCTTCGCCGGCAACATCAGCATGAACACCACCACCGGCGGTAACTACGTCAAGGGCCGGGTAGGTTACGGCAGCTTCAATACCCACGACATCCAATCCGGACTTGGCTACGAAAAGGACGGCTTCTCGCAAAATTATCAGATTTCCTACCGCGCCAGCGAGGGCTACCGCGACCACAGCGACACCGACAAAAACAGTTTTTCCGGCAAATGGTTTTACACGCCGGACGACCAAAAATACAAAATAGGTCTGATCGCCCGCTGGAGCGAAGCCGGCGCTCAAGAACCGGGCTACATGACTTATCAGGAACAGCTACTCAATCAAACCCAAACCTTCGCCCGAAATGCCACTGACGGCGGCAAACGCACGGTTGGTCAAGTCAGCACCCATTTGGACGTCAACCTCAGCCAAACCTTATTCTGGTCGTCCAAGGTTTACGGCACCTTGTTCGACGACCAGCGCTACGTGACTTACGGCCCAGGCGCCATACAGCAAGAACGCGACCGCGACGAAATCCAATACGGCGCGATGACCTCGCTGACCTACCATCCGGTGGTCAGTTGGCTGGACGACTTTTCGCTGGAAACCGGCTTCGATTTCCAGCAACAGGAAAACAAATATCTGCGCTATCTGACCGATAGCCGGGTTCGCCGTAGCACAGGTTTGCGTAACGACGAGAAGTGGGACTTCTTGAACTACGGCGGCTACATTCAGGCCGTGATCAAGCCGTTCAAATGGTTAAAGCTGACGCCGGGCTACCGCGCCGACATCATCGACGGCAGCTTTTTCAATCACCGCGCTGGCTCGACCTACGGCGCCTATCCATTGAACGATTACGGCACTATTTCCCAGCCGAAAATCGGAGCGGTGATTACACCCATCGAAGGCTATAGCCTTTACGGAAACTGGGGACGCACATTTCAGGTAGGTTTGGGTCAAGCCACATTCATTCTGAATAGCAGCCAAAAGAATATTGGCCCTTCTTTGAACGACGGTTGGGAAGTGGGCATAAAACTAAAACCAGTGGATTGGGCCGAAGGCCGGGTCGCTTATTGGGCGCAAGACGCCAGCAACGAAATCAGCCGCAATCTGGCCAGCGTGGATTCGACGATGATCGGCGCCACCAAACGGCAGGGCGTGGACATTGAGATCAAGGTTTATCCGACCGACAAAGTTGGTGTTTGGGCCGCCTACTCGTTGCAGGAAGCCAAAGTCACCAATCCGCCAGCTGTTTCCAGTGCGATGCAATACGTCGCAGGCAATCAGGTGGTCAATACCCCGAATTACTTGTTTTCGGCCGGCATCGATTACCAAATCCTGCCGCAACTGCGTTCGTCGCTATGGACCAGCGGCCAGGGAGACTATTTCGTAGACCAGGCCAATGTCCGCGGCAAATACGGCGAATACGCCTTGCTGAACCTGGATTTGGGCTATCAGGTGACCAAGGAAGTGGAAGTACAATTTCAGGCCAAGAACCTGGCAGACGTTCGCCGGGAATACGTTTGGTACGACGAAAGCTTCGGCGCCACCGCCCAACCGTTCTTCTCGCCGGGCGACGGCATTGCGTTCTACGGCGCCGTCAACGTCAAGTTTGATTATTGATGGCTTCGCGCACAGGCGGCACCCGCCGATTCTGGCGGGCGCTGCATCTTTACTTGGGACTCAATCTAGGTTTGTTGCTAACGCTGACCGGCATTACCGGCAGCGTGTTGGTGTTTTACCAGGAACTGGACCCCATCCTGGCGCCGGTGCTGCTCGCCAAACCCAGCGCCAACCCGCCGCTAAGCTGGGAAGCCACTTACCAGGCTCTGCGCCGCGCCGAACCGGAACGGCCGCATGGCTGGCGACTGGAAAACCCGGAAAATCCGCTACGCGCCGTCACCGCTCGCTATTACAAACCCATCGAAACCAAACAGAAGTCGTTCGCGCCGCTGTTGGTATCGGTAGACCGCTATACCGGTCAGGTCGTGCGGCGCCATCTTTGGGGCGACAGTCTGACCACCTGGCTGTACGACTTACATTACGCCTTATTGCTGGACCGGCCGGGCAAGCTGGTGATGGCGGTCATCGGCGGTTTGCTGCTGATCGCGCTAATCAGCGGCCTGGTGCTCTGGTGGCCGCATTCGGGCAAATGGCGAACAGCATTGACCTTGAAAAAACGCGCGAGCTCCGAACGCTTGATCTACGATCTGCATAAGCTGGCCGGCGTGTACGGTTGGCTCGTATTTGCGGTTTTGGCGATCACCGGCATCGCGTTGGAGATCCCCGAATACGTGAAGCCGTTGGTGATGCAGGCTGCGCCGATGCACGACCCGCCCAACCCGCGCTCCCGCCAATCCGGCGGCAAAACCATCGACGTGGATACCGCCGTGTCGGCGGGAATGGCGCGCTATCCGAACGCGACACTGGTCTGGATCGAAACGCCAAACGACGCGGCCGGTAGTTACCGCATCAATCTGCGCCAGCCCGGCGAGCCGGGCCGGCGCTTTCCGAAAACCAACGTCTGGATCGATCAATATAGCGGCGAGGTATTAGCGGTGAACGCCCCCGAGAATTTTAGCGGCGGCGAATTATTCTGGAGTTGGCTGCATCCTCTGCACAGCGGCGAAGCCTTCGGCTTGCCCGGCCGCTTGTTAATTTTCGCGGCGGGGCCGCTTTGCGCGCTGCTCTACGCCACCGGCTTGGTTCGTTGGTTACAAAAACGCCGAAGCCGTCACCAGTTTAAACCGCGGGGCAGCTAACCGAAGTACCTTGAGTGCTCTTCAAGGCAAAACCGGCGGCGTGCGTAAGGCCGTTTAAGCCCGGCAAGCTATGAAACGCTAAAATCCGAGCCGCGACGGAACCGTACACCGAACTCGGCGGAACCTTCTAGCAGACACTGCCGAGTAAGCCTAGGCATTGCGCTGGCGCACTAAAAACCGGAATCCGCGAAACAGCAAACCGAGCGAAAACACCACTAGCGACAATAGCACGAAGTTCTTGATCGTAAAGAGTTTTATCAATCGCGCTACAAATCCGTCCTCGTTGATACCACCCTCGGCAACGCCGTTCGGATTTTGGCGAATATCCAAAACCGCTTTCCCCCCGGCGTGGGTTGGCGACAAAATCGGCACCGGTCCCAAATCCGTGGACACCTCCATCCTGTTTTCCAACTCGGAAACCCCGAGAAAAGCAAAGCGCTGGTCGAGCCCCCAGCGTTGCTGAGTATCCTGCATCCACTGCCTGAGGGCCTGATCGTATTCCGCCAAACGAGCATTGATACTTACGTCCAACGCTTTGATATCGAAATAAGTCCATAGCAAACGGCTATACGTTTCTTCGCCGATTTGACTTCGAATGTCGTTCAGCAACTGATCGTAAGCCGGCGCTTCAATCGCTAAGCCGTATACCTGTTGGAAGCGGTCATGGATGTCGCTTTGTCCTGGTAGCGAATTTTGCGCAACATGGCCGGTCATCAGCGCTTCCATTCTGCGCTGCTCGACCAATAGCGCCTGAGTCATCGCCACTTGCGCCGAGAAATCCGCCGCAAACGGCTTACGCTCGACATTTACCGCCGGATTTTCGGCGGTGTTCGGTGTCTGTTCGACGCGACCGGTGCCGAGCTTGCTATCAGCGCCGGCCGTCGCCTCGGTAGTCGCCACCGAAACTCCGCCGCTCCTGGGCGCGCCGGCCCACGCCGGTTCTCCCCCGATCAACCAGACACATGCCGCCACGCAAGCCAAACGAGGCAACCTGAAAGGACTGATCCGAAACAATGCCACGTCCGAGTTACCGCCCGGCATCGCGATGCGCCAAGCCGCCGGCAACCCATAATATCCAAACTCCAGTCAAAGCTATCTCCCGTTGAAGAGGTTCCGCCGCTTGGGCGGCGAATAATTCTGTTGCATGCGATCTCGGAACATTACCGCCATCGCATACTGCGCAAAAAAGCCGAGGGCAACGACGCCGGCATGCAGCGGATAAAACCGCCCGCGTAGCTCGGCTATCGGCGTCAAATGCGCTCGGTCGCTACTCAATAAAAACTGCAGCGTTGAAAAGACTTGATCGTATTTCAAGACGTACTGCTCGGTTCCCCAATTCACTAAGCGATATCCCACTTCGAACGACACCAGGAATGCCGCCAAAACCACCGAAAAGCGCTTAATCTTGAAAAATACCGCGCTAACCGCCAGCGACGAACTTAACCAACTCACCAAAAACCAATAAATTCCGATATTCAACACGGCCCAGGCGTAACCGCCATTCGGCAATAGCTCGGTCAGATTGTCGGTCGCGGCCCGATCGACGACGATCCAAAAACCAAGCGGCAACACCACGGCCGCCCACACGCCGCCGACGACGAACAACCTGGCGAAATGACCGGAGCGTGCCAACGGCAACAAGGCCAGATGGTTGCCGCCTTGCTGCAAAATCGAAAATACACCGAATAAGCCCAAAAACCGGACCGCCAATTCCAAGTCGGCGTTGACCGGCAAGATCGGCGAACCCACGATATCATGCAGGCTTTCCAACGGCAGGCACAGGCGAACCATCAGCCATGCTCCCAAACCGTGCAAAGCCAAAACCTTGGGACAAAAACCCATGCCGGCACCGCGTCCCAGCGCATTTAATAAAAACGCCAACGGACCGCCGAAGCACCAAAAAAACAACACTGTCAAACCGAAAGCGCTCAGCGCCGGAAAATCGGCGGAAAACCACTCCCGAACGTTGTACGGTGTGCCTGGATACTGACTAACCCAGGTCAACGCGGCCCAAGTCACGCTTACCCCCAGCAACATCGGCCACCATCCGCCATTCGTGGACCTACCCTTCGCAACGGCGTTCGGCGACTCGGCGAGAACCGACGGCGGGTCGCCAAGTACCAACCGCGAGTCTTCGTAAAATTCCGCCAATATCCGCCCAGTCACTAAAAACCCCAACAGACCGCCACCGATTTCCAGCAACAAGTCGGTCATATCGGAATTTTTGCCGGGGATAAACATCTGCCCGGATTCGACGACCAACGCGACGACGGCAATTGCCAATCCCGACACCCACCGGCGCGGCCGCTTCGCAAGCGCTACAAACATCACCCGGCAAAAGCCCCCAACCGGGACGAAAAATAGCAGTTTGTGGAATACCTCGGTGATGGCTCGGTATTCGGTGCCGTAGTAATACGCCCGCAAAGGTACGCTGAAAAACCGGCTCTCCCATCCGAGCAGCGCTTGACGCTCGAAACGAAAATCGTAGGGATACCAAAGGGTCGCGATCAGCAGCAAACCCCACGACACGTAGCCCAACCTCCCGTAAAGCGTTAAGCGACGCGCTAGCGTATCGCCATGCAGTCCAGCCGCGGATTGCCAGCCGCGCCGGCCCAACAAACGCAGACCCAAACCGCCGCCGACCACCGCCAAGCCGATATCGGTCACATCGGTTACCCGGCTGTAAACAAACAGTTGGAAACCCTCTATCGCCAGAGCGGACCAGAATACCCGCCACAATATCTGGCGTGGCGTCATCGGGGTCAACTTCGCCCAAAGCCAAGGCACCGGCACCCAAAGCGCGACATCAGCCAAAATATCGTAGACATTCTTCAGCCAATCGCCAGTCAGACCGCCGAAAGGCAATAGGATGATTCGGTCCTCGTGCCACTTATGGTAGAACTCGACCGGACTGAGAGTCAGATCCAGCGGCAACACGCTATAACCGAATAAACCGGCCAAATAGAGTTGCAAATACGGAGTGACGCCTTGATATCGAAGCTGCCATGCGACCAGCCAGCTCATCAATCGCTCGCCCCACCGCCACCAAACGGCCAGCCCGACCGCCCCGCCAAAGCTTTCCGCGACCACATCGTTGATCGACACGGTACGTGGCGGGAAGAAGACCTGGGTAAATTCGATGCCCAAGCACAATCCCAAGCCCGCCAGCCACACCAGCGGCGTTGCCACAATCCGGGCCGCCTGACTCCGCTGATAAGACCACCAGCCCAACCAGCCAAACGTCAGCGGCACGAACAACAAGATGTTGGCTACCCAGTCCGCTCGGGAAGCAATACCCAAGTCCAAATAGGGAATTTGTTGAAACCGCCGCCACCCCTGTCCAAAAGACAAGCCGTTATACTGCCACGGCACCAAACTGCCGTAGATCACAAAGACCGTGTATAAAACACAAGCCAGCAACAACCGATTTTTCACGGCAACACCGAAAGTCCGTTCATCGCAAATCAGAATAGCGTCGATTGAAGGTTTCCACGAACTCGTCGAATCTATCGATAGCCAAATCGTCGATCCCCGCCGCCGCCTTACGGCCGCCGCCGCCGAAGCCGGCACATAATTCGTCGGCACCGGCCTTGTTGGTCAAAGGCGCGCGGACACTGACTTGGTAGCTGCCGCGAGCGTTGACACCGACGATCGCATGGGCACGCTCCGGCGCCCCGTTGGCCAAGGCGTTGGCCCACACGCCGCTGACGCGCCTGGCCCATTTTTGGTCCGGCAACACATAAACCGCGATCGCCTCGTTGCTAAACTCGGGCTCCAAACCCGCCGCGGCCGCCATATCGGCCGCGTATCCATCCAGCAATTGCCGATACAGTTCCGGCTGGTCGGCAACGAACTGGAACGGGGTCGCGTAAACGCTCAATCGGCGAAATAAATCGTCCGGGGCGACATTCAAATCTTCGAGACAACTGCCGTACGCGTTGTAATTAATGCAAATGCCGAGCTGGCGTAGCTCAAGCAATTTCCGTGCCGATAAACTCAGCGACTGGGCCGCCTCCGCCGCGCCGCTATCAAGATTGTCGCCGTACGCCCCCACCACCGCCCACGCGACGTGACGCCCAGCCAAATACGCGTTCATCAGCAAACTGGTACAGCAGTCGGACGCGGTGTCGATGCGATGGCTAAAGCGGGGGTGTATTGGTATTTCGCCGGCGAAATGATGGTCGATGTAAAATAACTCGACACCACCCGCCAGCAACTTCAACAGCGCCGCTCGATTGCGGTCCAGCGAAACGTCCAGCACCGTCACCCGATCGCCGGCACGCGCCGGCACGCGCTCCAGCAATGCGATGTCTCGCTTGATACCGGTTACCAAAATCGAGGGCTCGGGATAAGCCAGCCGCCATTGCAATAGCGCACAAATGCCGTCGGCATCGCCGTTAAAGACGTCGTATTGCATCGCCCGCCTCGTCGCGTTCGGCGGCAACCACGCCGCGCGCCGTCAAGACCCGCATGACCTGCTCCACGCAAGCCTTCAGCTCCGCCTGATCGGTATTCACGATCAATTCCGGGTGGTCCGGCGGCTGATAAGGCGACGAAATACCGGTGAAATGCGGGATTTGGCCTTGGCGCGCCTTTTGGTACAAGCCTTTGACGTCGCGACTCTCGCACACGTCCAGACTGCAATTGCAATAAATCTCGATGAAATCGCCGTCGGCGACCAAGCGCCGCGCCAGTTCGCGCTCGGCGCGAAACGGCGAAATGAAGGCCGTCAACGTAATCACGCCGGCTTCCAGCATTAACTTGGCCAATTCGCCGACCCGTCGGATATTCTCGTGACGATCGGCATCGCTAAAGCCCAGATCGCCGCACAAGCCGTGCCTGACGTTATCGCCGTCCAACACGAAGGTCAAACAACCCAGTTCGTGCAAACGCTCTTCGACCGCATGCGCCAAGGTGGATTTGCCTGCCCCCGACAATCCGGTAAACCAGAGTATCGCCGAGCGATGTCCGTTCAACGCTTCCCGCCGGGCGCGAGTCACGCTGGCTTGATGCCAGATCGTATTGCAGCTCTGCTGTTTCATGCCGTCCCTAACCGATTAAAAGGCTAAAGACTACTTGATTCGGCGCTCTCAAACAATTGCCCCAAAATGTCGCGGGCCAACGCCACCAGGCTTACGGCCGACGACCATTTTGGCATTCGCGCTTGCGACCGTTATGATAGCCGGGCCGGCCACGCGACGAGCCGGCCCACGCCCGTGCTCCCCGCAACTCGGAAACCTGAAATGAGACACCCCGAATTCCCGCTGATCGACGATCTGATTTACCTGAACCACGCCGCGGTCGCGCCGTGGCCGAAACGTACCAGCGAGGCGGTGATCGCCTTCGCCGAGCAAAACAGCCGCTACGGCTCGCACTTTTACCTGGACTGGCTGAAGAAACAAACCGAGCTGCGCGAGCAATTCCGCGACTTGCTGAACGCGCCGTCCGCCGACGATATCGCGCTGGTCAAAAACACCTCGGAGGCCTTGTCCTTCGTCGCCTACGGCCTTACTTGGCAAGCCGGCGACAACATCGTCTCCAGCAACCAGGAATTTCCGTCCAACCGATTGCCGTGGCAATCGTTGGCCGACCAAGGCGTCGAGTTCCGCGAGGCCGATATGCGCGACGGCGCGACGCCGGAAGACGCGTTAATCGCGCTGATCGACCGCCGGACCCGCTTGCTGGCGGTCAGCTCGATCCAGTTCGCCGACGGCCTGCGCCTGAATCTCGAACGACTGGGCGAGTTCTGTAAAAAACGCGATATCTTGTTTTGCGTCGATGCGATTCAAAGTCTGGGCGCGGTGCGATTCGACGTGCAAGCCTGCGGCGCCGATTTCGTGATGGCCGACGGCCACAAGTGGCTGTTCGGCCCGGAAGGTCTAGGTGTGTTCTACACGACGCCGGCCGCGCGCGACCGTCTCAAGCTGACGCAATACGGTTGGCACATGATGAAGGACACGCACAATTACGAAAACCGGCCGTGGGAAGTCCACCCCACCGCCCGCCGCTTCGAATGCGGCAGTCCGAATATGGTCGGGATTCATGCGCTGTCCGCCAGCTTGTCCTTGCTGCTGGAAACCGGCATGGCCACCATCGAATCTTTGGTGTTGGAACGCGCCGCCTATTTGCGCGAGCGAATCGGCGCCGATCCGAATTTGGTGTTGCTAGCCCCACCCGCCACGCCGTTGCAATCGGGCATCGTCACCTTTCAACACCGCCGCGCCGACAATGCCGCCCTGTACCGGCATTTGCAGCGCCATCAAGTGGTCTGCGCGCCGCGCGGCGGCGGGATACGCTTTTCCGCGCATTTTTATAATAGCTTGACCGAACTCGACCGGGCGCTGGACATCGCCGGCGCGGCGGCCTGAGCGGCGGCGAGATCCGATGTTGCGCAATTCCGCGTTTTTAAAACTGCTCGGCTTCCGCCTGCTGGTGGTACTGGCCTATCAAACCACGGCCACCGTGGTCGGCTGGCATCTTTACGAACTGACCCACGACACGCTGGCCCTGGGGCTGGTCGGTCTGGCGGAGGTGATTCCGTATTTTTGTTGCGCGTTGTTCGCCGGCTATGCGGTCGATCATTATTCGCGACGCTGGTTCGGCGCGGCCGCCAGCCTGCTGCTGTGCCTGAACGGCCTGTTGCTGGTGGCCGTCGCTGCCGGCCGCATACCGGGTAGCGCGGAATCGTGGATTTACGCCGGTATCGCCGGCACCGGCGTGGCCCGCGCCTTCATCGGCCCGACTTACGGCGCCTTGTTCGCGGCGGTTTTGCCGCGCGAACTTTACGCCCGAGCCGCCGGCCTGGGCAGCTCGGTGTTTCAGTTCGGTTTAGTGGCCGGCCCGGCGCTGGGCGGCCTGTTGATCGCGGCGGCCGGCAAGATCGCCGCCTACGGCGTGGCGGCCGGACTGGCGCTGGCCGCGGCCTTGGCTTTATTGCTGCTGCGCATCCAGGCACGGCCGCCGGCCGCCGCGGCGCCGATCTTCGCCAGCATCGGCGAAGGCCTGCGCTTCGTGTTCGGCAACCAAATCGTACTGGGCGCGCAGGCGCTGGACATGTTTGCGGTGTTGTTCGGCGGCGCGATGGCGATGCTGCCGGCCTTTGTCCAGGACGTGTTTCACTACGGTCCGGAAGGCTTGGGCATCTTGCGGGCCGCGCCGGCGGCCGGCGCGGTATTGACCGGCCTGGCCCTGGCCCGCTTCCCGTTGGAGCGCAATGCCGGGCGCTGGCTGTTGGCGGCGGTGGCCGGCTTCGGCTTATGCATGATCGGTTTCGCGCTGGCGCCGCTGTTCTGGCTGGGCGCGGCGGCCCTGATGTTGTCCGGGGTTTGCGACGGCGTGTCGGTGGTGATGCGCAGCACCATCATGCAACTGGCGACGCCGGATGCGATGCGCGGCAGGGTCACCGCGATCAACGGCCTGTTCATCGGCTCGTCGAACGAACTGGGCGCGTTCGAGTCCGGCCTCGCCGCGCGTTGGCTGGGGCTGATTCCGTCGGTGATCTTCGGCGGCACGATGACGCTGCTGGTGGTCGCCGCGACGGCCGGCCTGGCGCCGAAATTGCGCAAACTGGATTTGAAACAACTCCAATAAGCCGGGCCGTCACCGGGTTTGCATCAAACCGTCCAGCGTCAACCCGCAACTGGGCGCGAAGGCTTCCATGAAAAACACCACTTCCGGTTGTTGCAAGGCCTCGATATCCACCGCCAATTGCTTGGCGGCCAGCTCGAACTCGGCATTGCCGGCCTTCAATTCCGCCTGACATTTCAAATAGGCCGAAATCTTGTCGGCCGCCTTGACCAACTGCCGCTGCGCTTCCGGCAACAACGCCTAGCACAGCAGCGGCTGAAATGCATCGCGCAAGGCTTCCGGCAACAAATTCAACAACTCGGTTTCGGCCTGCTGTTCGATGCGCCGATAGGCGCCGAGAATTTCCGGAGAATGGTATTTGATCGGCGTCGGCAAATCGCCGGTAATGACCTCGGTGACATCGTGGTAGAGCGCGGCGGCGGCGACCGCATTGGCATCCACGTCGCCGCCGAAGTAGCGGTTTTTGATCAAAGCCAGCGTATGCGCGATTACCGCCACTTCCCAGCTGTGTTCCATCACGTTTTCGGCATGGGCATTGCGTTTCAAGCCCCAGCGTTTGATCCAACGCAGGCGCGACAAATACGCGTAGAAACTGCTGACGATGTCCGGAGCGGTCATGCCGGCCAAGCTCAATCGACGGGTCCGCGCCCGGCCCGGCTATTGTAAAACTGCTTGGCGGTGCGGCCGTTCTTGGCGGCGTGCAAATGGGCGAAATCCAGCGCGGCCTTGTGCAAAATCGCTCGGTCGCCGGGATAATCCGGAAAATAACTGTCGACGATGTCCAGATAGGTCTGGGTATGCTGCGGATAAAACGCCAAGCGCAGACCGAAGCGATCCGACAGCGAAATTTTTTCCTCGATGGCGTCCGAATAATGCACTTCGCCGTCGATCAAAAGCGTATCCAGATTGTCGCTCATCCGCTCGGGCAGCAAATGCCGGCGATTGGAGGTCGCGTAAAACTTGACGTTCTCCGGCGGCAGTTCGATAGAACCTTCCAGCACGCTTTTCAGCGGCTTGTAGAGCGTATCGCCGGCCTCGAACGACAAATCGTCGCAGTAGACGATAAAGCGCTGCGGATGCTCGCGAATTTCGTCGACGATTTCCGGCAAATACAGCAAATCTTGTTTATCCACTTCGATGACCCGCAATTCGCGGTCCTTGTACGCGTTCAATAAAGCTTTGACCAACGACGACTTACCGGTACCGCGCGCGCCCCACAACAAGGCGTTGTTGGCCGGTTGGCCGGCCAAAAAGCGCTCGGTGTTCGCCAGCAATTGGCGTTTTTGCTCGTCAATGCCGAACAACTGCTCCAGCCGAATCGGATCGATCTCCCGTACCGGCCGTAGATAAGCCTGGCGCTGACGCCAGATTGCCGCATAAGTTCTGTTCCAATCTATCATGTCGTTTTCCAAGTATGGCCGGCGGCGCCGACGTTGCGAACATCGGCGTTCGATTGTCTAATTTTTAGTCAATTTAACATCAGTGTAGCCGCGACAACAACTTAGCCGACTCGGTAACGGCTTGCCAACAGACTTATCCACAGCTTTTGTGAACAAGTCCTTAGTCATGTGGAAATCATCGATTCCATACTATGCCGACTATCCGTCCCAACGCGGTGCCATGCCGCGCCGGCCGGATCAGCCGGCACTCGCCAGCGGCACGGTATCGACTTCCCGGCGGGCCTGAGCCGCCGCGACGACCATCGCCGCCAGCGCCGACCTTACTTCATGCCATTGCCGGGTTTTCAGACCGCAATCGGGATTGACCCACAGCCGCTCGGCCGGAATATGGCGGGCGGCCAGCGTCAACAGTTCCAACATTTGCGCGCTGTCGGGGATGTTAGGGCTGTGGATGTCGTAAACGCCGGGCCCAATATCGTTGGGATAGCGATACTCGCCGAAAGCGTCCAGCAAGGCCATATCCGAGCGCGACGTTTCGATGGTAATCACGTCGGCATCCAGCTCGGCGATCGCGGCGATGATGTCATTGAATTCCGAATAACACATGTGGGTGTGAATTTGCGTTGCATCGCCGACGCCGCCGGCGCTGATTCGAAACGCCCGCGCCGCCCAATCCAGATAGTCCGGCCAATCGGCGCGGCGTAGCGGCAAACCCTCGCGAAAAGCCGGTTCGTCGATTTGAATCACCCGAATGCCGGCCTTTTCCAAATCGACCGCTTCGCCGCGAATGGCCAGCGCCAATTGATAGGCGGTTTGCGCCCTGGGCTGGTCGTCGCGAACGAAAGACCAGTTCAGCAATGTGACCGGCCCGGTCAACATGCCCTTGACCGGCTTGTCGGTCAAATATTGAGCGTATCGACTCCAGGCTACCGTCATCGGCTTGGGCCTGGAAACATCGGCGTAAATGATCGGCGGCTTGACGCAACGGGAACCGTAGGACTGCACCCAGCCGTGCCCGGTAAACAGGAAGCCGTCCAATTGCTCGCCGAAATATTCGACCATGTCGTTGCGCTCCGGCTCGCCGTGCACCAGCACGTCCAGGCCCAGCGCCACTTGTTCGCGGATGCACTGTTTGATTTGACGCTCCATGAAAGCCCGGTAATCGGCATCGGCCAGCTCGCCACGCTTAAAGTCCAAGCGGGCCTTGCGAATTTCAGGGGTCTGCGGAAAAGACCCTATCGTCGTGGTCGGAAACAGCGGTAGATTCAATTCGGCCTGCTGCGCGGCCCGCCGGATCGGGAACGGGCTAGCGCGCCGGTCTAGATCCCCGGCCAACCCGCTTGGGAGGCTCGCCGCGCCGCTACCCAAGCTCGCCGCGCGCTGCCGCGCCGCCACGGCCGCCAACGCCGTGTCCCATTCCGGTTGAGCGGCATCCACGCCTTCCGCCAACACCAAACGCAGCAACTCTAATTCGGTCAATTTCTGTTTGGCAAAAGCCAGCCACGGTTTGACGGCTGGGTCCAGCCCGGTTTCGCGCTCCAGATCGATAGGCACATGCAACAGCGAGCAGGACGGCGCCAGCCACACTTCGCCCTGAAACGCTCGCCGCGCCCGATCGATAGTCGCCAACGCCGCCGCCAAATCGCAACGCCAAACGTTGCGGCCATCGATCAAACCCAGCGACAGCACCTTGCCGCCGCCCAGCTCGGCCAGCGCGTCGAGTTGCCCGCCGCCTCGGGTCAGATCCAGATGCAAGCCGGCCACCGGCAACGCGCAAGCCAGGGCCGCGTTGTCGCCCAAGCCGCCGAAGTAGGTCGTCAGCAACAGCTTCGGCGCCGGCGCTTGCAGTTCTGCATAGGCCGTCGCTAACGCGGCGCGCCAGTCTTCCGGCAAGTCCAGCACCAAAATCGGTTCGTCGATCTGCACCCATTCCACCCCTTGCTCGGCCAATCCTTGCAGAATTTGCCGATACACCGGCAACACGCGCTCCAGCAGGCTCAGTTTGTCGAAATCGCCGACGCTTTTCGCCAGCCACAACCAGCTAAGCGGCCCGAGCAACACCGGTTTGGGTCGGTAACCCAGCGCCTGTAACTCGCGAGTTTCGTCGAACAAGCGCCGGCTGGACAATGCGAAAACCTGGTCCGGGCTCAACTCCGGTACCAGATAGTGGTAATTGGTGTCGAACCACTTGGTCATGTCCAGCGCCCGGCAGCCGATGCCGTCCGCGCCGCGACCGCGCGCCATCCGGAAATAGGTGTCGAAATCGACCTCGCCGCCGGCCCATTCAAAGCGCTGCGGCAGCGCGCCCAGCATCGCGCTGGTATCCAGTACGTGGTCATAGTAGGAAAAGTCGCCCACCGGCAGATAGTCCAATCCGCAACCGGCTTGCAAATGCCAATGTCTGATGCGCAGATCGGCGCCGACCGCGCGCAGTTGGTCGGCGTCGATTTCGCCGCGCCAATAGCGCTCCAACGCAAATTTCAGTTCGCGGCTCTTGCCGATCCGGGGAAAACCTAAATTGTGAATTTTAATCATCGATAAACGCCTATTATTGAATGTTTTACAAGTCAGGCATTGTATTCAGGCATTTGAGTGACGATAATCGATGATTTCTCACCAATTCATGAGATAAATTCATAATTATGGAATTGATTCACTTGCGCATCCTGCTGGCCTTGCAGCGCCACGGCACCCTCGGCGCGGCGGCCGAGACGCTGTTCCTGACCCAGTCGGCGTTGTCGCATCAAATCAAAAACCTGGAACAACGTCTGGGCGTGACGCTGTGGTACAAGCAAGGCCGCTCGCTGGTGTTGAGTCAAGCCGGCCGCTATTTGTCCGAAGTGGCCGAGTCGGTGATCGCCACCGTCGACTCGGCGGAAAACCACTTGGCCCAGTTGGCCCAGGGCAAAACCGGCAAACTCACCATCGGCATCGAATGCCACGCATGCTATGAATGGTTCCGCAACATCCTGCAACCCTATTTGCGGGCTTGGCCGGATTTGACGGTGGAAGTCACCTCGCGCTACCGCTTCGAGTCGTTCGACGCCATTCGCCAATACAAACTGGATGCGGTGCTGACCTCCGACCCTGTGAACAACGGTCTGCTCAGCTATCAGCCGCTATTCGATTTCCAACTGCTGCTGATCGTGCCCGATAGCCATCCGCTGGCCGGCCGCGCGGAAATAACGCCGGCCGACCTGCGCGGCGAAACCGTGTTGACCTACCCGGTGGCTCGCGAGCGGCTGGACATGTTCCGCAAGGTGCTGCAACCGGCCGGCATCGAACCCGCCGCGCATGTTCAAGTCGAGGAAACAGACATCATGCTGCAACTGGCCGCCGCCGGCCGCGGCGTTTGCCTGCTGCCGGAATGGCTGCTGGCCGACAAATCCGCCAAACTGGGTTTGACCGGGCTGCGCTTTGCCGGTCTACCCATCGCCAAGACCATGTATCTGGCTTGCCGCCACGAGGATGCGGAATTGGAATATTTGCGCTGGCTGGTGGAACATGCGGGTGGCGCTATAATGCCGTCAAGTTAAACCGTCTTCGAGATTCGACGCTATTCCCGGCGTACTAGCATTCAGCTTCGCTTGAATTATCAAGTTTTAAGCGGCGAAAAACAGGTCAAGGTTTTGCGGTTGTGGAGTCATTATGAATGATGGGGCGCTCATATTTTCGTTTGACGCGTAGCCTGGATGAAGCGAAGCGGAATCTGGGATATTGGCTATTGATTATTTGGTGTAGCTATCGCGACGATGTTTTTAAGTCGGGTCTCGGCCCGACAGCCGAGGTACTTTCGCTACGAAAACCATCCATGGTTTTCGCCCT
>NZ_LUUK01000227.1 GCF_001644025.1 Methylomonas koyamae
TGTTGGGGGATACCGGCGTGACGGTGGTCGGGATATTCGGCGTGCTGTTTTTGGTTTCGGTTTTGTCCGGCCTGATTTTGTGGTGGCCGTTGACCGGAAAATGGCGGCGGGTCTTGACGATTAAGCGGCGGGCCAGTCGCGAACGCTTCAATCACGACCTGCACCAAAGCGCCGGCTTTTATAGCCTGGCGGTCATGCTGGCCTTGCTGGTATCCGGCATTTACTTCAATTTGCCGGAGCAGTTTCGCTGGCTGGTCGGACAGTTTTCCGAACTGAGTCCCGAGCCGGCGATTCCGGCGCATGCTTCGCCCGGTCAAGCCGGCGCGCTGGACCGGGCGATCGAGCGCGCCCGACGCGATTTTCCGGGCGGCGTAGCGCAATATTATACTTGGGAAGGCGGAACTCACCGGCGTTTTCAAGCCTGTTATCGCGACGTCGAATCCTTGCGATACAAGGTGATGAACGACCGCTGTCTGGTTTTCGACCCGGCTAGCGGCGCGTTGCTACAGGTTCAGGATGCCGAGCACGGTAGCGCCGGGGACGTTTTCATGCTGTGGCAATGGCCCTTGCATTCCGGCCGGGTGTTTGGCTGGACCGGCCGGATTCTGGTGTTCGTGACCGGTTTACTTTGCCCCTTGCTATTCGCGACCGGTTTGATTCGGTGGCTGCAAAAGCGCAAATCCGCGAAAGCGAAACTTAGGGCTAGGATTGCGTGAAATAACATTGTTTAAATTCTGGCGATCCCGGTGGCTACCGGCGAATGCGCGCCGATAGGCTGGGGCGATGCCAAGTTCTTCTTTGGGCGGAGCGGATGTGGCGCGGTTTCCAGCCAAGCTGCTGAGCTGAACATCGTTGTTCGGCAAGTTTCGGCGTAAATTTTGCTGCCTAAATGCCACACCATGACCGCCCCACTTCTATCCTCTCAATGCTTGAACTGACCGCCGACGACATTGCCGATCTGATGCATAAGCATCGCCGCGAATTGCTACGCTTTCTGGCGCAACGCATCCGTTGCACGGACGCCGCTCAGGATATTTTCCAGGAAACCTTTATTCGTTACGCCGGTTACGGCGGTAAGGATCGCATCGACAATCCGCGCGCTTTCATTTTTCGCATCGCCGCCAATTTGGCCACCGATTATTTGCGCAGCCACCAGCGCCACGCCGGT
>NZ_LUUK01000228.1 GCF_001644025.1 Methylomonas koyamae
GTTGTTGGCCGCCGGCCAAACCGACATCGCCGCCGCAACCGCCTGGCGCCGGGGCCAATTGCTGTTTCGCGGCCGGCCGCTCGGCGAAGTGATGGCCGAAATCGGCCGCTACCACGACGTGGTCATCCGGCTGCGCGATCCCAAACTGGCCGGCCTAAGGGTGAACGGCAATTTCCGCACCGAGCAACTCGACAACTTGTTAAATGCCGTCGCCACGCTGCTGCCGGTGAAAATCAAGCGTCTCGGCGAGCGGGAAATCGTCGTCGAGGCGTCTGACAAGCTGTAACGACCGGATCGGTTGGCGATAAAGCGCCCGCATCGGTATTCAAATGGCGTTCGCCGCCCGGCCATCCCAAACGCGCGACTTGCCATAACGCGCGACCGCTGTTGCGGGATATGCCGCACTTGCTCTCCGCCGCGAACGTCGCCGGTTCGAAAAATCGCCCTCGTCAAACTCCGCCAAACCGTTGGATTTGTTAAACAACAGCAACTCAATCCGCGACAGCGATCCAATTGGGGTACGAACTTTGCTTGAAACGGGACTTTAACCCAAAGTCGACCGCCGACCCTGCCCTTCCGGACCGCCGCGTGCCAAAATCCAAACGATCGCTGTTCGACAGATTATTTCAACGCCACAGTCAAGAGTTGCGGGTGTTTGCCGGGCAGCGCGGCGGGCAGGACAGCGCCGAGGACTTGGTGCAGGAGGCTTATTTACGGCTGCTGCAATGTCCCGACCCGCAATCGATCGATAACGCCAGGGCTTTTCTGTACCGGACTATAGCCAACCTAAGTATCGATCAACACCGCCGTCAGTCGGTCCGCGAGCGTTTTCAACACGATGCCGGCGCCGACGACGAGCTATTGACGCAAATTGCCTGCCAGGAGCCGCTACCCGAAGACCGCCTGACCAGCCGCCAAGCCTTGCAAACCCTGAACGACATTTTGCTGGAGCTCCCCGAAAACACCCGCCACGCCTTCGTGCTGTATCGCCTGGAGGGACTGTCGCATCGGGAAATCGGCCGGCGCCTCGGCATCTCGGAACGTAACTCAGTCCGGCTGGTGGGCATCGCCGCTCATCACGTACTGACCCGCTTTACCGACTGGGACGAACAATGACCTTTCCCGCCTCCCCCGAGCCCTTCGCCTGGCGCCAAGACTCCGGTTGCGGTCAATGTGCGGCGACCAGCTTGCACGGTACCGCCAGTAGATTAGTCCGGCGCGACGGACCGCGAGTCGATTGTCGCGACGTCGTTGGCAAACCGAATCGCGACATATTGAACGTCCGCTGCGTACAGCCTGCAAATCAAGGCGGCAAAGGGTTTTGCCCGCCCTCGCGTCGATACCGCGCCGGACCGAGAGAAATTGGCGTCGAAGCTGCTCTCGCGAGCGGATTTGGCGTTTTTCAAGGCGCGAGCATGGTCGCGATGGCTCAACCCAAGGGTTTACAATGCCCTTCCTACCCGACTCGCCAACCGTCTTGAAGCGCATGCCCGAATCTCCGCCCACCTTGCAGCAACAAGCGATCGACTGGCTGCTGCGTCTGGAATCGGCCGACTGCACGCCGGCCGAACGCGCCGCTTTCGAAGCGTGGCTGGCGCGAGACGAAGGTCACGAGCGGATCTACCGGCAAATAGCGCGGCGCTGGCGACAACTTGACGGCTTTAAGGGCCAGGACTTTCCGGTCCGCGCCGCCGCGCTGACCTACCGGCGCCCGCGCCGCCGGCTCGCCGAATCGGCGTTGGCGGCCTGTCTGATGTTGGGTCTGGGCGTGGCGACCTTCTCCGAACGAGGCTGGTACGGGCGCAACGCGGTTTACGCGACCGAGCGCGGCGCCAGCCGGACGGTTCAATTGGCGGACGGCTCCCGGCTGGAATTGAGTCCGGACAGCGAATTGACGGTACACCTCGACCGCTGGCGGCGCTCGCTGGTGCTGATCAAGGGCGAGGCTTACTTCGACGTCGCGCACGACCGGGACCGCCCGTTCCAAATCGAAGTCGGTGGCGCTAGCGTCGTCGATTTAGGCACCCGCTTCGACGTGCGTCTGCATAACGACGAAGTGGCGATCGCGGTCGTCGAAGGCGCGGTTCGAGTCGATCACATCGAAAGTCGGGAAATCCACGCCAACCAAGCGTTGAGTTTCGACCGTAAGGGCCGGTTTCGCGAATTGCCCGCCAACCAAATCGCGATGCAGACTGCTTGGCGCGAAGGCCGGTTGATCTTCGAAAACCGCCGGCTTGACGAGGTTTTGGCCGAGCTGGAGCGTTACCACGACATCCGCCTGACCCTGGCCGACCCGGCCTTGGCCAAACTCAAGGTCAGCGGCACGTTTCATACCGACAATCTCGACGCCGCCTTGAACATCATCGCGATGACGCTGCCCATCGACATTCGCCGGCCCAATCCGCGGCAAGCCGTGCTCGACAAGCGCGGCAACGATTGATTCGGGTTTTTGTAATTATTCTGCGCGAAGTAAAAACGCCTATCTGATTTTGGTCAATCACCGCCAGCGGGATGCCGCCCAGCCTTACCGGCACCCTGCGTCAGCGCATATACGAGCAGATAGGATCGGCAAATTTGCCCACCGTTAAAATCCGCGTGGGCACAAAAACCGTACCCACCCAGGCTAATCGGTCCTTTGAATCCGGCAAAAGTGTGCGCAAGAAAATGCGGCTGTCCAAGGCCGGTCACCGACATATTCGTTTAGTCTGGTTACGGCCGTGCACCGGTTATCAGCTCGACCAGCAAGGAATCAACAAGCAATAACGCTTTTTACCAATTCAATATTGTTCGCTCTTCCCAATTCGATCCAGTAAAAACACATTCTTTCGCGCAGTTCATCCCTTTTGAAAAAGAGTTGATAGGCCCGTCGTACTTGTGCGGCCTCAAGCATACCTGCTTCATTAGCTTCTTCCATTGAGCTTATTGCCAATAGAGCAAGCGCACTTTTACACTCGAAATCAATGTCTTTCGATTCAAGTATGTCGAGCATCTCGTCGATTCTCGCTGGATCGGCAAGCTCAATCTCCCAATCCTGCTCCCTTCCGGTAGCGGGGAGGCTCAATAATTGATTGATGACGCTTTCCGCATCCGCCTTTGGGCCATAAAACTCGCGCGACATAGGTCAAAGCTCCGGATAGGCTGTCTTTACACCGTTACCACTTGGAACCAAGCGAATAGTCGATGCAGGAGCGAACGACCCATCTGGCATAATCACGCGAGCGGGAAACCCATTCGGGACTGGTACTGAGATGGCTCCATTCTTCAAATTACCCAGATTATCCTGAATCAAACGCGCCGCCGCTTGATCGTCTAAGAACTGTCCCATTGGTTTCCCTGACCCCGCCGCTCGTTTCGTTAAAAACTCCGTTGCATCTTGACCATGCGTCGTAAATGCATGTCCAAACCGCGCTTTTGTAAGGGCAACTAAATCACCTGCCCCCTTTGCCGCCTCAGCCGCACTATCGGCCACCCTTCTGATCGTCCCTAAAGCCGGTATTCCCGGAGCAAGCCCCAGGGTGTCTAGACCTAGGTTGATCCCGTTATCCCAGGTGGGCATTCGAAGATAAGTGGCAAAGCTATGCGCAAAAAAGCCAAAATCGACCAAATCCCAGATCGTGCCCGTCGGGTCCGTAAACATCACCGGATTGCCATTGGCGTAAGTATACACATTGGTGCCGCCTTCCAGGCCGATCAGGTCGGGTTGCAGGTAGCGGCCGGCGCGGGGCGAGAAGTAGCGGGTGTGGTTGTAGTGCAGGCCGGAGTAGGCATCGTAGTATTGGCCGGGGTAGCGCAGGTTGAAGGTGGTCTTCACGCCGTCGCCGTCCGGGTCTTCCAGGGCCGGGGTATCGCCGTAGGGGGTGATCGGCCAAGCCCAAACTGCTTTTCCAGGATCACCCCCTTCTTTTCTCAAATAACGCGGGGTGTTGGTGAAGTCGGTTTCGATGTAATGTGTCGCGATATGCGAGCCGTTGGCGTCCAGATCAATCACCGCCACGGGGATATCTCCTAGGAGCCTGTCGGAC
>NZ_LUUK01000229.1 GCF_001644025.1 Methylomonas koyamae
AGAATTTTGCCGCGGCGGATTAGCGGGATGATCACAACCGAAGCCGGCTGTTTCTCGACGCCTGGAAAGAAGCGGCTCCAGCGCTCATCGCGATGGATACCCACCAATGGCTGGCCGGCCGTACCGAAACTTTGTAGAAATACCCCGTCTTGCTCCAACAGCACCAAATCGGGCCGCTCGCGAAACGCATAGTGATCTGCCTCGAGACAACTGGCAATTTCGCCTTGGGCGTCGATCAAGGACAAGCAAACCGCATCGAGATTAAAAAACAAGCGGGTCTCGTCTATGATGAATTCAATCATCTCCGCCAGGGTGTTCAGCGCCAACAAACGCATTTCGAAAGCCTGCAGGCGCTTCAGAGTCAGACTGTTATGTTGAACGCGATTCAGCATGCCATCCAAATGGCTCTCCAGAACCGACAATTCAGCTGTTATATCTTCTTCCAATCTTGCCCCCACCGCGCGCGACGACCCAGCCGATAATCCTAGCAGGGTTTGTCGAAAATGCGCGGGCCTGACACACGAGGCTTCATCCGGCCGCCTCGGGCTCAACCCGACGTGTTTGAGGCCGGTTACCCGCTCGGTTTCGCGGCGAACAACCGGCGCGATGAGGCGTAACCCCGCCGCTTAGAAAATGCCATTAGGCGACTTGATCCGCCTTCGTTTGATAGCTGTCGATTTGATTGAAGTTCAGATACCGATAAGTATCGGCGCTGCTTTGGTCGATCAACGCCGCATATTGCATGTATTCCTCCGGCGTCGGGATTTTCCCCAATAAAGAACACACCGCCGCCAATTCCGCCGAAGACAAATAGACATTGGCGCCATTCCCCAAACGATTGGGGAAATTACGCGTCGAAGTTGAAACGACAGTCGAGCCTTCCGCCACCCTCGCCTGGTTGCCCATGCATAACGAGCAACCCGGCATTTCAGTACGCGCGCCGACTTTACCGAAAGTGCCGTAATAGCCCTCCTCCACTAACTGGTTTTGATCCATCTTAGTCGGCGGCGCCACCCACAAGCGCGTGGGCAAGGCCCCGGCTTTTTCCAGCAATTTACCGGCAGCGCGGAAATGACCGATGTTGGTCATGCAGGAGCCAATGAAGACTTCATCGATTTTGGTCCCAGCCACTTCCGACAAGGGCTTGATGTCGTCCGGATCGTTCGGGCACGCCAATAGCGGCTCGGTGATTTCGTTCAAATCGATTTCGATAATTTCCGCGTATTCGGCGTCCTTGTCCGCTTCCATCAATACCGGATTCGCCAACCAATCCTGCATGGCTTTAATCCGGCGTTGGATAGTCCGTACATCGCCGTAACCTTCGGCAATCATCCATTTCAGCAAGGTGATATTGGAATTCAGATACTCACGAATCGGCGCTTCATTGAGTTTGATGGTGCAACCGCCGGCAGAACGTTCGGCTGACGCATCCGAAAGCTCGAATGCTTGCTCGACTTTCAAATCCGGCAAGCCTTCGATTTCCAGAATTCGGCCGGAAAATACGTTTTTCTTGCCCTGTTTGGCCACGGTCAAGGAGCCGCTTTTCAGAGCCGCGTAGGGAATCGCGTTGACCAAATCCCGCAAGGTAATGCCAGGTTGCATTTGGCCTTTGAAGCGCACTAATACCGATTCCGGCATATCCAGAGGCATCACGCCGGTCGCAGCCGCAAATGCGACTAAACCGGAACCCGCGGGAAACGAGATACCAATCGGGAATCGAGTGTGCGAATCACCGCCCGTGCCGACGGTATCGGGCAACAGCATACGGTTCAGCCAGGAGTGAATCACGCCATCGCCTGGACGCAGCGATACCCCTCCACGAGTCATGATAAAGTCCGGCAAGGTATGCTGCATTTGCACATCGACCGGCTTTGGATAAGCGGCGGTGTGGCAGAAGGACTGCATCACCAAGTCCGCTGAAAAACCTAGACACGCCAAGTCTTTCAGTTCGTCGCGCGTCATTGGCCCAGTGGTATCTTGCGAACCGACGGTGGTCATTTTTGGTTCGCAGTAACTACCCGGTCTGACACCGGCCACGCCGCAAGCCTTACCCACTATTTTTTGCGCCAGCGTGTAGCCTTTGCCGGTGTCCGCAGCTTCTCCTAAGCGGCGGAACACGGTTGAAGCCGGCAAGCCCAAGGCTAGTCGGGCCTTATCGGTCAAACCGCGACCGATGATTAACGGAATACGACCGCCGGCACGGACTTCGTCGAAAATCACTTCAGTTTTTAACGCAAATTCGCAGATGATTTCTTCGCTGCCGTGACGTTTAACCACACCTCCATAAGGAAAAATATCGATCACATCGCCCATAGCCATGCCGGTCACGTCGCATTCGATAGGCAAGGCGCCTGAATCTTCCATGGTATTGAAAAAAATCGGCGCAATCTTGCCGCCAATACAGACGCCGCCGCCGCGTTTATTGGGGATAAACGGAATGTCGTCGCCCATGAACCACAACACCGAGTTAGTGGCGGATTTGCGCGACGATCCGGTGCCAACCACGTCGCCGACGTAGGCTACCGGAAAGCCCTTGGCTTTTAGCTCGGTAATTTGCTGTTCGGCGTTGGTGATGCCATCGCGCGGCATTTTCAGCATGGCTTTGGCGTGCAAGGGAATATCCGGCCGCGACCAGGCGTCCGGCGCCGGCGACAGATCGTCGGTATTGGTTTCGCCGGTGACTTTGAACACGGTGACGGTCAGTTTTTCCGGCACTTCCGGTTTAGCAGTAAACCATTCGGCATCGGCCCAGGATTGCAGCACTTGCTTGGCGTAAGCGTTGCCGGCTTCGGCTTTTTCTTGCACATCGTGGAAGGCATCGAAGATCAGCAGGATTTGCGACAAGGCTTTCGCGGCAATCGGTGCCAACGTCACATGATCGAGCAGTTCGATCAACGGCGCGACGTTGTAGCCGCCGAGCATGGTGCCCAGCAATTCGGTGGCTTTTTCGGGCGTCAACAACGGCGAAGTCGCCCCGCCCTTAGCGACGGCAGTCAGGAAACCGGCTTTGACATAAGCGGCTTCGTCGACGCCGGCGGGAATGCGGTTGGCCAGCAAATCCAGCAAAAACGCTTCTTCGCCGACCGGCGGCTGCTTCAATAATTCGACCAAGGCCGCGACTTGCTCGGCATCCAAGGGTTTGGGAACGATGCCCTCAGCGGCACGTTCGGCTACGTGTTTTCGGTATTGTTCTAGCATGATGATTTCCGGTAAAAAAATTAGGCTTGGGATGCGTTGGCGTTGGCATTTTCTTGAGCCAGCGTTTGCTCGGCGATGAAGGTCCGCATGTCGTCGTTGTCGACTCGGGCATAGATTTCGGCGACGCCGAGGTTCAAGCCAATCGATTCGAAAGGCATGTCGTCGCCGAGAAAATAGTGATTGGAGACCCAACCTTCGCTACGCCGACAAACTTCGACATCGACGATGTCTTGCTCGATCAGCACGTATTCCTGCAAAGTCGGAATGGTTTGATATAGGCGGCGTTTGATGGTTTCGTCGCGGCGGCGGGTGGATTTGGATAACACCTCGACGACCAATACCGGAGTCTCGGCGTAATAGTCGTGGGTCGAGGTATCCTCGCAAACCACCATCGCATCGGGGTAGAACAAATACTGGCCGATCTTGACTTTGACATCGGAGCTAAACGGCTCGCAGGGTTGGTCCTGCAAATGGTTGCCGAAGTTACGTGACAAGTTCATCTTAATCCTATCGTGATTCTTGCTGACGCACGACATTGCCACGACTTCCCCGTCGTCATACTCATGCTTGGTGTCGCTGAGCAATTCCGCCGCAAGATAGTCCTCAACGGACATCCACGGTTTATCAAATTCAGATTGCGCGCTCATATCCGCCTCCGTCGCCGATTAATCACTCCATCGCATCGACAATGGCCTGCCCCATTTCCTTGGTGCCGTATTTGCTGCCCGGGTTCAAATCCGGGGTTACATAGACGCCGCCGTTCACGACCTTTTCAATGGCGTTTTGCATGCGGATCGCTGCATCATGTTCCCCCAAGTGATTCAGCATCATCACGCCGCCCATCATCACGGCAGTCGGGTTGGCGATATTTTTGCCGGCGATGTCCGGCGCGCTACCATGCACGGCTTCGAACAGGGCTGCGTCCTCGCCGATATTGGCGCCGGGAATGAGCCCCAAACCACCCACCAAACCGGCGGTTAAATCGGACAGGATGTCGCCGAACATGTTGGTGGTCACCACCACATCGAACTGTTCGGGTTTCATGACCATGTGCATGCAGGCCGCATCGACGATTTTTTCGTCGAATTCTATATTGGGATACTTGGCCGCCACTTCGCGAGCGGTTTTCAAGAATAAGCCTTGGGTGAATTTCAAAATATTGGCCTTGTGACAAACCGTGACCTTCTTGCGATGGTTGTCGATCGCGTATTTGAAGGCATATTCGACAATGCGCTCGGACCCCGCTTTGGTCACGACGGCCAAGCTTTCGGCAATATCCTTGGCCGGTGTCAGATAATGCTCCAGGCCCACGTACAAGCCTTCGGTATTTTCCCGCACGATGACGATATCGACATCGTCGTAGCGGGTTTTAACGCCATGCCAGCTTTTGGCCGGTCGCACGTTGGCGTAAAGATCGTATTGCTTGCGCAATTCGACGTTAATGCTGCGAAAGCCCTCGCCGACCATCGTCGTCAACGGACCTTTGAACGCCACCCTGGTTTGCGCTATGGATTCCATCGTTGCGTCGGGCAGGGGCGTACCGGTACGTTCGTAGGCCGACATGCCGGCATCGGCCTCGTGCCAATGGATTTTCGCGCCGGCGGCGTTAATCACCGCGATGGCCGCTTCCATGATCGAGGGACCGATACCATCGCCTTTGATCAACGTGACGTTATGCATTCAAACTCTCCTGACTCAATATTTAAGGGATAAACAATCATACACAGTTTCGATTAACGACGCGAAACCGTCGAGACTCAAAGTGCCGCGGCCGATTCGATAACCATGGCATCGTCGATCGGTGCAGCTTCCAGGGTTTCGTGATCGAGATCGTAACAAAGAATTCGCGGCGATCCGCCGAACGGATAGGCCACCGACAAGGTCACGCACAAGCGTCCGGTTGCCACCGACAAATAGGGCCGGGTCAAATGCACATCCTCGGAACCTTGCAAGGCTCGTAAAAGATACGGTCGGCGTAGCCAACTCGCCCGATTTCCGGCCGCCAACGGTGCGAACCGGCCTGAGGCGGTCCCGTAGCGGTGATCGGCAAGCACGCTACCGCCGATCTGCACGCCGTCGCTGCCCAATAAATAACAGCGATCGGCGCCCGGTAGCGCCAACAATTGGCGAATGCAATCAAGACTCTCGAGATCTTCGGCACCGGTTTGTAGAGCCTGTTTAGCCACCAGCATCGCTTGAATATGATGCGGATAACGCGAACGACCGCTCCGCTTGGCAATATCGAGCGCGTACTGGCCGAATAATTCAGCAACCACCGGGCGCACTTCTTCGGCGTCTTGCATCCCCATGCGCGGGGTGCCGAAATAATAGCCTTGTACCAAATCGATATTCGCATGCATCGCAATCATCGCTTCCTCATGCGTTTCGACGCCTTCGATCAACACCAGACTTCCGGCTTCGTGCAGCGTGGCGACGATGTTGGGCAGCATGCGCCGCGCGACCGGGTTATTTACTGCGTGGCGGACGATCGACTGGTCCAACTTAACGATATGTGGTTTTATGCGCCAGATCCGCTGAAAATTGGAATGTCCCGCGCCGAAATCGTCAATCGCAATCAAACAGCCCAACTCGCGGTAAAAATCGACCGACCGATTCAATTGCCGCTCTTCCAACAACGGACTTTCCATGATTTCGATCACGACCCGCTCGGGCCGAATGTCCATCAGATCCAGCAACTCCGCGAAGAAAAAGCCGAAACGCCAGCCGTGTACGATAACTTCGGGCGCGATATTCAGAAACAACCAGTTGCCGCGAGAATCCGCCAGCTTAAAATTCTGCAAATGCAGGGCTCTACATAAACGGTCCAGATAAACCAAATCCTGCAAGGACTTCGCACTCTCGAACAGTCGCGGAGGCGCCACCGCACTTCCGTCGGGCGCCCTGCCCCGGATTAACGCCTCGTAACCTACCGCGCGCTGGTGCGGCAAACTGACAATCGCCTGAAAAGCACTACTTAACTCGACATTCTGGTGATGACCGAGCGCATGATCGCCTTCCAGGCGGATTTTGCTTAGGATCTGGTCGAGCATTGCATGTTTGGCATAATCCGTGGTTTATCATATCAATTTCAAACATCGGGCAGTCAGCACAGACCGGGCAACAAACCCGCTGAAACCCAAGGCCGATCTTAGCGTCCCGCAGATCGGAAAGCAAAACTCGCACCAATTGCAGCCTAAGGGGCCTTTAGCCGAGGCGACGACTGAGGGTACTGTGCGCCTATAGATTGGAAACCGCGGTCCTGGCAGACTCCGAGGGGGCTACGACGGCCCGCGGCATACGCGCCGGTGGCACAAACTGGCCGGGCTTCGGCCGGCTTGTAACCATCGCGCGACTACCGGAGCCGAGACGGCCAAATCATGGCCGATCTCGGCGTCGCCCGACCTTTGAAAATAGTGTCTTCATGTTTCGGCGTACTATGCCGACATCGTTGGTGAACCGATCGCTAGCCGATACTGGCAGAATGCCGCTCTCTAAAGCGAGCGGCCGCACCAAGCTAATCGAGATCGCGCTGCATTTTGGTGCATGGGCTTGATCGAGTGGTTAGTCGACCTACAAACAACCGATCACGAGACGACACCGTATGAATTCCGATTGAGACACCGTGCTTCAGCACCGATGCACAAAGTCCGGATAGAACGCCTTCGACGTCAAACGAACGACGATTTCGCTGAACACGAGCCACGACATGCTTTTACCAGACTAAACACTAACCGGGCGCTTGCCTTTGCAAATCAAGCGAGCACGTGCTAGCGGCTTTAACCCAATTCGCTTCGCTAGCGCCGCTCTCGCAAAAAAGCGATGCGCTCGGCGCTACCGGGATGCGTGGACAAATAACCGCCAAATTCACCCATTCGATCGCCAAGCTTTAGGTTGTACCGTTCTCGCCAGTAAACGTCCAATTTGTCTAGCATATCGGCCAACAAGGTCGGCGATTGGTGATGGCTAATCAGCAAATCGGCGGCATAGCGGTCGGCGGAACGCTCGAAATCGCGCGAATAGCCGGTCTCCAGCAATACCGCGGGAGCCGCCGCCAATAGACTACTGACGTCGCCTAGATAGGCCGCCAGCGCCAAGCCAACGACAGTGGCTTGCAACATCTGCCGCAAGGCGTGCTTCTCGCGAACATGGCCGAATTCGTGCGCCAGCACCGCCACGATCTCGTCGTCGTTGGCTGTAAGGTCGACCAAATCGTCCAGCACCAACACCGTACCGCCGGGCAGTGCAAAGGCATTGGCGCCAAGCTGGCGGCTGGCGCGAAACATCAGCCGGACCTCGGCATGTGGCGCCAAACCAAATGCCTTGGCCTCAATGTCGGCGCGGCGCGATTCCGGCACGCCGCTGGGCTGCAACCAATGTTGGTCGAGGCTGGCGAACAACTGATGGTCCATTTCCGTCAACATCTCGGCCGGCAGCCTTTCCGCGACTGCCCCGGCCGCATAAGGCAAGCCCCAACGATAGCCGGCAATCGCCAATCCCAGTAATAACAATACGCCGATTATCGCCGCGACGATATGACTTTCCAAGATTGATAACCAACCGCCGGCCCGCTCCGGCAGCAAGTCGGCGAAACCGACCGAATCCGCCACTTCGCAGCGGGCTCCGTCGGCGAATAGAATCAAACGCGGCGAACGGCCGAGCGGTGCCGGTATCGTTAGCGCGCTGAGCAGCTCGTCGCGATTTACAGTTTCGCCTCGCAATTGCAAGCGGCCGGCTTCGACGCTGAGAACGACCCGATGGGCTATCGCCTGCCGGCCGTCGAAATAAATGCCGGCGACCGATTTCACAACGCGATATCGAAATCGAAAATATCGGCGATTTCCTCGCCAGCCGCGCCCGCCTGGCTTTGCAGACCGGCGACAAAATCGGCAAGGCTTCCGCCCGGCAACAAAGCCGTACTTTCCAGGCGATAACGAGCCAGGCGGATATCGGCAAACGGTTTGAAAAGCCCCAGCGACAAGCCGATCAGTAACACATTGCTGATCATGATCCACAACAAGTCGCGCGCTCTGGCCCGCGCGGTGAAGCGGTGCGCGCCGAGCCGGGTATGTCCCCACATCAGATTTTGCATTCGCGCCGATACAAAGGGATAGACAATCACCACTAGGCCAAAATACGTCAACACTGCCGCCGCGCCGCCAATCACGCCAGCCTGATTCTGGCCTTCCAGCGGAAACGCACCGGACGACAGAACCAGCGTCATGGCCGCGGCCGCGCCGGCAAACATCAGTACCGCCAGCAAGAACACCCAGAAATAGATTTTGTAAAACGCCCCGACAGTGGCTTCGAACTTGAAGTGCGCGGAGCCGAAACTGCTGTGATCGCGGGTGTAAACCGTCATGCGCTGTTGCGCCCACGGCCAGAGCAAGCCCAGCGTGGCGCCGCCTAAAAAAGGTGCTCCCAACAGATACCAATAGGCGGGGCCCGTCTGGCCGTGAAAACCGAACCGCAAACCCCTATAGCTGGTGTTATGCAAGCGAAACCGCAAGGACCGTACCAGCAACCACGGCAGCACCGCTAAAATCGCCAGAAAAATCACGGCCGCGATGGTCGGGTCGAAACGGCTGAAAAAAGAATAGGAACCAAACAGCAGCACCGCGATTACTCGACCCTTCAATATCGACTTCGGGTCGCCGTGATAATCGAAGCCGCTGTCGGCGAGTAAGGTATGCCGGTAAAAATACTGGTTGCGCCTGACCTTGGCCCACGGCGAATAAATACCCAAGGTCACGATACTGAGCAACAGATTGACGATCCAGATTCGAAAATATTCGCTCCCGTTTCCGGTGAAACGCAGCGATAAAGGTTGTGCCGACATACGCTCCAGCTCCTTTTACAATGGTATGTGGCCTACAAGCGTAGCCGAAAACCCAAGTCTAGCTGGCAAAATTAGCGGCGAACTCAGTCAGCGGGCACCTGCCGCAGTTAGTAACGGGTCGGGTAGCCGGGGATAACTTTTGCATTGCACCTATCCCTGTCGGTAAGGCGAGACCGGCGGAAATCCCCATACACAAACAAGCCGTGGAGTCCGAGATTCAACCCAACGCGGCGCTTAAATTACCCTGGAAAATTGCTGTTGTTTTTGGGCAAGGTACTTATCGAATACCATGCAAATGTTCCGAATCAACAAGCGGCCGGCGGGCAAGACCTGGACGCCGTCGTCGTCGAGACTCAACAGCCCGTCACCTTGCATGACCCGCAAATGTTCCAATTCCGGCGCGAAATAATGGGCGAAGCGGATCGAGAATTCCCGTTCGATAACCGCGAAAGACAATTCGAAGTGGCAAATTAACTGAGTGATTACGGCGCGCCGCAACTTATCGTCGTCGTCCAATTCGACACCGCGAAACACCGCTAGCCGGCCTTGGGAAATCCGCGCGGCGTATGGGTCCAGTTCCTTAACGTTCTGGATATACGCATCGCCGACCCGGCCGATTGACGTAATACCGAATCCGATCAGATCGCAGTCCGAGTGGGTCGAGTAACCTTGAAAGTTTCGATACAACTTGCCTTCGCGTTGCGCTACCGCCAGCAAATCGTCTGGCTTGGCGAAATGATCCATGCCGATGTATACGTAACCGGCGTCGGTTAGTTTCCTGCCGATCATTTGCAAAATATCCAGCTTGACCGATGGCGGCGGTAAATCGGCTTCGTCGATCTGCCGCTGGGTTTTAAAGCGGCTGGGCATGTGCGCGTAATTGAAGATCGAGAAGCGGTCCGGCGCGTAAGCCAGTACTTGATCCAAGGTATCCGCGAAGCTGGTTTCGGTCTGCAACGGCAAACCGTAGATCAAATCGATGTTGGTGGAACGAAACCCTTCCGCCCTGGCCGCTTCCAGCACCGCGAAGGTCTGCTCCTTGCTCTGTAAGCGATTGACCGCGGCTTGGACCGCCGGGTCGAAATCCTGCAATCCCAGGCTAATGCGGTTAAAACCTAATTCTCGCAACTGCGCGATGGTTCTATCGTTGGTTTCGCGCGGATCGACTTCGATCGAGTATTCGCCGCCGTCGTCGCTACGCAGATTAAAATGCCGGCGGGTGGCGTCCATCAACCGTTGCATTTGTTCGAAATTCAAAAAGGTCGGCGTGCCGCCGCCCCAATGTAATTGGTTGACCGGACGGGACCCGTCGAATAAGTCGCCCTGCATTTCGATTTCCCGGACCAGATTGTCCAGATACGGTACCGAATGTGACCGGTTTTTGGTCACAATCTTGTTACAGGCGCAATAAAAACATACCGTGTCGCAGAACGGGATGTGGAAATACAGCGATAACGGCCCGCCGGCCGCATTGGATTTTTCGATATGCTTGAGATATTCCGCCTCGCCGAAGCCCTCGTGCAATTCCAACGCGGTCGGGTACGAGGTATAGCGCGGACCGGATTTGTCGTAGCGGTGAATCAGGTCCAGGTCGAATTGGATGGATTGATCCATTACTTCACTTCTTGGTCGATGGTGACATTGACCCGCCGGTTGGCATCGGCCAAGTTCAGTTCGGCGCTGCCGATCAAGTCGCCGGCGGCCGGCATCGCATTGCCGGACTTGGAGACTCTGGCAACGATGCGCAATTTCGGAAAGTCGGCCAAATGCAATTGCGGTTGCATCGCCATGCTGTCGTTTAACACCACGTCAATCGGCAAGTCGGCGACCTGCTTGCGGACGATGGCCAACGGCATTTTTGGGCCGTTGGCCGCTTGGGCGTAGATAAATACCGTGCTATCCGCCGGCGCGGTCCGGCCGTTCGCCAATGACGCGCGCACCGAAATTTCGACGTTCGGCGCGGATGCTGCGTTAGAAGGCGGCGCTTTGACCATTTCCGCTTCGGCCATCCGCATCATATTGGCCAACTGTTGTTGAGCCTCGTCATCGGCCGGCAATAATTTAGAAAGCTTTTGCCAATAAGCGATGGCCTCGCGAAAATCGCCGGCCTCCGCCTTGGCCATCCCGGACAGCCACAGCGCGGTGTGATCTTCCGGGACTTGCTCCAGGGCCTTGAAGACCAAGTCGGCCGGTTCGCCGCTCAGCCGGCCGTTGCGGGCCATCGACAAGGCGTCGGCGTAGCGCAGCATCACCGCCGGATCGCCCGGCTTGCGCCGATTAAGCTCGCCGAAGGCCTCGGCCGCTTTTTGATACTCCTGCATGTATACGAAGGATCGGCCCAGCATCATCCAGCCTTCCAGATCGTCCGGATGTTGTTGCAAGCGATCAACCAAGCGCTGCACCATGGTCTGCACGTTGTCGGCCAGCTTTTGATTGGTTGCTTGCCATTCGGCCTTCTTCATCGCCTCGGGTTCGCCGAGCATGCCGTACAACAACAAGCCGCCCACCGGCAGCAATATTGCAATCGGCACGGCAATCCAGCGACCGGCAGAGCCAATCGCGGTCCCCCGGCCTTGGTCGTCCAAGGTGTCGAGCACGGACAACTGCAAATCATTGTATTGGGCTTCGTACTGCGTCGGCGACAACGCGCCGCTTTGCAATTGTTGCTTGAGTTCGGCCAGTTGTTGGCGAGCGATGTCGGTGTTGCGCTGCGCGCCGTCGGCCGATGAAATCGGCGCTCTTCGAAACAACGGTGGCAGCAAAATCGCTAGCGCCACGGCGCAAAGCGCGGCTATCCAAAGCCAGAATTCAGTCGTCACGCGTCTTCGCCCTCGCCCAATAGTTTTTCCAGCCGGGCTTTTTGCGCGGCGTCAAGTTCGGTTGCTCGCCCGGTCCGCTTGCGGCGCGCCACCAGTATTACCGTGATCAAACCACCACCCAAGAATAACGCAGGCCCTAGCCAAAGCAATACGGTTTTAAGATTGAAAGCGGGTTTGTACATCACGAAATCGCCGTAACGCTCGGTCATAAAATTGACCACATCGGCGCGGGATTTACCCTGGCGCAGCATTTGATAAACCTGTTCGCGCAAATCCTTGGCCAAATCGGCGTTGGAATCGGCGATAGTTTGATTTTGGCAAACCAGGCAGCGTAATTCCGAAATCAAGGTCTGATAGACCTGTTCTTGCTCGGGTTGGGAAAAATCCCGATACTCCACGGCGGCGAAGGTCGTTGAGGCCATCAGCATCAGACTCAGCAGGGCCGCGCGTTTCATGAAGGCTCCCCTTCCAGACGTTCTATCATCGGCAATAACACTTGTTCGAGATCGGCCGGTTGAATCGGTCCGGTGTGTTTATGCCTCACGACGCCGCGCTTGTCGATTACGAAGGTTTCCGGCACACCGTAAACGCCGTAGTCGATGCCGATGCGGCCGTCGCTGTCCATGACGCTGGCGTTATAAGGGTTACCGTGTTTGCCCAGCCAAAGTTCGGCGGCCTGAGCTTCGTCCTTGTAATTTAATCCAATCAGCGTGACTCGGTTTTGCTTGGCCAGCTCGACCAGCAGCGGATGTTCTTCGCGGCAGGAAATGCACCACGACGCCCAAACGTTCAGCAACCAAACCTTGCCTTTCAAATCATTGGGAGTCAGGGTCTTACTTGGCTCGGCCAATACCGGCAAGTTGAATGCCGGTGCCGGTTTGTCGATCAGCGGCGACGGAATTTCCCGAGGATTCAGTTTCAAACCGATCGCCAAAAATACCGATAAGCCAATGAACAGCAATAGCGGTAAAACGTATTTCATCGGCTCTCCTGAGTCTTGATACCCGCCATGCGATAGCGACGGTCGCAGGCCGCCAATAAGCCGCCCACTGCCATTAACACGCCGCCCATCCAAATCCAACGGACGAAGGCCTTATAATAAACCCGCAAACTCCAGGCTCCCTGCTGGTCCAAGGGCTCGCCCAACGCGACGAACAGATCGCGAAACGCGCCGGCATCGATTGCGGCTTCGGTCATCGGCATTTTTTGGACACGATAAACCCGCTTTTGCGGCGCCAATTCGGCGACGATTTGGCCTTCATGGCTGACGGTCAGAAAGCCTTGCTCGGCTTGATAATTTGGACCCTGAGTCTGTTTGACCCCATGGAACTGAAACACGTAGCCGAACAAATCCAGGGTTTCTTCCGGCGCCAAACGCACGTCGCGTTCGATGCTGTACACCGAGGTATAGGTGATGCCGATCGCGAATACGGCGATACCCAAATGGGCCACCGTCATGCCGTAAAAACCGGCCGGAATTTGTTTCAAACGCTCCCAGGACCAGGTTTGGATGCGGTGTTGGAAAGCGGCACCCGACACCGCCAAGGTCCACAGCGCCAGGGCGCTGCCCACTGCCGCCGCCCAGGAATAGAATGGCATCGCCAGCGGGGCGGCAACGGCCAATAGCAGACATGCCGCCGCCAAGCCGCGCAGCTCAACGGTCAAGCTCTTGAAGTCGTCGGATTTCCAGCGCAGCAAAACCCCCAAGCCGACCACCAATGCCAGCGGCGCCATCAGCGGAATGAACACCGCGTTGAAATACGGCGGACCAACCGACAGCTTACCCAAGCCGAGCGCGTCTATCACCAACGGATACAAGGTGCCGAGCAGAATGCTGGCGGCGGTCACCACCAACAGCACGTTATTGACCAACAACACGGTTTCCCGGGACACCCAATCGAAGCTCGCCGAGCTTTTCACGTTGGGGGCCTTGATCGCATACAACAGTAAGGAACCGCCCACCACGGTCGCCAAAAACACCAAAATGAATACCCCGCGCGCCGGATCGCTGGCAAAGGCATGCACCGAGGTCAACACTCCGGACCGAACCAAAAAGGTACCGAGCAAGCTCAACGAAAACGCGAAAATCGCCAACAACACAGTCCAGGTTTTGAACACACCGCGTTTTTCGGTGGCGGCCAAAGAGTGAATCAGCGCGGTACCGACCAGCCAGGGCATGAAGGAGGCATTCTCGACCGGGTCCCAAAACCACCAGCCTCCCCACCCCAGCTCGTAATAGGCCCACCAACTGCCCAAGGTGATGCCCAGCGTCAGAAACATCCAGGCAACGTTAGTCCACGGCCTCGACCAACGCGCCCAGGCGGCGTCCAATCGCCCCTCCAACAACGCGGCGATCGAAAACGCGAACGCCACCGAGAAACCGACATAGCCCATGTACAACATCGGCGGATGCACCGCCAAGCCGGGGTCCTGCAATAGCGGATTTAGGTCGCGGCCTTCGGCCGGGGCCGGGAACAACCGGTCGAACGGATTGGAGGTCAACAATAGAAACAACAGAAAACCGATGCTGACCAAGCCCATCACGCCCAACACCCTGGCGCGCGTGGTATCGGGAATCTTGGCGCTAAAAGCCGCGACCAAGCCGGTCCAAATCGCCAAGGTCAAGGCCCAAAGCAACAACGAGCCTTCGTGAGCGCCCCACACACCGGAGATCAAGTACAAAAACGGCAATGCGGTATTGGAGTTTTGCGCGACGTAGGCGACGCTAAAATCGTGCACAACAAAGCTATAAGTCAGACAAGCGTAGGCCAATGCCATGAACAGCAGTTGCCCGAAGGCCGCCGGTTTGGCGACATGCACCCAGCCGGCGATGTTACGGCCGGCGCCGACAATCGGCAGCAGACCCAACACGATCGCCATGCCCAGCGCCAGTATCAATGAAAAATGGCCGATTTCCGGAATCATGGTTGCCCCGCCGGTTTTTTCAAACTACCGGCCACTTCCGGCGGCATATAGTTTTCGTCGTGCTTGGCCAACACTTCCTCGGCGACGAATACGCCATTCAGGTCCAGTCGGCCCTTGGCGACGATGCCCTGCCCTTCCCGAAACAGGTCGGGCAAGATGCCGCTGTATTCGACGACGACTTCCTGGCTAAAATCGCTGAGTTTGAAGCGCACCAGCAAATCCTTGCCCGGTCGTTCGACGCTGCCCTTGACCACCATGCCACCCAAGCGAAACGCGGCATTATCCGGAGCCTTGCCGGCCTTGACGTCCGAGGTCGAGAAAAAATACATCAGATTTTCGTTGAAGGCTTTCAGCGCGAAAGTGGCGGCCAAACCCAGTCCCGCCAACATCAAACCGATCAGCAGCAAGCGTTGTTTTCGAATCGGCTTCATCGTTGTTGACCGCGCTTTTGCTTGAGCCACAACTGGCGGAAAAACTGCTTGCGCTGCACGATCGGCCACAACACATTGATCAGCAACACCAAGAAGGTAATGCCGTAGGACGGCCAGACATACCAGGCATAACCGCCCATCTCCAAAAAGCTTTGCAGCGTCATGCTTGCTTCTCCATCAAGGCCCTAACCCATTGCGAATTGGGCTCGCGCTTTAGCAATTCGAGTTTGGCGGCTTGCAACACCGCGATCAGATAATAAAACTTGAAAGCCACCGCCATCAGTAACAGCGGAATCAACATCGAAATATGGATGGACGGTTTACCCATCTTGCCGACCGTCGCCGGTTGGTGCAAGGTATTCCACCATTCCACCGAATAATGAATGATCGGAATATTGACGACGCCGACCAAGGCTAGGATCGAAACGGCGCGGGCCGCGCTGCGTTTGTCTTCGATCGCGCCGTACAAGCCGATCAAGCCCAAATAAAGAAACAGCAGGATCAACTCCGACGTCAATCGCGCATCCCAAACCCACCAGGTGCCCCACATCGGTTTGCCCCACAACGAGCCGGTGACCAACGCGACAAAGGTAAAACCGGCGCCAATTGGCGCGCTGCCGATCAACATCACTTCCGCCAATTTCATGCGCCAAACCAGCGCGATGGCACCCATGACCGCCATCAGCACATAGATGAATAAGGACATCCAAGCGGCCGGCACGTGGATATACATGATGCGGTAACTCTCGCCTTGTTGGTAATCGGTGGGCGCCAGTATCAAGCCGCCGTAAAGGCCGGCACCCAACAACACCAGAAAGATCGCGGTCAGCCACGGAATGAAGCGGTCGGCCAAAGCATAAAAATGCGGCGGCGACGAGGTTCGATGAAAAAACCGGCTAACCGGCGCTGGAATCACGGACATTACTCAATTCACACTCATTTTTAACGCGGCGGCGGTCGGCAGCGGGACTAACACGAGGGCCGCCAACAACATCGCCAACAAAATATTCAATTGCGCCGAAACCGGCAAACCGCCGGCGGCCCGGTCTACCGCGCCGCTGGCAAAAATCAGCACCGGCACGTACAACGGCAACACCAACAACGACAACAGCATGCCGCCGCGCCGCAAACCGACAGTCAGAGCCACGCCAACCGCGCCGATTAGGCTCAATAATGGAGTAGCTATGATCAAGCTCAGCCACAAAGTTCCCATCGCCCGTTCCGGCAGGCCCAAAAACACCGCCAGCAACGGCGCCACCAGCAACAACGGCAAACCGGTAACCAGCCAGTGCGCGGCGATTTTGCCCAGCACCAATACCGAGAGCGGTTGCGGACTGATCAGCATTTGCTCCAGCGAGCCGTCCTCGAAGTCGCTGCGAAACAAGCCGTCCAGCGACAGCAGGGTTGCCAATAGCGCCGAGACCCAAATCACGCCAGGCGCCACCGCTTGCAATAAATTCGACTGGGCGCCGATCGCCAAAGGAAATAAGGTCACCACCAACACAAAGAACATTAACGGATTGGCCATTTCGGCGCGGCGCCGAAAGGCCAGCATCAAGTCCCGGCGGACGATGGCCCAGAAAGCTTGAATCAATGGCATGCTTGCAGATGGATGGTTTTCAATTCGATGTCGGGCAGCCTGAGATCGTGGTGCGAGGTCAATACCGCCAAGCCGCCGCCGGCGACGTGTTCCGCGATCAGCGATTCGATCAGGCGTATGCCCTGACGATCCAGCGACGTAAAAGGCTCGTCGAGTATCCACAACCGATTGGCGGTGATCAACAAGCGCGCCAGCGACAAACGGCGTTTTTGCCCGGCCGACAAGGTATGCACTGGATTATCGTCGAAACCGGCCAGTTGGACTTTTGCCAGGGCGTCGTCTATCCGATAGGCACCATCGGCCTTCATCGCCAACGCAAAACGCAGGTTTTCCAACACGGTCAATTCCTTCTTGGTACCGTCGGCGTGGCCGACGTAGGCCATGTCGCGATGGTAGGCGCCCTCTTCCAGACGCTCGCCGGTCCAAAAAATATCGCCGGCGTCAGGTTCGCGAAAACCGCAAAGAATCCGCAATAGCGAAGTCTTGCCGCAACCGTTGGCGCCCTCCAACAGCAAGGCCTGCCCGGCCGCCAATTCGAAACTCAAACCGGAAAACAGCAGGCGATCGTCGCGCGAACACGCTAATCCCCGGGCTTCCAGCATGACGGTTTGCGAATTTTCCATGTTCGGCGCAAGGCTCCAGGTTTACGAGGGGCGCTATCTTAACATTAAGGCCACCGGAATCCGCAATTCGCCGACACGGAAAAACGTTCGATTGTGCGATAATCGCCCGCCTTGATTGATTGCAAGCACCGGAGATTTTGCATGACTGCATTGATAGGCATCATCATGGGTTCCACGTCGGATTGGGAAACCATGCAACATGCCGCGCAAACCCTGGAACATCTGGACATTCCACACGAGGTCGAAGTGGTATCCGCCCATCGCACACCCGATAAATTGTTTCAGTATGCCGAATCCGCCGAGGCCAAGGGCCTGGAAGTCATCATCGCCGGCGCCGGCGGCGCCGCGCATTTGCCGGGCATGACAGCCGCGAAGACCGCGTTGCCGGTACTCGGGGTACCGGTGCAATCCAAGGCACTCAACGGCATGGACTCCCTATTGTCCATCGTACAAATGCCGGCTGGCATTCCGGTCGGCACTTTGGCGATCGGCAAGGCCGGCGCAATTAATGCCGCACTGTTGGCTGCGGCGATTATCAGCAACAAACACTCGCAGTATCGGCCGGCGCTAGACGCCTATCGCCGCCAACAAACCGACAGCGTGATCGCCACGCCCGACCCGAGACAGGTGGCCGGATGAAAATCGGTATCTTGGGTGGCGGCCAACTCGCCCGGATGATCGCGCTGGCCGGTTATCCGCTCGGTTTGCAATTCGTCGTGCTCGACCCCGACACCAACGCCGGTGCCGGCGGCTTGAGCGAACATTTGCTGGGCGCCTACGACGACCCCGCCTTGCTGGCGCAACTGGCCGAAAAAGCCGACATCGTCACTTACGAGTTCGAGAACGTGCCGGCTCACGTCGCCGAATATCTATCCAGTCACACCACGGTTTATCCGCCGGCCGGCGCGCTGGCCGTAGCCCAGGACAGGCTGCTGGAAAAGAATTTTTTCCGGGATTTGGGCATGCGCACAGCGCCGTTCGCGCCCGTGGACTGCCTGGACGATTTGGTTAGGGCCGTGGCCGACATCGGTTACCCGGCCATTTTGAAGAGTCGGCGCATGGGTTACGACGGCAAGGGCCAAGTCTTGATCCATTCGGCCGAACAACTCGAAACTGCTTGGTTGGCGATGCAGGACGCGCCGTCCATCGTCGAAGGCTTCGTCGGTTTCGAGCGCGAAGTGTCGATCATCGCCGCCCGCCGCCCGACGGGCGCCATCGCGTTTTACCCGCTGTCCGAAAACCGGCATCGCGGCGGCATCCTGCGTATCGCCGAATGCCGTAGCGACGATCCATTGCAGACGTTGGCAGAAGATTACGTGACCCGCTTATTGGAAAAACTCGATTACGTCGGCGTGGTGGCCTTGGAGTTGTTTGCGGTCGGCAACGAATTGCTGGCGAACGAATTCGCCCCTCGGGTACACAACTCCGGCCACTGGACCATCGAAGGCGCGGAAACCAGCCAATTCGAAAATCATTTGCGGGCGATTCTGGATTTGCCGCTGGGTTCGACCCGCGCCAGAGGTTACGCCGGCATGGTGAATTTTATCGGTGGCGTCGCCGGCGACGCGCAAGTGCTCGGCATCGCCAACGCTCATTTGCACCTCTACGACAAGGCACCGCGCAAGGGCCGTAAGGTCGCGCACGCGACGGTCAGAGCGGATTCCGCCGACTGCTATCGGGCGGCCTTACAACAATTGGCCGATTTGGCGCTAGCCACAGACGACTCCTGAGTCGTCGAAACCAGGCGATCACGCCGGTTCGCGATCCGGCAAGGCCCTGCCCAGCAGGCTCTGTTTGGCGATATGTTCTTCCTCGCCCGGTGCGCAATCCTGGGCGATTTCGCTAAGCTGTTCCAAAAGCCGCTGATTTTCCTGTTGTTCGCGCCGCAAGCTCGCGCCGATTTCCGCCCACAAGCCGGCTAAGGCTTGTTGCAAGCCTTTTTGCAGGCCGCGTTGGGCGGCTTTTTGCAGCGACGGCTGTAGTTGTCGCTGCAAAAAATAGGGGATCAACCAGCTTAAACCGATTAGCAAGCCGCTATGTATCGCGAAGTCGCTACCCAAATACGCGCCGAGACCGCTCGCGCCTCGGTAGTAACCGAAATAAACCTGGTATCCCACGGCAGCCATCGCCGCCAACGGTAACGCGGTCGCGGCGACCGTGGCGATCCGCAAAACTATCCGCCGCGGGCGACTGCCGGGATTCAGCAGCGCCATCCGGCCAGCCAGTTCGGTTTGCGCGACCACCTTGGCGCCTGCCGTGTCGCGCAAATCTTGTAGTGCCGCGCGCAACGGCCGGGGTGGAATGCCGGCTTGCGACGCTTGCAGCGCCACGTCGTCCAACAAATCGCCGAACAGCGTCTGCGCCCAATCGTCCCAAAGCTTAATATCGGCGGTTTGACCGCCCGGTTCGGTCCGAGCCTTGGCCAGTTGCGTCAGCGGCCAGGCCAGTCCGGCAGCGAGGTCGGTTTCCGCGCGCTGCCAGCGCGTTTCCAATTGCCGTTGCAGAGCCGGGTAATCGCGTTCGGCCAACAGCGTTTCCAAGCGACGCAAGGTCGTCGACAACGCTTGTTTTCGCTGGCGTTCGCCGCGACGCTGCATTTGCTGCATCGCATGACCACCCGCCAGTTCCGCCAGTTTGACCAGCAGCGCCGGAAATTCGTCGCCGTCCGGTTGCACGCAACTAGTGCGAAACAGCAAGGGATCGGCAAAACCCGCCAACGCCAGTTGGCGCCGCAAGTCCTCGTATTGCGCCACTTGGCCGCGATCCCACTGATTCATCACGAACAACCAGGCATGCTTGGCGCCCTCGGCCAATAACAGGCGCCAGGCCTTGCCGTCGCGATAACGCTCGGGACTGACTACGTACAGCAGCACATCGATATGCGGCAGCCAATTCAGCACCAGTTTTTGGTTGGCGGCTTCGACACTGTCGAAATCGGGCATGTCTATCCAAACAATATGGCGCCGCGCGTCGTCGTCGTGGTGATCGATCTTAATCCGGTCCAAGGGCAACCCGTCGGGCAGTTCATTCAATGTCAGGCCGCGGTGATGATACAGCGTGACCTCGCGCGAGGTCGGCCTTTCGATGCCGGCCTTGGCGATCGCCCGGCCCGCCAATCGATTCAGCAAACTGCTTTTGCCGACACCGGTCCCCCCCATGAAGGCAACGATCATCGGCCGGCCTGCGTCGCCTTGGGCTTGCGGGAACAAGCTGGACGCGATTGGGCTATCCAGTTGCGCCAACCAGTCCGCCTGTTCGAGCGGCAGGCGCTGTGCCGCGACGGCCGCTTCGCTCCACCGGCGAGCGCGACCAAGTAATTCAGAGTATTCGTAATCCATGCTTTTTATCTTGCAAGGCTTGTTCGGCTTGCCGACATTCGGTTTCGTCGATATCGAACCGGCTGTTGCTGGCAATTTGCCCAGGCAGCGCATAAAGACGCCGTTGCAAACAGTGCTCGAACAGCGCGGCGTTGACGGTATGGAGTTGATGTTGCTTTAAATCCGCCTCGACGCGCGCCATATAACCGCCCAGCGTACTTTCCGCCAGCAGCGAGGTCGCGGTCAGCATCAACGGCATCAGCACCAAATCATGCAGACCAATGCCGCCGGCCTGGATAGTCAATAGCACCGCACCGGCGTCGGTGGTCGCCCGCGTGGCGCGCAAACTGTTGAGAATCAGCGGCTGTTCTTGCAATTTGCGATACAGGCGCTGGGCGGCGGCTTCGACGTCTTGCTGAAAATCGCCGTGGTAATTCAGCACCGCCCGTTGATAAGCGCTGGAAATGTCGCCGCGCTGTTGCCGTAACGCGCCGCTGGTTTCCTTCCACCAGCGGGCATCGTCCGCTTCGGTTTCGGCGATTTCCAGCAGGCGGTCCGCCAATTGGATCATCACGTGATCGCCGATCTGCGTTAACACAGCGATCTCCTGGCTGGCGCTGACGGCAGCGGATTTTGAACCGAACAATTTGCGCATCGGCCAAGTCATCGCCCGGCGGGTTTTGGCCAACAATCCCGCCAAACCGGGGATTTCCAGCAAGGTCAACAGGTTCAATACGGCCTGTTGAAAGGTTTCGTAATGATGCGGATGGTTCAGATAATCGCGTTGATAGTCCTTGAGTGCCCGCGCCAGACACTGATCGACCAACGTCCGCCAGTGCCGTTGCGATTGATGCTCGGCATACACCGGCTCCAGCCAATGCGGCCAGAAACGCGTCAAAAGCTGTTGTTGGTATTGACTGTGTTTACGGCGCGAGACCGATTTAACCAGTTCCAATACCGCCTGCTCCGCAGCTCTCGGCCAACTCGGCTGGTCCGGCAATCTTCGAAAATGCAGCGGCACGACATTCGGTACCAGGTCGCGGCGCGCGGCGCGCCATTTTTCGGCCAGCGAGTCGATAATGACGGCTTCCTGACCTTCGCCCAACTTGTTGACGACGATCAAAGTCGGCTGCCGCAGCGACTCCAAAATGCTCATGATGTCCCAGACCGACTGATCCGCGTATTTTTCCTTGCTGACCAACAAAATCACCGCGTCCGCCAACGCGATGGCACGCACCAGGCCCTCGCGGTAGTCGGCGGCATCGATGGAGTCGAAGTCGGGCGTGTCCCAGCACACACAGGGCGGTAACAACGGCGAACGCAGCGGACTGGTGCCGATCGCGTAACAATCCAAGCGGCCCGGCGCCAATTCGCCGACCGCCACCCGCTCGAAACGACCGAAGTAGGTTTGCAAACCCGGCATGGCCTCGGCGGACACCGCATGACAGAAGCCCTGGGCCTGCACGGTGTAACCCGCTAAAGGGCTGACGCCGGCTTGATGACTGTTCAGCAACAAGTTCACGGTGGAGCTTTTACCGGACTGGGTCGGCCCGATCACCGCGATCTGCATCGGCAAATCCGGATGCTCCGCAATCAGGCGTCCCTTCCGGATAAAAGCCTCGGCGAACAGCAGCTGGTCGGCGCGTTGCTGGTAATCCAGATAACGAGGACTTCGTTTATCCATCCGACCTAGCACGATCTGATAGCGCTGTTTGAGGTGTTGGATAAATTCCAGCATGTGGTAAGCTTGTGCCGTTAAAATTTCCGAGTAAATAAGTTTGTTGGGTAACCGGAACCATTATAAATACAAAATCCGGGTTTGTTCATTTAGCCGTTGGGGGGCTACATCATGAAAATCGCGTCGATTCTTTTCGTTTTATTGCTGGGCGCCGTGGCGAGCGGTTGCAACAAAAGCAACCAGATCAACGGTAGCAGCATGAAAACCGTCAACCGTTCGATCAGCCATATCAAGGAAAAACTGCCGCTCGACCAACGCATCGAATTCGAAGTGTCTTTTTGGACCTTGCGCGACGAAATCCGCGATAACGGCGAGTTTTTGAACGAGATCGACGGCAAAACGCCGGAGCAGTTGATCGAAAAGGGTAAGGAGCTATTTGCCAAACGCAAGGCAGCCGGCAGCAAGGATTACGAAGAATACGCCAACTGGGATCAGATGATTGCCCAATATTCGCAAGAACGTATCGATCAAAACCGGAAAAAAGCCCCCGATCCGCGTGATAAGCAGTACCCTCACCGCGTGGATTACAAAATGCACTCGATGTAATTATCGTTTGGATATCGAGGCCGGCGCCGGCAGTTGTTTTTGCTCGACGAGCACCGCAACGAACTGGCTGGCCTCGCCTATCGTCTTTTCCATCACGTCGATCAACCGGGAAATATCCAGACCCATTTCGACAAACTCGTGACGCAGCGCGGCAATGGCATGGGCATTCAGATTGTGTTTCAGGAACAACACTTGATCCTGAAACGCCGCCAACACCGGTTGCATCCGGCTTTCCGCATTTTGTAGCGATTTCAGCAGCCGCGCATATTGCTGCCGGGATTTTTTCAATTGCTGCTGACTGCGGGAACGCAAAACCCGATTGCTATATAGCAGCAATTCCGACTCCCATTCCGCGAACAAGGCTTCGCTGATTTCCTCCACCGCTTGAATTCGCTGACTGACTTGGTCGGCCTTGCTCCGACACAAATCGTAACGGCGTTTGAGTTGCTGGTAGCGCTGTTCCAGCGAATGTTCCGGCAGATTGACGATGCTTTTGAATTTGTCCAGAGCATCGACAAATTGATCGCGGCTCTCTTTTAAGCCCACGCACGCCTGTTCGACTTGGGTCACGACGATATCGCGCTTTTGATGACCCAACAGCGATTCCCTGCTTTGGTAATAGGCCTTGCGCAAGCGCTTGTTCAGTAGAGATCGGATGAAATGAATCATGCGTTGATAAATGACGCTTGGTGAATGACGCGGATTCGATACCCGGCGTCGCGACTGTAGCGGCCGAACGCCGAATCCACTATACCCTGGCCGATCAATCGGCCGATGTCCGTGTCGTCGGCGACTTCTGCCGACTTGACCAAGATCAATTCGTCGGCGCCCACGCGGCCGGCCAACCAAGCGGCCAAACTGTCCGAGGTCACTTCCCAACTGGCTTCGACGCCGGCGGCATCCAACTCGGCGTGATCAGGCATCCAGATGGCCGACCGTTTTGCGGACAAAACTTCCGCGAGGGCCGCGACCGAATCGGCGGGCTGAAATTGCGGACGGCGAGCGTGCATCAACCAACCCATTTGCCGCATCGCCAAGAGTGCCATGCGATGCGCGGTAACATCGTCGAAGTTCCAGATTGCTTGGGACCGGCGCACTTGATCGGCAAACTCGCCGCCGCCCGGTACGATGACCAGCAATTCGCACCATTCGCCGAGCGCATCCAAGCAAGCCGGCAATGCGCCGGCGCTCAGCAAACTGCCGCCCAGCTTGACGACCCGTGTCATCGCCGAAATTTCTCCAACACTTTTAGCAAGGCCGCCGCCTTATCGAAGCACTCCTGATATTCTTCTTCCATGCGCGAGTCGTTAACAATGCCGCCGCCCGCCCAGAAGCGTATCGTGTCGCGATTGTGGACCAGCGTGCGAATCGCGATATTGGTATCCATGTCGCCGTTAAAACCGATATAACCGATCGCGCCGCAATACACGCCACGCCGATGCGGCTCCAGCTCTTCAATGATTTCCATCGCACGCACCTTGGGCGCGCCGGTAATCGATCCGCCGGGAAAGCAACTCCGCAACAGATCGATCGCCTGCTGATCTTCGGCCAACCGGCCGGTCACGGTACTGACCAAATGATGCACGGTGGCATAGCTCTCGATCTCGAACAACGTCGGCACGCTGACCGAACCTTTTTGGCAGCTTTTACCCAAGTCGTTGCGCAACAGATCGACAATCATCACATTCTCGGCGCGGTCTTTCGGACTATTGAGCAACTCGGCCATCCGAGCCCGATCTTCATCGGCATCGTGGCCGCGCGGACGAGTCCCTTTGATCGGCTTGGTTTCCACGCAGCCGCCGTTGACCCGCAAGAAACGCTCGGGAGAAGAACTGAGCACTTGCGCGTCCGGCGTATTTAAATACGCGCTAAACGGTGCCGGATTGATTTGCCGCAAGGCCCGATAAGCGGTCCAAGGCCGACCTCGGCACGTGCTCTCGAAACGTTGCGCCAGATTGATTTGGTAGCAGTCGCCTTCCTTCAGGTAGTGTTTGATTTTCGCGAGGGCCTGAGCATAGTCAGACGCGGTCATATTGGAGCGCGGCTCGCTTAAAATTTCAAAGCCGGTCTCCGGTTCCGGTTCCGGCATCCGGCTGAACCGAACCGTCAACTCAAGAATTTCCGCATCGCTCAAACCGTATCCGGTCAACCAACTGGCTTGCGATTCATGGTCGACGACGACAGCCCACCGATAAATTCCAACCGCCAATTCCGGCAGGTTTTCGCAATCTCGGGCCGCAGCCGGCAAGCGCTCGATACGACGGGCCAGATCGTAACCTAAATACCCGATAGCCCCGCCGCAGAATGGCAAGCCCTCGATTCCAGGCTGATGCTCACCCAGCGCCACCTTCAACAGATCGAATGGATCGTCGGCACTGTAGCGAATTTCGCCGCCACGGCTGATCCGGGTAAGTTCTCCGAACGTCTGCAGGGTGACTTCCGGCTCGGCAACCAGAATATCGAAGCGACCTTGCGAATCGGCGGGCCGGCCGCTATCCAGAAACATCGCCCAGGACCGGTCGGCCCATGGCGCAAATAGCGCTGCACTATCCGAAACATACGGCAGGCGTATTTTAACGGGCTGAATTGGGGGCATTAAACGGGGGAATTCTCGATGAAGCACCAAAACCGATCATAACGACCGAATCGGCAAAGGACGTGATTTTATACCAGCGGGAAGGTTTAGACCAACCCGGCACGCAGCGCCGAATGGATCGAGCCGAATACGGCCTGGAAAGCAGGTAACTGTCGTGATATCCGAAAAAGCTTAATCGCTCGGGAGAATCGACCCTCGCTTTCGCAAGTCGAATCAGAAACGCCTTGCGCGAATGTTGCCGATCTCGGGGCTTTACCGCCATTTCGGAGGGAGCCGAAGCGGCGCTCTCTTCCGCGTCCGCCGATCTTCGCAACCGGGCAGGAGAAGTCGTCGTTTCCGAGAACAGCTTGGGAAACTCACGCTCAATGGAAAAGACGATTTGAACGATCGCCAGACTTCGCCCCCTCCCCACCAAGAAATAATCGAAAAATTTTCGAACAGTTTATTTCACTTTTATTGCCTAATGATGTTGCGACTAGTTAAAGCACTCTATGCGATCAAAACAGCTCGGCATTCATTAAAAAGTGCGCACCGATACCGCCAAAATAACCTAGCGCAATCACCGGCGCCCATTTCAGATGAGTTAGGAATGTGTACGCGCCCTTGGCTTGGCCCATCAAGGCCACGCCCGCGGCAGAGCCAACCGAGAGCAGACTGCCACCAACACCGGCGGTCAGCGTTACCAACAACCATTGGCCTTCCGACATTTCGGGATGCATGGCCAGGATGGCGAACATAACCGGGATATTGTCGATCAGCGCGGAAATAACGCCAACCAGTATGTTGGCTGGGGTAGCACCCAGTTCACCATAGAGAAAACCGGACAAATGTTGTAGATAGCCGAGGAAGTTCATACCGCCCACACACAGCACGACACCATAGAAAAACAGCAAGGTATCCCATTCCATGCGCGCCAGATGATGAAAGACATCAAAGCGCAAACTATCTGCATCGGCGCTACCCTTGACTTCCTCGCCGGACATTGGATCCAGCCCTAGTTCCGGCTCGTCGCGATGGGTGACGTGCAGGAAATAGCCGAACAATTGCAGATAAGTCAGACCGGCCATCATGCCGACCGCCGCCGGCAGTTGCAGACTGTTTTGGAAAGTCACCGCCGTGAGTACGGTGAGCAGAAATAACACTACGATACGTTTAGCGCCACGGCGAGTCATGACCTTGGCATGAATAGGCGCCGGCTGGGTTTTGGGAATCGCGAAATGCATGATCGCGGCGGGGATCAGGAAGTTAACCACCGAGGGCACAAACAATTTGAAGAAGGTCCAGAATTCGATGATGCCCTTTTGCCAGACCATCAAGGTGGTGATGTCGCCGAACGGGCAAAACGCCCCACCTGCATTGGCAGCCACCACGGTATTGACACAGGATACGCCGACGAATTTGGGGTTGTCCTTGCCTACCGCCATGACCACCGCGCACATCAACATCGCGGTAGTCATGTTATTGGACACCGAGGAAATGAAAAAAGCCAAGCCCCCTGTAACCCAAAACAACTGACGATAACTCGAACCCCGATTAACCAACCAAGCCCGCAGGCTGTCGAAGACGCGTCTCTCTTCCATCGCATTGATGTAAGCGATGGAAACAATCAGGAATAGTAATAACTCGCCGTAGTCCAAAACATCGTGCCGAATCGCCGTTTCGGCGACCGACGATAAGCCTTGGTTCTTATAAACCAGGGCAATAGCCACCCATATCAGCGCCGCCGCCAACATCATCGGCTTGGATTTTCGTAATTCCAATACTTCTTCAAGGACCACAAAGAGGTACGCGATCGCAAACAGGCCTACACAGAGGTATCCGACCCAATGTCCGCTCAAATCCAGGGCTTGAGAAAAAGTTTCAGCAAGCACGTTGGTTGAAAATAACATTAGTCCGGCAGCTGCTAATGAGCCAAGCAAAAACTTGTTTAGTTCGTTCATACATTCTTCCATTTCTGTCGTTCAACGATCGACTTTTTGAGTCGATCACGTTCTCATTGTCCATACCCGCAACATACTTGGGTTGGCCTAAACGTTCACCCTTGATTTTTGGCTGAAGGCGATTTTTTAGGCAGCGGATTAATAGGCTGCATCGCGGCTTCGTCGTCCTTAATTTGCATTTCTTTAACAAGCACATCGAGATTCTTGGCCAGAGACTTCAGAACATTTTCCGGCAAGGCAAATAGTGCATGTTGCAAAATGCCCTGCGGCGGCGAGCTTACTTGGTTTAATAGTTCAATACCGTCCTGAGTCAACATCACGGTAACAACCCGTTGGTCCTGACTAACGCGCTCCCGCATGATTAATCCCTTCTTGGCCAGTTTGTCGAGCATATTGCTGGCGGTGGAATGATGGATCGACATCGCTTTAGCTAGTTCGGTGACTTTCAATCCCGGATTTTTTGATAACTCCCAGAGTGCCCACAGTTGAGCGCTGGTAACGCCGCAATGCGTTTCTACCCATTGGGAGTGTTGCTGAACGGCCTTAAAAATCATTCGAAATTGTTTCAAGACTTCATGTGGCCATTGTTTGGAGCCGTCGGTGTTGGTGGTTGGCAGTGCTGATTTGTTCATGGGGTTACGGTTTATAGTCGGCAAAATTAAGGTGTCAAAAACATTATTACCCACCTGACAGCCAATGTGGCCCGCTTGATTCGGGCATAACGAACTCAGAATTTTTCCGCTGGCTCCGTACAGTATGCGGAAGATCTGGCAGATCGGCGTCTCGATATATATGTTGACACAAACAATGTTTGCGTCAACATTGTTGGGTCATTATAATGCTCTCGGCAAGTCTAAGAGCGGATTACCTGCCTTGGAATGGTTTGATGTGGTTTCAAAAATTGACAGCGCAACGAAATCCGCTCCTTAACTTGCCTCCGACGCATACTGCTTACAAGTAACGGAATTAGCAAAGACGCTTTCACGACCGCTAGACGCTCTCTGTCCAACAGCGATACCCAAAACAAAGCGCCAAAATGACGAAATTAAAATGTTTTCAAATATTTACGTTAGATTGTTGATTTGCCTGGTTTGGCTCTCCTCTGTCATATTGCTGGCATCGTGTTGCGGTCAAAACACCCCAGTCCCTATCGATCAATCTTCGTCGACAACGGCGTAAGCCGACAAACATTCCAACTATCCGGGATGTCACCTTAGCAGCCGAAACTCGCAGAATTGGGCCCACTTGAAACTGTGGGACCGACTTCGGGACTGCAAATGACTAGGAATAGCGCATGAAATCGAAATATCGACACTGGGTATTCGTCAAGAGAAAGAAAAACAGACGGACTCATCAACAACGCGATTCGAACGCCTGTGCGACCGTCGTGATACCGGCTTTGAACGAAGCCAGACGCATCCAGGAAGTGGTTGCTTACGCCTTGGCAGACTCGGCTACCGCCGAAGTGATTGTCGTCGACGATAGCTCCATCGACGATACAGCGATGCTGGCAAGACAGGCCGGTGCCAAGGTCATGACCAGTAGCATGTTGGGCAAAGGCGTCTCGATGCGCGACGGCGCGGCGGCGGCTACTCATGATTTGGTCGTTTATCTGGACGGCGATCTGACCAATTTACGTCCAGGCATCGTCACCAGCCTCTGCTTGCCGCTGCTTAACGAGGGGGCGGACTTCGTCAAAGCCCGCTTCGGACGCGGTGGCGGCCGGGTTACCGAACTCACCGCCAAACCAATGCTGAAAGTGTTCTTCCCCGAACTGGCGCATCTGGCTCAGCCGTTGGGCGGAATCATTGCCGCACGCAAACGCCTGTTGCAAACCATTAGATTCGAAGATGATTATGGTGTCGATGCCGGTCTGTTGCTTGACGCTCATTTGGCCGGCGCCAAGCTGGCGGAAGTTGACATTGGCTTGTTGGAACATGATAGCCAGCCGCTGCAAGATTTATCGCTGATGGCCAACGAGGTCAGCCGCGCCATTTTCGATCGCGCCAAAAAAGCTGGACGCCTGCATGTGGAACAGGTCACGGCCATGTACGAGAACCAACGCCAAGTGGCTGCCGGTATCGATTATGTGCTGTCTCTTCGCAGGGGACGCCGATGCTTACTTTTGCTGGACATGGACGGCACGGTAACCCCATCGCGATTTGCGCTGGAACTGGCACGCAACACCGGAAACGAAGCGGCTTTGGTGCAACTACTGGATACGCCTCATGACGATGCCATAACTCGTAGCGAGCGGATTGCCGAGTTGTTTCGCTTCATTCACAAGCAGCAATTCGAACAGGTGGCTCGTACGCTGGAAATCCGTCCAGGCGTCATCGAATTCGTCAAGCAGGCAAGACGAGCCGGTTTCATGGTCGGTGTCGTCAGCGACAGCTATTTTGTTGCTGCCGATATTATAAGACGTCGCATATTTGCTGATTTCGCGCTGGCTCATACCCTGACTTTCGATGGGGAGGTCTGCAACGGCCAGTTACAAATCAATCCGGCTTTCTTGCCCGACGACGTCAATTCAGTTACCCCGATTTGTAAAAGCAACGCGATGCGATGCTTCTTGGCAGATAAATCACAACCCCCGGTCGAACTGATTTGGGCTGTCGGCGATAACCTTAATGATTTGGAAATGTTGCGGCTAGCAGATAACGCCTTCGTCATCGATCCCAAGTCGCCTAAACTACTTGAGGAGCCTGGAATCACGCTTATCAGTGAATTCAACGACTTAGTGGAGTTGTTAACGCATGAGGCGTCGGAAAGTATCGAAGCGTAACGGCATCCGGGTTTAGTCATTTTTAATCGCGCACTCCGTGTCGTGATTACTCGACTAATACAAACATCGTCAGGGCCATTGGGGTTTTTATGAGCTTCACGCGTTGCACAGCTGTGATATTTATTGTCAGTTTGCTATGTATCTTCGGTTGCGAGCAACACAATCCGGAGCCAGGCGCTCAATCGAGCCAATCGAAGCGGTTTGCTGAAAGTACAAGGCAAGCGGTTATACAGTGCCTTAAGTCCCGCTCATACATTGTAAGCTCTGAAAATTCAACCAGAAGTATCCGCGGACACGATTTCCAAACGGATCCGAATAGAGTGTCTTGCTCAGACATTTATTATTACAACCAAGGTCGCTTGGGTCGACATCCCAATACTCCCAAATAGGCGGCAAAATATCCTCTTGTAAGGATACCCTCACAAATCGCGAATCGTCTAACTGCAACGATTCGCGCTTAGCGGCCTCCTGTCGCAAACAATGTTATCGAGAAATCAACCCGTTAGAACCTGCCCCTCTTTGCAACAATGCGTTTCTACAAACATTGTTTGCTTCAACATTACCTCATCACTAGAATGCGGTCAGTAACGCAAATGACCCAATAGATTAAAGCGACTGAATGCGTTAAGAAAGAAAGGTATTCGGTGAAGCTCTAGCCATTGTCGGTTCGTTTGGTAAGGCTGCACCGAATATATGGCTGGCGATTTCAAATCGCTTACTTTGTCGGGAAACGTAACTTGGCTGTAATCGTCGATTGTGAAGGCCAATCACCTGCCTCCGGGGGAAATTTGTTGCAACGTGATCCATCAGAACACCAATCCGCTTCAAAGGTAGAATTTAATCGGCAGCGGAACCATTTGATACCCCAAGCGCTTGTGCTCGGATTGACGACCGGCGCAACTTCGGTAGCATTCCATATAGCAATGAATAGCGCAGAAGCATTTCGAAAAAAGTTTTTAGACTTATCACATCAGAACCCCGACTTCGGCGTTGGAATGATTCTGGGATTAGCGTTAATCACCCTGATCATCTCCGCCGGAATCGTCAGACAATTTGCACCCGAGGCAAGCGGCAGCGGCATCCCCCACATTAAGGGCGTATTGATTGGGCACCGGCATTTCCGCTGGTTTCGGGTGCTGATTACCAAGTTTATCAGCATGGTCATTGGCGGCATTGGCGGCCTTGTCGTTGGTCGCGCCGGTCCCTGTGTACATATGGGAAGTTCCATAGGGCAAGGGCTAGCCAATATCTGGCCTAAAAACGGTAACCCCGAGCATACGATATTGATTGCTGCCGGCGGCGGCGCCGGACTCACGGCGGCATTCAACGCCCCTCTCTCCGGCTTGACCTTTGTATTGGAAGAACTTGAACGGCGATGCTCTTCGCTCGAATTCGTGACCGCCGCCATGGCCTGTCTGACAGCGGATATGGTGTGCCGCGCGGCGCTCGGCCAACAACCCGCCTTTCATTTCGTTAATTTCACCGCTCCGCCGCTGAGTCTTCTTATTGCATTCGTTCCTTTGGGTTTACTATCCGCCCTATTGGGTAGTTTGTTCACGCATGCCTTGTTGCGGGGACAACGATTGATTACCCTGAGTGTTTGGCCGAAAACGATGTGGTGGCTGACTTTGGCAACCTGGCTGACAGCCACAGCTTGGTATGCGCCCGAATTATTGGGCGGCGGCTATGATTTTGTGAATGAAATTCTCGTAGGCCGGGAACTCACACTGGGAACGATAGCGCTATTCTTTGTCAGCCGATTCGTGTTGACTATCGGTAGTTCCTGCTCGGGCGCGGCCGGGGGGATTTTTATGCCGATCTTGGTTTTGGGCGCATTGCTGGGTTGGGGTGTCGGTGCGACCACACAATTGTTTTTTCCCGAATTAAATGCAGATCCTAGGCTATTTGCCGTTATCGGGATGGCTGCATATTTTAGCGGAGTGGTACAAGCGCCTTTAACGGGCATCGTGTTAATCATCGAGATGACCAGTGATTACGCATTGATTTTGCCGCTATTCATCGCCTGTTTTACCGCTTTGCTCATCGTGAATTGGTTAGGATGTCCTCCCGTTTATGAAGCCTTGCTGGAAAACGAATTGCGACAAAAACGAATTCAGTAATAATTTCACTGATACCGCCTGATATTCTAGCCAGCACCTCTTAGGAGACACAGTTATGGAATCTTACCGTATCGCATTATTTGTCATCGCCTTGGCGGCGGCTTTCTCTCCCTTGCTTGCCAGAATTCCAACACGCTTCCGCATGCCAGTCGTGGCGACGGAAATGCTTCTTGGAATGATAATCGGCCCTCATATTTTCAACTGGGTATCACCAGACGGTTTAGTCGGTATGCTAGGTGAGCTGGGCTTGACGTTTTTGCTGTTCATGGTGGGCATGGAAATCAATCTCGGCGAAATTCAAGGCAAACCCTTGACGCTGGCCATTGGCGGGTGGTTTCTTTCGTTTACGGTGGCCATGGCTTGCATGTCCGTCGTGCATGCCATCGGCCTGATTCAGGCACCGCCGCTTTTAGCAGCGGTAGCCTTATCGACCACCGCACTCGGCGTATTGGCCCCGATTCTGCGAGATGAAGGCATTCTGAATACGGACTTCGGCAAAATGCTGCTGTCGGCGGCGGCAATGGGTGAATTCGGCCCGCTGATGGTGGTCTCCATGCTGATCATCCCGACCCATAGTACCTTTTTGCATACCGTTTTCATCTTGGCCTTTGTGGGGATTACTTTTGTGATAGCGGATACGGCGATCAACGCCCGCTCCTCCACTTTAATCGATCTCCTGGCCCAAACCATGCAAAGTAGTGGCCAACTGCCGGTGAGAATCTGTATTGCGCTCCAGGCCCTACTGGTGGTTTTAGCCGGCGAGTTTGGGTTGAATGTGGTGGTCGGCGCATTCGCGGCGGGCATGGTGGTGGGCCTTGCCAGCAAAGGCGAAGGCGGCATGATTCTTCGGCAGAAACTGGATGCCATCGGTTATGGTTTCTTAATCCCCATTTTCTTTATCGTCGCCGGCATGAAATTTGACGTCAGCGCACTGTGGGCGAATCCGCTGGTTCCAGTCCAGATCATCTGCCTATTGGGTTTGTTGATTCTAATTCGTGGCGTGCCGGTAATCCTTTACTACCCAGTTTTAGCGTCAAACGACAGATTGCCTTTTGCACTCTATTCCGCGACAGGCCTGCCCATGATCGTCATTATCTCCGAAATCGGGGTCTCGTCCGGCCTGATGGCCCCGGATCGAGCAGCCGTTCTGGTCAGTGCCGGGATGATTTCCGTTTTGCTGTTTCCTCTACTGGCCGAAAGAATAAGACAGCATTCGTAAAGTCCTATGCCCGTACAATTGCCAACCAAACCAGTTTCAAGCGTCAGCCGTTACATTGACACTTAATTAGCCACGCCAACAATGTCTTGTTCCGCCTGATTCTCTGATTTAGCGGTGACGGTTTGCGTGGGCCGCTTCAGGTTTCTGCCTAAGGTAGCTTTTTTCATGGCGTTGATGACTATCGGGTTGGGTGAAAAATATTCCGGCGTGTTCCACTGACTCCATTTGTGTTTGATCGTGTTGAAATCATCCGTGGCAATATTGGCAACATTGCTATTTTGTTCAGTTGTGTTGTACATACCCCAGTTATTACGACCTACTACCTTATAAGACCAAGTGGTCCAATGGCTGCCGGTTTCTGTAAATTGCTGAAGTCCGTAATCCCATGATTCGGCATTTTCGAATAGTGTGAATTCTCCAATAAAATGCGGCACGTTATATTCGGTGCCCCATTTCCGCGCGTCTTGTATCCACCCATCCACAGCGTTTTTCATCACCGCGAAATCGTTATTGTTTTGCCACTGGTAATAATGCAAGGAATAGACGACGTTCTCCCAGTTTTTCTCTTGGGGATTGGGAAGCGTGTTCCACCACCAAATAGCTTCCATAATAATGATATGGTCTGGATCAATCGCTCGGATGGCATGATACAGACGGTTGTAAAGGCTAACCACCCCAGATCCCATCCGGCCGGGAAACGTCTCGGAAGGTTCATTCAGTAGGTCATACCCCGCCACGGCGGCATTATCCTTAAAGCGCGTGGCGAGCGTTTCCCAAAGCTCAACCAGTTGATTCTGATAGAGCGGGGTAGAATACAGCAAAGCGCCGTTTTGCCGGCCTGAGTGATGGGCTCCGTTCTGCGATCCTGGCGCTCCGTGAAGATCAAGAACGGTGTAGAGCCCATATTCCCGAGCTTTGTTGACGGTCCACTCGATTCTGGATAAATCAATGGCGCCTGTATCGTCCCGCCTCCAATTGCCCTCATCATCCATATGGTTAAACGCATATACCGGCAAACGGATACAGTTGAGACCGGCTTCTGCGATGTTCTTGAAATCCTGTTCCGTGATCCAAGTATCCCAGTAAGAATTGTAAAGTTCCCACACGGCATCCTTGCCAAAACGCTCGGTTAGAACACTTCGCGCATCCCATTCATTTGATGCCCCAGCTAACGGGGACATCCAAGGTTCATGCCCCCTCCAACCGCCCAGATTAGTGCCGTATAAATGAACCTTTCGACCCAATCCATAGTTGTCTTTGATATCCGCTCCATCCACTTTAAGAAAATCCGAAGCGGCGTAGCATGAAGGAGAACCCATCACGATTGTCCAGAGTAACGCGGACAATCTCAGTACGCTTGGGTGAGTAACAGGTTTCGGTTTCATAAATATCACTTTAAATAACGTGGTCTCGGTACAGGGGTTGCAGGACAAAACAAGCTTAGGATTTTCCATCGTCGAACAATCGGTAAAGCGTCGACAACAGGTCTATCGTCGACAGTATTGTGAAGAACGCCTTCAACCTGCTCGGTCAATATACTCGATATGGTGATGAAATATTCGAAGCCGACTTAACTAGCACCTTATATTTCCGACAACCAATAGAACTGAAAACCCTGCAACACGACCCGTCTGTCGTATTGCTCCGGCTTGCCGCCGCTGTAAACATCGACAAATTGCCCGTAGGGATTGATGCCCTTGCTTTTGAGCAAGTAAAGATCCAGGTATTGCGGATTGGCATCGAAATTGGCGACGACTATCACCCGCTCGGAAGGACGCAGGTGATCGAAACGAATGAAACACAATAAATGCGCGTTATCGACGTCGACCAGTTCCCGGTTGTTGAAGTCGGCGAACGCGGAGATTTCCTTACGGATCGCGATCATTTTCTTCATTGCATTGAACAGGACAAATTCGGTGGTGCCTTGTTTTTTGCGCAATTCGGCCCTGTCCCAATTAATCTTGGGTCGATGTATCCAGCGGTTGTCGTCACTTTTACCGGGGTCGTCGCGGTAACTGTAATCGTTGATGACGCCGAGCGCGTCACCGTTGTATAGCAATGGAATACCGCCGAAGGACAATATCAGGCTCTGCAATAACAGAATCTTTTGGATTGCGGAATCGATCAAGCCCTGGTCATTGTTTTCCCGGCCCGCTTCCAGCCCCGCCAGGGAAGCCAGCGAACCGCTGATACGGGCGTCGCCAGTGGTTTCGTTACGCATGAACACCATGCCTCTGGCCGGAGATCCTTCGAATTGACCGCTGAAATAATCGACTAGAAATTGCCGATGTGCGTGAGGGTCGTATCCCGCGGCGCGAATATCGTTGTCGTCGAAGCCAAAGCCGATATCGTCGTGGCAGCGCACATAATTCAACCAAGTGGCGCGCTCCAGTTTCGCCGGCAAGTTTTTTATCCCTTGACAGAGCAGTTTGGCATTTTGAGTGGCTATAGCATCCCATAGCAAGGCCATCAAAGTAGCGTTGTAAGCAATTTCGCATTCCTTGGCGATGATTGCATCCTCGCCAAAATATTTGATGACTTCGAGCGGCGTGACAATGGCTTCAGCGATGAACAACACACCCGGCGCGGTGACCTGACAGCAATCCTTCATCAATTGCAATATCAGATGGGCATTGCGTTCATTCTGGCAGGTGGAGCCAATTTTTTTCCACAGAAAAGCGACGGCATCCAGGCGTAAGATATCAACTCCCTGGTTAGCCCAGAACAAGATAATATCCAACATTTCGATGAACACCTCGGGGTTACTGTAATTCAAATCCCATTGGTAATCGTTGAAGACTGTCATCACCCATTTTTGCATGTGCTCATTCCAGGTGAAGTTGCCCGGTGCCGACTCCGGGAAAACTTGCGGCATGGTCTGCTCGAACATATCGGGAATTTCCCGGTTATCGAAGACGAAGTAATAATCCTGATACCGACGTTCGCCCATAGTCGCCTTTCTGGCCCATTCGTGTTCGTCGGAGGTATGATTCATCACGATGTCCAGTACCAGCAGGATTTCGCGTTTTTTGAACTCCTTGGCCACTCGCCGCAGATCATTCAGATCGCCCAGCCTGTCGTCGATCTGTCTAAAATCACTGACCGCATAGCCACCGTCGCTCTTGCCCGCGGGACACATCAGAATCGGCATGATATGCACCAAATTGATGCCGAGTTCCTGGAAATAAGGCGTCTTGCTTACCAGATCGGCCAGATTTTCCGCGAAGCCGTTGGTATACAAGGCCATGCCGACCCATTTCTGCGACAGGAACCAGTTGTGATCCTGTTCGCGCTCCATGTCGATGCGCTCCAACTCGGCGGACCGATCGATATAGCCCTTGGCCATGGTTTCGACCAACCGCAGCATTTGCGGTTTAAAATCCTCCCGCTGACCGTACAGCGTGAAAAATAGCGAATAAATGGCATAAAAATTGGCGCCCAGCCGGGTGTAAAAGTGTCGAAGGTCCTGGCGACGAATCTCCGGTTTCAGATCATCCAGAATGGCGTTCAATAGCGAATGGGAGACTTGTTCATACATGTCGTTACGGAATCCATGGTTGGGATGATGTAAAAACTCACTAATAAATCAGGTTGCCACGCTACCGGTAAAGATTCTATTGGTCAAAAACCCCATATGCGATTGCGTTCTTGCTATTGTTTTTTACTGTATACATTAATTTATCCGCGCGTTTTACTAACTCATCGGCCGAAATTTCGCCGCTTTGGTAGCTTAATACACCGATGGAAAAAGTGACTGGCCATTTATTTTTACGCATCTCGTTCAATAATCCGGCCTGAATTTTTTCAACGGTAAACTTTGCAGCATCTTGCCCCATTTCGGGCAACAACAATATAAATTCATCACCGCCCAATCGTGCCATGAGATCGGTATTACGCAACATGTTTTTTGCCCGACTTACGAAAGCACATAGAAGCCTGTCACCAATCAAGTGCCCATATTGATCGTTTACCCATTTAAATCCATCGAGGTCGATATACGCAATCGTGAATACATGTTTATAGCGTCGAGAACGATTAAGCTCGGCTTGCAGTAACTCGAAAAAATAGCGACGGTTGGCAATGCCGGTCAAATAGTCCATGCGAGAAATTTGTTTTTCGCGCTCCAGCTCTTGTAATACAGGTAAAAGCCAGGTAATCATTACAAAGAAGCCAAAGCGCATGATGGCATTCCAATAGCCAATCATCGGATGTGAGTATGAAGCGTTGTTCAGTTGATCGACAGTAAACCAGGTTCCGGTAGCAAAGACACAGAATACTAAACCCACCTGCCTACCAAATGCCAAGGTGACCAATATGATGGGTATCAAGTAGAATATTGAGAAACTGAATTCCCTGCCTAGTTTAAAATCAATAATGCCGATACCAATATTGATTAAAAAACTAATAATTAACCAAATAATGGGGGGTTTGTTGTCGTTTTGGATAAAGCGCCAATTACTCATTAGCTTGTTCCATCCAACCCCGCGTGCAAGGGAAAAAGTGCGAAACGCCCTCAAGAATTCCCGCACTGTAGTTGCCGTTCATGCCTAAAAAATTTCCCTTAGCCAAATACAACCTGGCACCGGTTCCATTTTGCTCGGCGAGCGCCGTGGATTGCGCGACAACATCGCCATGCGCGTTGGCAACCAGAATCGCATTAATGCCACTGATTAGCACGGGCAGATCGTTGCCGCTATCGCCGGCAAATACCGTATTGCCGACATCGAAATTCTGGTGCTGCATCAAAAACTCCACGGCATGTAGTTTCGTGGCATGGGCGGGCAACACATCCAGCAATCCGGCGGCTGCGGCTTCGTCCACGCTGTAAATCAGGCTGGCCGCCAGATTTCGTGCGTGCAGTCGGTTCGCCATTTCCTGGCGCAAGGCTTCTACATCGCTGAGCGTGGTCAGATAGTAGCTGAGCTTGAAACGGTTTTGCTTCGCCTCTTCCTGCAAGCGCAAATTCGGCAAATCGTCAAACAAAGGCCGAAGATCCTTCGCCGTCAGACCGCGCCAGTCGCCGGCGATATCCTCTTCCCAAGCGACCCAAGGTTCCCATTCTCCGGGGCTGGTTTTATAGATCGTGGTGCCGACGTCGCCAATCACCCAATCGGCTAATGGCAGACCATACTCACGGATCGCGTCTTCCACCAATTCGCGATGCCGGCCGCTCACATAGGCCAAAGTCACTTCGGGGCGGGAAACCAAACGCGCGAAAGCCGCTCTCGCGCCTGGCGACTCCGTTTGACTGCCATTGGGTAACAAGGTGCGATCCAAATCGGTACAAATCAGAAGACGATTCATCATGGCGCTGGCGCTCCGCTAAAGATGGAAAAAATCGTAATGTTCGATAGCTTCCAGTATGCCCCAGGCGTTGGAGTGTTCGGCGAAATAGACCTGTTCCATGTCCGATAAATTCGACAATTCCTCACGGTGGCGGTTGGCCACCACGACCCCCAGCGTATTGCCCGCCACCATATCGGAATCGCCGCCGGAACCGCCCGTCGCCAGGATGCGCTCCAGGGGAATATCCCATTGCCGCGCGACATAACGCAATGCCTGTCCCTTGGAAGCGCGAGCCGGCACGATGTCCAAGAATTGCCCGAACGACAGCGTGGGATTCACAGACAGTTCCTTTTGGCGCAACAAAGTCAGAATCTCTTCCATCGGCGGCGCAAGCTCGCTATCGTAATAATAGGAAATCTTGAAGCGGCTCTGTTCTCGCTTGGGTTGCGGCGTCAAGCCGGGTAGCGTGCCAAGAACCCGGCGCAGAACCTGTGGCGTCCAAAGATGGTCGATATGGTAGCTCCAGGCTATGTCCGCGATCAGTTGCGGCGTGAAATAGACTTCGGTACCGAGGCTGGTAATCAGAATATCCGGTACTGGAATACGATGTTTCTTAAAAATGGCTAAAACTGAATCCAGCCGTCGTCCGGTAGCAATGCCAAACAGGCATTTTTTTCGCTTTTTGCGAATCAGGCTGACAAATTGCGCCAGTCCCTCGTCGTCCCCCAGTAACGTATTATCCAGCGCGGTAAAAATAGCCTGCGACCGCAGCCGGCCGGTTGTGGCGACCAGCGGTGTCTTTGGCAGACGTTCGAAATGCTGCAACAACGGCGGCACTTTTTGGAGATAGGCTTGGGCGTGCGCTTCCCACGAGTAATGACGGACGACATTCGCCAGGCCGTTAGCCGATAAGGTCCGCCAGTACTCGTCATTGTCGAGTATGCTCAGCAAGGCCTCGGCGATCGCGGATTTATCCAGCGGGTCCACCAACACGCCGTTTTGGCAGTTGCCGATGATGTCGACCGGGCCGCCGTTTTCAGTGGCCACCAGCGGCAGACCGCTGGCTGCCGCTTCCAACAGCGTCAAACCGAAGGGTTCGGTCAAAGCGGGATTAATAAACACCCCCTTGGACGCCGCCGCCAGACGATAAATGTCCGCGACGTCGTCCGCCTTGTGGTGCTTGGGTAGGGCAACCCGACCGTAAAGGTCATAACAATCCGTGACCAGCAACAATTCGGTCAACACGCCCTGCGCTCCGTCGTCCATCTCCCGAATGTCGTCGCGGTTGCCGGCGACGATCACCAGATTGGCCTTAGCTTGCAAACGCGGCGATTCGCCGTAGGCTTCCAATAAGGTGACGATATTTTTCCGTTCGTCCGGTCGCGACAACGCCAATATCATCGGCATATCCGGTTGAGACAGGAAATTCTTGAGCGACGCTGCAAACGCGGAGCTAGCATTACTGGCGGCGGGCGGGTGAAATTGGTCGAGATCAGTACCGGGCGGTATGACGGCCATCTTTTCCGGCGTGTAGCAATCGTAAAGTTCGTATTGGTCTTCGATTTCGTTACCGGTACTGGTGATGATCAAATCGGCATTGCTCAGCGTCTCCTCTTCGGCATTGATGCGCCGCGAAATGTGGTAACGCTGCTCGATCTCCTCCATTGTCAGACCCCGCGCCAGCAACCTGCGGCACTTGTCGCGTCCCAAGGAATGGCCGGTGTGAATCAACGGCAACCCCGTCAGATGCGAAAGCCGCACGCCAACATAGCCGGCGTCGGCATAATGGCTGTGCAACACATTCGGCCAGCGCGGTTGTCCATGTAGCCAACTCAACAGATTATCGGCAAAGCTGTCGAGGTGATCCCAAAGCTCTTCCTTGCGGATGTAGCCTTCCGGGCCGGCATCGATACGAACGATTTGCGCATTTTCCGCCAAAGCCTCGACGGATTCGGCGTAATCGCCGCCGACTTCAACGTCGACGATCCGCCGCGTCACCAAATCCACCTGCTCGACATTCGGCTGTTTTGCCAACGCCTTGGCCAGTTCCACGACGTATTTGGTCTGTCCGCCGGTATCGGCGTCGCGCCCCAGTTCCAGGTCGTGACCGCGGATCAAGCCGTGTATGCTGATCAAGACGATGTACAAGGATTCGGATTTTTCATATTCCTGCATGGTTTTGCTCCATGAACGGCATGCGTCTATCGCGTCGCCCAAGACTAATGCTTACCTAAATAGAGCAATGGGCTTAGTTAATGTAGCGGTAATAACTCTTCAACAAGTTAGCTGACAGAAATGTCATGGCTATGGCAATGACCAATACGGCGCATATATCATTATCCCCCAGTTCCTCCCCAATTCTCTTCGCGGAATCATGATAATTGCTATCGCCAAATGCACCGACCCATCGCTACTCGGAAATCACGCATCAATAAGTTTTCCGAAAATCGCGATCTCGAACAGACAGTTGGCGGATGTCGGTATCCAAGCCCACTTAGAACGACTGTAAAATGCTGCCGCTCTCGGCCAGTAACTTGACGACCTGACTCGACTCCAGCCATGCCAATAAACTAGGACCTAGGATCACCCCAGCCAGTCGCTCACCCACTACAGCCGGACTTTGTAGGCGTGTAACCAATTCGCCCAACAGTCGAGTGGTCAGCAAAATAATCATCAACTGAAGGAAAAATTGATGGACAGTGTGGGCTTCCATGAGTCGATAGACCGTTAAAGCTTCTGCCGACTATCGATCAGCTTATCGGCCTCAGTTTCTGGCACGAGGACTTCGACGGGTTGTATTGACTGGTCCTTAGGAATCGTTGTCTGAGCGACCAGATCAGAACCGACTGGCCCAAGGTGTTGTCGATTTATCAATAATGCCGGAAGTACCGCCAGACCAATCAGGAAAGGCAGCGCCAATACTTGGCCGGCCCAGCGATAACGCCCCTCGAACGGCCCCGAGTCACCGTGAAATTCGCGTTGCGGCAGACCCTCGGACGTTAAGTACTTCCAGGGCTTGGTATCCAGCCAAGCCATCACTTGCCCGATTAGGAGCAACAACGCCATACCGCCCAAGTTGACCAATGCTACGGCCATAGGCGTTTCTCGACCGAACTGGTCCAGAACGATGCCGCCGGCGTAAGACAACACCATCGAGGTTAGAAAAATGGGTAAGGATTGTTGCCCCATCGTAGCGATGGCAAGAGGCAATGCAGTCGACAGCCATTGCGGACGCCAGTTGCATAGTCGGTGCATCAGGTAAGCCAGCGCGAGTAAGTGCACCCAACGCAATAAGCCGAGGTGGCTTTTGTTTAGCCACGGCTCTAATTTTGCGCGCAGTTCGCCCCAGAATAAGACTTTAGTGTAGGTGGCTTCATGTCCCAACGGAATGGACAGCAATACCAACGAAAGGCACAAACTCGCCAACCACCGATGCCTGACGCCGACGCTTAGCCAGCCGGCACCGAAAGCAAAGCCGGTGAAAAACATCAATTGCCAATTCATGGGATTGAAGTACCAGGGGCGGCCGGTCGATGGGTTGGCGGTCAGTTCCCAGCCATATTGCCAGCTTGCCCAATACAATCCCAGCGAGCAACCCAAGGCCACGGCGACGTGCAAGCGCGATAAAGCCCAAAATATTGGCAGCCACGCCATCATCACCAGATACATGGGCAGAATGTCGAAATAGTTAGGCACATAGGCCAAGGTAAACAAGTCGTAGAGTGCTTGTTCGGTCGACTCGAAAAAATAGACGATATTCAGACGTTGAATGTCATTCATTTCAGGCACCCAACGATTGCCAATCACGCAAATCAAGGCCAGCAAAACAAATGACGCGAGATGCGCGCTATAAATCTGTACGCAACGGAGCAAGATGCGAATCGACCCTAGCCAAAGTCCAGCGCGTTCGAAGCAGCGGCCATAAGCCAACGCGGAAGCAAAACCTGATAGGAATACAAACACATCGGCGGCGTCGCAGAGGCTAAAGCGAGATGGGGTATACCAAAACCATGGGTTATCGGGCATGTGGTTGATGAATATCACCAGCAACGCCAAGCCCCTAAAAAAGTCCAGCTGGATATTCCTTGTTGGCAGTGATTGGTTTGGCAATCCCATAAAGCCCCTGTGATTCGATAAAAAACGAGTAGACTAGCGAAGTATTTCGATTCGATCATTTTATCGTACTCGACTTTAGACATTCAGCCGCCGTTCTCGTCAGGGCCGGCGGCTTTTTAGTGGGAGGCGGATTCAAAACAAAAGTGCAACACCTCGATAGTCAATACCCCCAGTCTTGCCGGGGGCCGACCGGTTGGGCGTAAATGCCGTTGTAGATGGACTCCAGTCCAAAATCGATTCAAACGTGCGGCCCGACCGCAATTGTGGTTATCATCCCCCACTGAACGGCGCCAGCGGTTCGCGCCGCCCACGCTCACCGCCATTTATCGCATGGAGAACTCATGACCACACCAACCGCGGCAGGCAGCCGCAATCATTGGCCGGCCGACATCAGCGCCGGCTTTCAAGTGTTTTTGATCGCGCTTCCGCTTTGCCTCGGCATCGCCCTGGCTTCCGGTTTTCCGCCGCTGTCCGGGGTTATTTCGGCGATCGTCGGCGGCTTGCTGGTATCGCGGATCGGCGGGGCCCCGCTGACGATTACCGGGCCGGCGGCCGGGTTGATCGTGGTGATCCTCGATGCGGCGGTCAACTTGGGCGACGGCGATCCGGCGGCCGGGTACCGTTACACCTTGGCGGCCATCGTTTGCGCCGGTTTGTTGCAAATCGCGCTGGGTTATTTGAAGGCCGGCCGTTACGCGGCTCTGTTTCCCGCGTCGGTCATTCACGGTATGTTGGCGGCGATCGGCATCATTATCATCGCCAAGCAGTTGCCGGTCATGGCCGGCGTGCAAAACCACGCGCCCGATATTTTGACGGGAATCGGCGAACTACCCCGCCAACTAATCTTTTTTGTACCGCAAATCGGACTGATCGCGCTGGCCGGCATCGCTATCCTGATCGGATGGCCGCACCTTAAGCATGGCTGGCTGCATAAATTGCCTGCACCCATCGTCGTGATCGCCTCCGGGATTTTACTGGCACGGGTGTTCGGTCTCGCCCACCCGGTACCGCTCGACTTCCGCATGCCCGAGGATGTCGATGTCGTCAGCGATTTTCTGGTGAATATTCCGGCCGATTTCAGCCAGGCCTTCAGTTGGCCGGACTTCGGCAAAATCGCCAGCTTGGCATTTTGGCAAAGCGTGATTTCGATTTGCCTGGTTGGCAGCCTGGAAAGCCTGTTGAGCGCCGCCGCCGTCGACAAGTTGGACCCATTGCGTCGTTACTCGGACTTGAACCGCGAATTGCGAGCGATCGGCATCGCCAATACCTTGTCCGGACTCATGGGCGGCCTGCCGATGATCGCCGAAATCGTCCGCAGTTCGGCGAATATCGAGGCCGGGGCGCAAACCAGCTGGGCCAATTTTTGCCATGGCGTCTGCCTTTTGGTCTTCGTCGCGCTGTTTCCGAGCGTGATCGCGACGATACCGTTGGCGTCGCTGGCGGCCTTGTTGGTCTACACCGGTTTCCGCTTGGCGTCGCCGAAAGCCTTCGCGAAAAGCATGGACTTGGGAAAAGAACAGTTGCTGTTATTTCTACTGACGATCGCCGCGATTCTGGTCAGCAATTTGTTGGCCGGCGTGTTGGCCGGTATCGCCGCGAAAGTGGCCTTGCATGTCGGACGCGGAGTCTCGCTACGCCGCTTGCTGTCGATGTCTTACCATATCGAAACCGCAACGGACGGCACCTGGACCGTCAAGGTCAGCGGCGCGGCCTTGTTCTCGAACTTTCTAGCCCTGAAAAGCTGGCTGACCGAAATCCAAGACGGCCGAGCGCTGATCTTCGACCTTTCCGAAGCCGAGTTGATCGATCATACCGTCATGGAATTCATCGCTCAGTACCGGGAAGATTACATCGCGCAAGGCGGACGATGCGAAATCCGCGGCCTGTCCGCCACCGAGCCGCTGGGGCGAGCCGAACTGTCGGCCCGTGTCCGAAAGCCATCGTGAAACGCTCGCGATGATATTGTTTATCCGTAACGTGCCGGCCAGCACGCATTTATCGGAACTGGAAGCCTACGTGGCTCCAGCCTTGAAACGACGTTTTTTGTTCGGCGGAGCGCGCATTCTGAAAGCGGAAATCCTGGTCATTCTGGATAAAACCACCCACACGCTGGAATACCATGGTTTGGTTCATATCGACTCGGACAAGGTCGGCTTGAGAGCCATCAAATCCTTGAAGGGCCAACGCTTCAAGAACAAGTTGGTATTGGTGCGGGAATATCACAATCGCAATTGGCACAATGATCGCCGCCAGACTTACCAAGCCACACAGGCGTTGGCGGATAAACGAGTGGCGGACCGCCGGCGTGGCGCCAGCCTGGAATTCGTCAAGGACATTTCGGCCATTTTCTCGGCGCCCAAGACCGCGGCCCGCAAGTTAATCTGAATTATCGACATCCGCTTGTTACATTGCCGTGACCGTGTGTTATATTGCGGCTTAATGAGAACAGTTATTAATAAGCTTATAACATGTCGACCTATCTGAAAGCGCTCGCGGCCGGCGATACGGGCCGCATCGTCGGATTCGACCAGTCAGGCGGGGTCTACCGCAAAAAGCTTCTGGCCATGGGCTTGACGCCGGGCACCGAATTTACCATTACCCGCTTCGCGCCGATGGGCGACCCGGTCGAGATTAAAATTCGCGGCTTCTCGCTGTCGCTCCGCAAAAACGAAGCCTCGGTATTATTGATCGAGAAATTATGAGCGCGGATTTCATCGTCGGCGTCGTCGGTAATCCCAATTGCGGCAAGACCACGCTATTCAACGTGCTGACCGGCTCGCGCCAACAAGTCGGCAACTGGCCCGGCGTGACCGTCGAGAAAAAGACCGGCGAATACCGCCACCAAGGTAAGCGCATCGAACTCGTGGATTTGCCGGGCACCTACTCTCTGGAATCCGACGACGACAGTATCTCTCTCGACGAAAAAGTCGCGCGCGACTATGTCGCGTCGCGTCAGGCGCACTTAGTCATTAACATCATCGACGCCGCCAATATCGAACGCAACCTGTATCTGACCTCGCAATTGCTGGAGATGCGAGTACCGATGATCGTCGTGTTGAATATGATGGACGCGGTCAAGAAACGCGGCATCAAAATTGACATTGAAACACTGAGCCATCGCCTGGGCTGCCCCGTGGTGCCGGTCACCGCCGCGTCCGGCAGCGGCATTAAAGAGTTGCGCGACATCGTCAGCGCGGCCTGTCTCGATGCGCCAACCCCGAACCTGCAAGTCCAATACCAAGCCGAACTGGAAAGCGCAGTCGCCGAATTGCAAGCACGATTGCCAATCCATCCGGAATGCGACAACCGCTGGTTGGCATTGCGGCTGTTGGAAAACGACACGCTGGCAAAACGCTTCGCCGGCCCCGATATGTTGCCCTTGGTCAATCGGCTACGCGAACGGATCGAAGCCGAAACCGGCGACGAAATCGACATCCTCGCCGCCGACGCGCGCTACGGTCTAGTCAATCAACTGGTGCAGGCCGCGGTTTGCAAACTCAACGAAGTCTCGCGCAGTACCACCGACAAAATCGACAGCGTGGTGCTCAATCGCTTTCTCGGCATCCCGGTGTTTCTACTGGTGATGTACGCGATGTTTATGTTCACGATCAATATTGGCAGCGCCTTTGTCGATTTTTTCGATAAAGCGGTCGGTGCGTTGCTGGTGGACGGCCTCGGCGCGCAACTCACCGGCTGGCAGTGGCCGGCCTGGTTGGTGGTTTTGCTTTGCAACGGCATCGGTGGCGGCATCCAAGTTGTGTCGACCTTTATTCCCATCGTCGGCTTTCTGTTCATTTTTCTATCCGCGTTGGAAGACTCCGGCTACATGTCCAGAGCAGCTTTCGTGATGGACCGCTTTATGTGCATCCTAGGTCTGCCCGGTAAATCCTTCGTGCCAATGATTGTCGGTTTCGGTTGCAACGTGCCGGCCATTATCGCTACCCGAACGCTGGACAACCAACGCGACCGGGTTCTGACCAATTTGATGAACCCGTTCATGTCTTGCGGCGCCAGACTGCCGGTGTATGCGCTGTTCGCGGCGGCTTTTTTTCCGGTCGGCGGCCAAAATTTAGTCTTCGGACTTTACTTATTCGGTATCGCCGTCGCGGTCGCGACCGGCCTGATCATGCGCCATACCTTGTTGCGCGGTGCCCCCACCCCGTTTCTGATGGAACTGCCCGCGTATCACCTGCCGACGCTGCAAGGCATTTACACCAAAACCTGGGAGCGTCTGAAAACCTTCATCGTCAACGCCGGCAAAATCATCGTGCCGATGGTTCTGGTGCTGAATGTACTGAATTCGCTCGGCAGCGACGGCAGTTTCGGCCGCGAAAACAGCGACCAATCGATACTGAGCGGTATCGGCAAGTCGCTGACGCCGCTGTTCGGCCCCCTCGGCATCGCCGAAGACAACTGGCCGGCGACGGTCGGTATTTTTACCGGCGTGTTGGCCAAGGAAGCCGTGGTCGGCACCTTGGACGCTCTCTACAGCCAAATGGCGGCCGGCGCGGATAACAGCGAGGATGCCGAATTCGACCTAGGCACCGCATTGCGCGAAGCGTTGCAAACCGTCCCGGACAATTTGGCCGCGGTCGCCGATCGCTTGCTGGACCCGTTGGGCCTCGGTATCGCGACCAGTGCCGACCAAGCCGAAGCCGCCGAGAAACAACAGGTTAAACTGGATACCTTCGCGGTCATGCAAAGTCATTTCGACGGCAAAATCGGCGCCTTCGCCTACTTGGTATTCATCCTGCTTTACGCGCCCTGCGTGGCCGCGACGGCGGCGATCTACAAAGAAACCAACGGCGGGTGGGCGCTGTTTACCGTATGCTGGACTACCTTCATCGCCTACCTTTCCGCGACGTTGTTTTACCAAATCATGACTTACGACCAGCATCCGCAGGCTACGTTAAGCTGGTTGTCCGGATTGACACTGGTCTTCCTGAGCATACTGGCCGGCCTGCGCTACGTCGGCAATCACCAAACCGAAGGAGTTCCGCCATGATCCTGTCCGACCTGCGCGGTTATTTACAGCAGCGGCAACGCGCCACGCTGAACGACATGGTCCTGCATTTCCATATGGACGCCGACGCGTTACGCGGCATGCTCGGCAAATGGATGAGTAAAGGCAAGGTCAGACTGAGCGGCAACGGCTCGAACTGTTCCAACGGCAGTTGCTGCAAATGCGATCCGCTACTGACCGAAATTTACGAATGGGTAGACTGAGGTCGACTCAGCGTCGAACGCTACGCCCATAGCGCAACCGCGCCCCGGACGCGCTCGCCGCCTGATTCTCCGCATCTTCCGCGTCGCTGCCGACACCCGGCTAAGCGCCAGTCAAACGGAAACCGAATCCCGAGCAAACGTCACATTTCACGGCCTCTCAGCGTCGAAACCGCCGCGCTCGAACCGGGCTTGCTGCAAATTAAGATACAATACGCTGTTACGCGCGGAGGTTTCTGGCCACTGTGTCGCACGACCTCCAGCGAACGTTATTGATTTTTCCGACCTAAAACCGCATGCAAGCCACCGAATACAAGCGTAGACGCACTTTTGCCATCATCTCCCACCCCGACGCCGGCAAAACCACCATCACCGAAAAACTGCTGCTGTTCGGCGGCGCCATTCAGCTGGCCGGCTCGGTCAAGGGCCGCAAGGCCGCGCGGCATGCGACTTCGGACTGGATGGAGATGGAAAAGGAACGCGGCATTTCGGTCACCACCTCGGTAATGCAGTTCGAACACAACGGCGCCATCGTCAATCTGCTGGATACACCGGGCCACGAAGACTTCTCGGAAGACACCTACCGCACGCTGACCGCAGTCGATTCGGCGTTGATGGTCATCGACGTCGCCAAGGGCGTCGAGGACAGAACCATCAAATTGATGGAAGTCTGCCGCTTGCGCGATACGCCTATCCTGACCTTCATCAATAAGCTGGACCGCGAGGGTCGCGAGCCGATCGAGCTATTGGACGAAGTGGAAAGCGTGCTGAAAATCGAATGCGCGCCGATGACCTGGCCTATCGGCATGGGCAAGCGTTTCAAGGGCGTTTATCAGCTATACAAGGACGAGATTTTGCTGTTCAACCCGCAGCATGGCGGCAAAATCGCCGATTCCACGCTGATCAAGGGCTTGAACAACCCGCATTTGGACGAGTTGCTCGGCCTGCAGGCTGACGAATTGCGCGACGAAATCGATCTGGTCAAGGGTGCCAGCCACGAATTCGACCACGCCAAATATTTGCGCGGCGAGCAGACGCCGGTATTTTTTGGGTCGGCGATCAACAACTTCGGCATCGTCGAATTGCTGGACGCCTTCGCCGAATACGCGCCGCCGCCGCGTCCGCGCCAAGCCGAGCAACGCTTGGTGGAGCCGAGCGAAGATAAATTCACCGGTTTCGTGTTCAAGATCCAGGCCAATATGGACCCGGCTCACCGCGACCGGGTTGCCTTCATGCGCATCAGCTCCGGCAAGTTCGACAAAGGCATGAAGATGCACCACGTGCGGATCGGCAAGAGCATCCAGGTTGCCAATGCGATCACCTTTCAAGCCGATAGCCGCAAAAACGTCGAGGAAGCTTATCCCGGCGATATCATCGGTTTGCATAACCACGGCACCATTCAGGTCGGCGACACCTTCACCCAGGGCGAAAACTTGAAATTCGGCGGCATCCCCTACTTCGCGCCGGAACTGTTCCGCCGCGTGGTGTTGAAGGATCCCTTGCGGGCTAAGGCGCTGCAAAAAGGTTTGGTGCAATTGACCGAGGAAGGCGCGACCCAGCTATTCAAACCGCTTAAAAACAACGACTTAATTCTGGGCGCGGTCGGCATCCTGCAATTCGACGTCACGGCCCACCGTTTGAAGCACGAATACAATGTCGAATGCGTCTACGACGCTTCGCCGATCAACACCGTGCGCTGGGTCAGCTCGAACAATCCGGCAAAGCTGGAAGAGTTTAAAAACAAGGCTTTCGAAAATCTGGCCGAGGACGGCGGCGGTTATTTGGTGTATCTGGCGACCAGCCGGGTCAACCTACAACTGACCGAAGAACGCTGGCCGGACATTCATTTCAGCGCCACCAGAGAACTTTAATGCGCCAACCAGCCGGGCAGCGAACCCGCCCGGCTGGCCGATTTCCGCTTAATACTCGATTTTCACCGCCCCCATGAAGGTACGCGGATTGCCGTAATAGGTCGGACCGTAGCTGTAAATCGACTGGTAATAGGTTTTATCCAGCAAGTTGTCGACATTGAGCTGTGCGGTCAGTTTGGTTTTACCGACCTGCCAAGCCTTGCTGGTCATCAGATTCATCGTCACGTAGCCCGGCGCCTGAGCGCCCTCGTAATAACCGATTTCCCGTTGACTGACGGCCTGCATGCCGGCACCGAATTTCAGTCCCTTCAAATACTCGCCTTGCTGAAACTCGTAGGTCGTCCACAGACTGCCGTTGTGCTTGGGCGCGTTGTTCAAGCGGTTGCCGACCACGGTCGGATCGGTTTCGTCCTTGATGCTTTTGGCGAACGGCATGTAGGAATAGGCGCCGATCACATTCCAGCCAGGAACGATCTCCCCGCTGACGTCGAATTCGATGCCGCGGGTTTCCGCTTCGCCCACCGCGCGCGATAAGGCCAGATAAGTCGCGATAGGTGCGTTGCGCTTGGTCAAGTCGTAGTAAGCCAGCGTCGCGCTGAAACGGCCGTCGAACAATTCGGTTTTTGCACCGACTTCCCATTGGTCGGCGGTTTGCGCCGGTAGCGGCTTACCGTCGCGCCCCCAAAAATTCGGCGCCCCGAAATTTTCGGTGTAACTGCCGTACAGCGAAAACTCCGGTATCGGTTGCCAGACCACGCCGCCGCGCGGCGATACCCGCTCCGACGTTTGTTCGGGCGACTGGCCCGAACCAAACTCCCCGTAGCTGCTGTAAATCACATTGGCATTGTCATAGCGCAGGCCGGCCATCACATGAAAATGGTAAGGCAATTCGATTTGGTCCTGGGCGTACAAGCCGAACCAGGGTACGGTTGAGTTCGAATAGGTCACGTCGGTCGGCAACAGTGTCGGCGGAGTGGCGCGGTGAGTCGGCCGGTAGATATTGCTGGTGTCGTACAAATCGCCGTTAAACCCGAATCCGGCCATCGAAACCCGATAATCGGTGCGGTAGTAGTCGCCGCCAATCAGCAGATTGTGCTTCAAAAACGCCGTATCGAATTTACCGTTCAATTCCAGCGCATTGAAAAAATTGTACTGATAGTCCTGACCGTCGGTATTCTGGCCGAAAAATGCCCGGCCGACATCGCCGGTCGCCGGATCGGCGACCGACCCGTGAATCGCCGACATGGTCAGGTTGTAATTCTTGAAATTGAAGCGGTGCCGTAAACTCCAGCGGTCGTTGAAGGCATGCTCGGTGTGCAGCGCCAACATCACGTATTCGTCTTGCTGATAGTTCCAGGCATCGCCCAGATTCCGCTCGCGAGCGATTGGCGCGGGCCGATTACCCATTCTCGGCACGGTGCCATTGCCGAATTCCTTGATGTCGCTATATTCGAGCTTAATCGTCGACACCGTGTTGTCGCTGATATTCCAGCGCAAGGTCGGCGCGACCATCAAACGCTCGTTGCCGCCGAATTCCTGAAAGGTATGGTTGCTTTGATAGCCCAGATTGAAACGGTAGGCGAGCGTCTTATCGGCGTTCAGCGGCCCGGTCGCGTCGACGCTGGTACGGTACATGTCGAACGAACCGAATTGCTGGCGCAGGCTGTAATACGGTGTATCCAGCGGTTGCTTGGTGACGAAGTTGACGATGCCGCCGGGTTCGGTCCGGCCGTAAAGTATCGAGCCGGGGCCCTTCAGCACTTCCACCCGCTCGACGTTTTCCAAATCCTCGGTGTGAGCGTACTCGCCCTGACTCAACACCCCGTCGCGATAGTTAATATAACTGCCGAAACCCCGGATGAAGAAAGTGCCGCTGCCGCCCAAGCCGTTGCTGACGCCGCTGACATTTCTCAGCGCCTGATCGATCGTGATGGCCTGTTGATCTTTCAGTACCGCATTCGGCACGACTTTGACCGACAGCGGCGTCTGCATCAACGGCGTGTCGGTCTTGGTCGCGGTGGTGGCATTGTGGCGGTTATAGTCGGTGTTATAAGGATCTTCGCCCTCGAAAAACGGATTGCTGGATTTACCAACGACGTTAATCGCCGGTAACGCGGTCGGCTCATCGCGCTGGTTGAGCGTTTGGCGTTGAATCAGCACGTTGCCGTCGGCGGTCAAACGATAAGTCAAGCCGCTTCCGGACAACAGCTTTGACAATGCCGCCTCCGGCGAAAATTGACCGGATAATCCGCCGCTGCGTAAACCGTTGGCGATTTCCGCATCGTAAATCAGTTGCAGGCCGCCGACTTCGGCCAGTTGATTCAACGCAACCGCAAGCGGCCCCGCCGCGATCCGGTATTCCCGGACCGCCGATTCGGCAACGGCGCCTCCGGCTACCGCCGAGCCGACAACCAACAGCACGCTGGCGGTTTTAAAGGTATCGTGCACTGACATTGTGTTCCCTCTCCAAGTGTTTTAACGATTAGTAACAGCTATGACGCACTAGTCAGCCAAAACAGGAGGTCGGGAAATTTTTTAACGATGCAGCAAAATCAGATAGTCGCCGAAGTGGGTAGTATGCAATTGTAGCGCGGTTTCCAGCGCGGCAATCGCGGCGAGTGGATCGTCGATCCGAAACACGCCGTTGACCCGGCGTTGGCGAAGGTCGGCGTCCTGAATCAGCAAGACGCCAGGGTAATAATGAGCCAGTTCGGCGACGACTTCGTCGAGCGGACGATTCTGAAAAACCAATCGGTGGCGGCGCCAAGCGGTCGCGGCGCCGATGTCGGCCGCTTTTGCTTGACTCAGTCCATGCTCAGCGTCATAACTGGCCGCCAAACCTTCCTCGATCTCAGTTGTTTGTCGGCCGTTGCCGAGTTCGACTCGCACGCGGTGTTCGGTCACCGTGACTTCGGCGCCCTCCTCGGCCAATTTGACGTTGAACGCGGTGCCCAACGCGGTGACGCTGCCGCCGGCTGCGTATACTCGAAACGGCCGGTTACGGTCCGGACTGACTTCGAACGCTGCCTCGCCCCGCAGCAAGCGCAACTCGCGGTGCGTTTCATCGATTTGAACATCGACGGCGGATGCGCTGTTCAAATGCACCGTGGAACCGTCACTGAGCGTGAAGCTGCGAATCTCGCCGCGACCGGTCTGCAAATCGGCGTTCCAGAGTTGTAAGTAAGGACTGAGCCAGATCGCCGCCAAGCTTGCGGCCAACGCCAATCCGAAAATCAGCGGAGCGAGAGCCCGCTTAGCCGGCGGTTTCGACTTCGGCGCCACCGATGTCTCAACCTTTGCCAAACCATCCAGTTCGCCCCACAAATTTTCAAGTTCGCTATAGGCCAAACGATGCTCCAAAGACGCATTCAACCAGCGCTGAAATTCCTTAAGCTCGTTTTCGTCCATGCTTCCGCCATCCAGACGCGCCCACCAATCGGCAGCCTGTTCACGAATTGTCGCGGAGTTTTGGGCGGGTGCGGGCATGGTTAGAAAGGTTAAAACCCGAAATTCAATAGGCGATAAGCGGCAACACCGGGAACACTAATCGTCATCGACTTGCTGCAGTGCCAGCAAGGCATTGCGCAAATGTTTTTCGACCATGTTACGCGAAATACCCAAGCGCTCGGCGATTTCCGCCTGACTCAACTCTTCGAATTTTCGCATCTCGAAGACTCTTCGGCATTTCGGCGGCAAGCCTTCCACTGCAGCCACCAAGCGCCCCAGGCGTTGGCGGGCCGCTAACAGACGGTCCGGCTGGCGCGCTTCGGTCTCCGCTACCCAATCCGGTAATTCGTCGGATTTAGCCAAGTATCGGTCGCGCACCGCATCGCGCCGCTCGTAATCGGTCGCAAGATTGGCCGCGATCCGATGCATTAGCGCTCGCGGATTGTCGGCCGCACGCCATAGGTCGCCGCTCAGCATGCGCTGATAGGTTTCTTGAACGATGTCGGCCGCCATGTCCCAGCAACCGCAGCGCCTGAACATGACGCGCCGCAGCTCTGCGTCGTAGCGGACGATCAAGCGCTGAATATCCAGGGTATCAGTCATCGAAAACGGCAGGGAAAGAGAGTTGGCCCCTAACAACAAATTCGATGCCGTTTTATTGTCAGTCCCGCGCAATCAATGCCTTGAGTCGAAAACACCGCGCTCTAACCGCATGCTCTTAACGCGGAATACGGCATTTCACTCATCTTATCCGAGTTATTTAACAAAGTTTAATAGATATAACCGACCCTCTATAACCAACCCTCAATCGGATTTGGTCGCGGCCTCCGCCAGTAACTCGTCTATGAAATACTGACAATACGACGGCAAATACAATTGCCGCAAATACGCAATCTTAGTGGTCGAACTCGGGATCAAATCCATCAGACTGCGAGCCACCAAATCCGCGTCCTTGACGGGCTCGTAGGACGTACCGGCGATGATACCGACTCCCATGCCCAGCCGCACGTAAGTCTTGATGACGTCGGAGTCGGCCGCGGCCAAGTTGATGTCCAACGGCAAATGCGCGTCAACGAAGGCTTTCTCGATCGCCGACCGTCCGGTAAACCCCGGCGTATAGGTCAAAATAGGTTCGGCCGACAGTCGTTGCAAGGTGATGTCGCCTTCGGCCAACGGATGGCCTTTAGGCACCACCGCAACATGGTGCCAGTGATAACAGGGCTTGACCACCAATTTGTCGTCTTCCGCCAGTCTTTCGGTACAAATCGCAATATCCGCCTTGTGCTGATGGAGTAAATCGATCAGGTTGTCGGGTGACGATTGCACCATGTAAATCTTAATGCCCGGGTAACGGAGGCGAAACCGGGCAATCGGCCCAGGTAGCAAATACTTGGCCTGAGTATGGGTAGTTGCTATATGCAGCGTGCCGCTACTACTGTCGAGGAAATCGTCGGCAATCAGTTGGATATTTTTCTTGGCCTGATTAATCAAATCCACTTCCGCCATGATGCGCTCGCCCAACGGCGTTAGACCGATCAACTTTTTACCCTGCCGGGCAAATAATGGCGAACCCAACTCGGCTTCGAACAATTGTAATTGCCTGCTTACCGCCGATTGCACCACGTGCATCTTATCCGCCGCCCGGCTCAGATTGAAGCCGGTTTCATGCAGCGTGCGCAATAACTCAAGTTGGTTTAGATTCATGCAGCTAACCTTGTTCTAACGTCAAGCAATTTCGGAAAATCCCACTATACTGATCGTGCGTTCGGTAGGCGTCCGTAAAATCGGCGGCCGCATCGAAAGCTATCGCTTCATTTTAGGGGTTTCCGGCGCCAACATCGACATCTAATCCGGATTCGTCGCATGTAAAACGCCGGGCAATCTCCTCCTAGCGACACGGATGTCTTATGGCGGACCTCGGTCCGCCGTTTTTTTGCGGCTAGCCCGGCATTACCCCTTTTCAGCATGACGTGATAGGAATTGTCGCCTTCCCCGAAGTGGCTCATTCATCCTGAAGCCAGAACGAATCCACTTGGAACTTGATCGAAAAATATAATAGACGGGAATTAGTTGACAGATACTTAATTTGACAATATAATGCGCACTTAACTTGCCAGCCAAGTTAAGCCGAGGTGGTGAAATTGGTAGACGCGCTAGCTTCAGGTGCTAGTAGGGGTAACCCTGTGGAGGTTCAAGTCCTCTCCTCGGCACCATCATTTCTCAGTGAAATATGGTGTGAAGTTTTATATCCATTCCTTTCGATAGAGCTTTGCTACGGTTCTTGTAGCTAATATCCAAAAACCAATTTTATACGCTAGACCACAGCGTCGCCTCCATTGTATTAAGCGTTCTCTTGGTCTTTAAGACTAAAAATAATCGGCACAAGCACTGAGCACGCCTCGTTGATCTCCCCACGCTTGGCCGGAACAAACTGCCAATTCTTTACAGCTTCTAGTGCAGCTTCGTCCAAAGTCTCATGACCGCTGCTTTGTTCAATACCGATCGTTTCCACTTGCCCTGCTTCGCTGACCAGAACTTTTAACACGACCCTGCCTTGCCAACCGCGACTCCTGGCTACCGATGGATAGTCTGGCTTAGGATTTTTATCATACGCCGCGCTCATATAAGCCTCGGTATACGGCTGAGCCTGGTTTTCGAACACGGGCTTCTCAGGCTGATTAGGCGTGGGTAACATATCGCTAACAGGCTGCAATTGTTGCTTCAACAATTGTTCGAGCTCGGAAAAATCAGCGGCTCGCGCTTGTTCGGTTTTTATTAATTTCGGTTTGGGTTGCACACGCTTACGCGGAGGCTTTGAAGCTTGCGGCGGTTTAGCCGGCGGTACGGGCGTCTGTTTAGCAGCGGGGATCGTAATCGTTGAAACCTGGATGGCCAGCGGCTCAGGCTCCGGAGAACGTTGCTCAGGAACAAACAAGCACTTCACGCCTAGCAAGTGAATCCCGGAAACCGTGACGGCGATTGCGAACAATACGTCACGATTTCGGGATTTTCCTGCTCCGGGTATATTAATCCGAGGATTTGCGAATACCGGCGCGATGGTCCCTCGGCGCGAGTCCTCCACGAAGGAAGGCGACGGCGCTCGCCCCGAGGAGAATCGAGCGGAAGGCTTTTCGAGAATACTGGTCGGAAATCGGAACATACGGAAATTAAAATAATTCGTTGTTATCGATAAACCCTACGAACACGCCGACCGAAACCAGCGAAATCAAACAATCATGCCGGACGTTTTTCCCCAAAAATTCCTCCGCGCCGCTAATCCGGCTAGACTGGCGCGGCCAATTTCGCCTGTGGCACGACGAATTTTTACGGCAATTAAGACTTAGCATTCTTGCTATAAAGCAAATACCGCGCCTTTTCGGAAATCCGCGTATTTGCTGTGATTGCCCAACCGCAAAATAATTTAACTGTGTTATTTAACGATAGATCAGGGGATATGCCCTACTCACCACGATACGGTGACGACAAGCCCTTTCAATACACTGATGACTAATCAAAACGGAAGGACGAGATGAACTAGAGATTCCGGATTTGGGCTTTAAATCGGAACGAGAGGAAAAGGTTTACGCAAACTAGCGGCCCAGCATGGCTTGTGACGGTGCTGGGTGCCAAGCGGAGCAAACTACAGTAGGCACTTCAGATCGGCCTGGCTTTTTGGATCGTGCCGCCAAACAGGGAGAAAAGGACTACGAGCGGAAGATTGCGTACCGGTTTCGTTAACAGTGAAAGCAATCGATTACTTAGCATCCAGGGTAACAACGCCATCCCAATCGATCGGTGGTTGATTCTGATAGCCTTGGGCTAAGGCCAAATAGAAATTCGCCGGACCATCGGTACCTCTTTTAAGGACGGATTGAAATCCCTCTATCGCCACTTGCCAGTCGCCTCGCTGAAACGCCGAAAGCGCGACCGCGAAACCGCCATCAATCGGTCCCATTTCGGGGGCCACGATCTCCGCCAGATCGACCGGTTCGGCACGCCCAACCACCCGAAATCGCCCAACCGCCCGGTAAGCGATGGCAGTGGTATCGACCAATTCCCGACACGCGAGTATTTGAGTACCCAAGAATTTGTTGATCCCCTGAATACGCGATGCAGTATTCACGGTATCGCCTATCGCTCGGTAATGATTCGCCTGACCGCTTTCCAACCCGCCCAGTATCATTTCACCAACGTACAAGCCGATTCGGGTACGAATGGGCTCCAGCCCCGAGGTCTGATTAAATTGCATGACCGCCGCCTGCATGTCCAGCGCGGCCAGACACGCGGCGGTGTGCCGTTCGGATTCGGATAACTCGAACCAAACCGCCATCATCGAATCGCCCGTCACGTCCGCGACCGCGCCGCCGCGCGCGCCGACCGGACGACCGAGCACTTGGTAATAGGCGTTCAATAACTCCCACATCTGTTCCGCGCTGCGACCCGCCGCGAGCGAGGTATAGCCTTCGATGTCGGTGGCCAGGCATACGCCGCGAATTTCCCGATGGGTCATAGCGGCGAATGTTGCTTTCCGATTACCCGACTCCGCAAACGGCAAAGTGCCGGCCCATTGCGGAAACACTCGACGCACAAAGGCCAGCATGCGCCGTCGCTCAATCAACAACTCGCGGCGCGCCATGACCAAACTGGTCAACCATGCTGTCGGCAGCATCACGAACGCAGGGGTCATGATCGGCAACCAAACGGCGTGACGAGCGAACAGCCAAAGCGCAATCAACACGTAACTGACTGTAAACAAGGCGGTAGCCGCATAGCCCGTCCAAGCGGGTAAGACGGACAGCAACAATGCCAACATCAGCGCGAATCCGGCATAGACCGCGCCGTGAGCCAGCGGCGTTCGGATAAAGCGGTCTTCCAGCAAATTGGCAAACACCGTCGCCATGATCTCCACGCCGGCCATCTTACCGGTACGGGCATCGGTCAACGGGGTTTGAAAGAAATCGGTCTTGCCGGCCGCGTATTGCCGATTGGCTTTACCGACAAAGACCACCTTGCCGCGCAAGTCGGCCACCTTGCCTTGCAATACCTGACTGTAGGACTCCATCCGCAAGGTTTGCGGCGGCCCGTAAAAATTGATGAACCGAGATTCCTCACCGCAAACTATGCCGGCTAGGCGCTGATCGACTTTCTGACTGGCGCGGTCACCGTTCGCCGCCAAACAGGTTCGGCGTAGCTCGGCGAGCCAATCCATGTAAGAAGCGTCCCAAGGCTTGGACTGTTCGAACCCTTGCATCCGATCCAGATACGCCGCCCACGCTACGACCGGTAAGCTTGGCATTTCCCCCAAACCGTCCAGATACAACCACGTTTCGCGTATCGTCGCGTCCTCGGCATCGTTGGCCAACACAAACGGCGCATGCCCCAAAAGCGCAGGCTGCAATTGTGGATTGGCGGAAATTCTTCTTAGCGCCACGAGTGGCTCCGCCAACTCACCACCCGCGCCGCCGTTTTTTGAAAGGGCCGAATCCTTATTGCTTTCTGAGCACTCTTCCCGCCCGAAAAAGTCCTCGGTCGCGCGTCGAAACATCTGTATGCAGTCGCTGGCAAGGACATTGCCGGCTTCTCGCATCGCGTCCGCGAGGTCGGAATCGACCTCGGGATCGGCGCGAATGAACTGCAAATCAAACACGACCAACGCAACGCCCTGACGATGCAATTCCCGAATCAATCCGGCGTGGTAGCGGCGCCAGCGTGTTAAGTCGTTGCCGACGCCTAACTCGGCTTCGGAGGTTTCGTCCATGGCTACTAAAACAACCTCTCCGGGGGAACTTAGCAAGCCTCTGTACTTTAATAGGCTTACAATCCCCAAAGACTCGTCAAAGTCGTGCAATAGCGAAACTGCAAACGATAGAAAACTTATAAAAAATACAGTTCGAATATATTTTTCATTGAAAAACCTCACTACTTGACAACTAAAATCAAGTTATTTTTTATATGTACCAGGTGGGCAACTAGCAAGATTTTTTTTTGTCGTCGAACATAACTCGGTATTTGAAGTGGAAGTCGCCTCTCCCCCGCTCGTGGTTCCTCCTGATATAGTCATACAACAAGTTGTGCTTCCCTTTTTCTTACTAATAGTGGTTAAGAATGTCTCTTGAAGAGAGAACTCTTCTTTGTATATACGACATTGATTTGGCCCTGCGTCTTTAGTACATGGAACCGGTTTTATCAATTCCCCCGTTTCAGAATCATGATACTCAGATATTGTAACAACCCTGGTTTTCTCAGGAATTAGATAATAAGTCAACAAGGAACTTGCTGCCGCAACAAGAATAAATTTAAAAAAATCATGACAATTAATACCGCATACTTTAACATCAGAATCTTTCATAGGAATCTCCATCAAAAAACATTAAATTAATTAAACGACAATGTAACCTGTCCATAAAAGAATCTACCAGGCTGGTATTGAGGCGATACCGGGTTATTGACACCAGTTTGATAATAAAAATCCTGATAGTTAAATTGCTTATCTAGTAAGTTCTTTATCCCAAAGGAAAAGATGCCTAGCCGCTTTGGGAATCGGTAACCAAACTGGGCATCCAACGTCCAGAAAATCTCGCTCCCGTTACGCATTACCATTTGTTGAGTTATTAGATTTTCTTGACCTAGCTTCCGAATATTCTGATTTACCGGAGTAGCCGATAACTTAGAGAAAAAGCCACTTGGATGATAGTAAGCCGCAGAGACTGGAACCCGCAATGTCTCAATATAACTTGGAGCTTTATCTACGGAAAAAAGCAAATCCCTGGTTATTTTCTCATAATGAACATCAATTCCGTAAACCATTCTATCAGATGCCATCCAGTATAAATAACCTCGACTTAATTGTTCTTCCTGATTTTTAACCGCACCCTTTGAAACCGGAACATCTAGACGTCTCCAAGACTGCTCCGCTCCAGCATAGAAACTATTAGAGGGTTGGCCGGGATTCA
>NZ_LUUK01000230.1 GCF_001644025.1 Methylomonas koyamae
ACCCAGCCTACGCAATTGTCGCGTCAGAATTACGATTTAATCCGGTGCTTCCAATAACCCGGTTCTTGCCGCACATGCATCACGGCGATGATGTATATCGCCTCCTCTCGAACGCTGTAAACAATGCCGAAAGGGAAGTGAGGTAATTTGCATTTGCGAACATCGCCCGCTAATTTGCGATATAGCAATGGTCGGTGAGCGATTTTTGCTGCCGCGTCCTCGATAGCATCGACAAAACGCTGCCCCAACTCCGTTTGTTTCTCCCGATAGTAAAGGGTAGCGGCATTCGCTTCGATCAATGCCTCATCATTCCAAATAACCTGCATTAGGCAAGGCTTGCGCGCAATTTAGCCATCGCTGATTCGTGATCGACGAGTCTAGCCGTTCCGTTATCAATGGCGGCACAACGCCGCTGAATTTCTTCCTGCCATGCAGCTGATACTGGAAAGTCTTCCTCAAAGTCCAGCGATTCCAACAGCGTTTCAGCAATGAAGGCGCGAATAGCGGGTTCTAATTGCATCGCATCGTCGATGATGCGTTTAGGATCAGTGTTCCAAATTCGTTGCTCAGGTGTAATGTCCACAGTTGTTACCTCTATACAGGTTGCGCTTCCAGATCGCCAAACGCCCAATGTTCAGTATCCGTTGCAGGGGAGACAGGATTAAAGTATTCAAAATACATACGATACACCAACCAAAAGATTTTCCGTATTTCAACGCCATCAACTAAGAAGTGAGTAACACCCAATGAATCACCGCACGTCATCAGTCCAGCCCTAGCTCCTTTATAAACTTTGGTTCGTATCGAAAGATCGTTATCGTCAAAGTGCTTTGCGTTATTGCAAATATTTCGAATTACACGGTATTCGGGCATGTAATGTAAAGCTGAATGCAAACTCTCTTCCCGTGTAAACGACCCCGGCGTCTTATCCTTATAAGACTGATGTCCGGAAGGATGTATCCACTCGCGAAGATGATAGAGAGGAAACACCACATCAAAAATGCCGTCCTCACTAGGCGATTTATTGAAAACAGTGAAGCGTTCCGTAAGTCTTTCAAACAAACGATTTGGAGAATTGATTGAATAAAACCCGCTCATGACAAATATGCTCGTCGATACAAAAACTGCATCAAAAATAGTTACAAAACAAATCTAACAGGTTGTTGAAAAATGAAACTCGGTGGAAAAAATCTTCCAAAATCCTCCAATTTGTCACTAAAAGTCATTTGGCTGCAACAAACAATCAATGACTTACAAAATTTTATTTTGTGGGATATGCGTTTTTGGGGACAAAAGTGGAGCAGATTTTTAAATTTCAACAGCCTGCTAAAGCAAAGTAAGCACTCTGTCAGACCTTGAAATAATCATCCAATAAATCCCGACAAACAGCCTGCAAGGGCTCCACCGACTGCTCGACTTTCATTCGCAACAACGCCCCCTGCCAGCCGTTTAACATCAAATCCGCCATACTTTTCGCGGTCTTGTCGGTGCGTACTGTACCGTCTTTCTGGCCGCGCTCCAGCGCGGTTTTCTGCAAATCGGCGTAGCGACCGACCGCGTCCAGCAGGGCGTCGCGGCATAGCGGACTGGTATCGCCGATTTCCCCCATCAAATTGCCCAGCAGACAACCGCCCTTGAAACCGGTTTTGGCCACTTCCGCTATCAATTCCGCGTAATACGCTTTCAATGCGCCCAGTCCGTCCAATTCCGGGTTTTGCAAATGCCCGGCCAAGCGGACGATAAAAGGCTCGATGTAATGATGGATCGCTTCGGCGGCGAAGCGTTCCTTGCTTTCGAAATAGGCGTAAAACGAGCCCTTGGGAATTTGCACGGTGTCCAAGATCTCTTTCAGGCCGGTGGCGTGATAGCCTTTTTCCAGCAGCAAACTGACGCCCTGCTCGAGCAATCGATCTTTTTTGACTTGTTTCGGCTTTAGCGATGACATGGATTAATTATGCGACCGGTCGTCTAATTTGTAAATCAGTTTTTCCTAATATTTTTAAGCGCGACCCACGGGCTGATAAAACCGGCCGAACGCGGCCGGAGTAGCGATTTTTCAGCCTTGATATGCTATGTTGGCAGCCTGTTCCTTTTTTAATGGTAAGCCCTGCAACATGAGCATCAAATCAGACCAGTGGATACGCAAAATGTCCGAGCAACACGGCATGATAGAGCCGTTTCAGGCCGGCCAAGTTCGCGAATCCGCTCAAGGCCGGATCATCTCTTACGGGACGTCGAGCTATGGTTACGACGTGCGCTGTTCCAACGAATTCAAAATTTTCACCAACATCAACTCGACTATCGTCGATCCAAAAGATTTCGACGAGGCCAGCTTTGTCGATGTCAAGTCCGACGTCTGCATCATTCCGCCCAACTCGTTCGCGTTGGCCCGTACCGTTGAGTATTTCCGAATTCCGCGTGACGTGCTGGTGGTCTGCCTGGGCAAATCGACTTACGCCCGCTGCGGCATCATCGTCAACGTCACGCCGCTGGAACCGGAATGGGAAGGCCACGTGACCTTGGAATTCTCGAATACCACGCCGCTGCCGGCCAAAATCTACGCCAACGAAGGCGTTGCCCAAATGCTATTTTTCGGCGGCGACGAAGTCTGCGAAACCTCCTACAGGGACAGAGGCGGCAAATACCAGGGACAAACCGGCGTCACTTTACCCAAGGCCTGAACCCGACCATTCCGTCCCACCCAGCCCGGCACCGATATGACCCAACCCAGTAGCGACGCGTTAGACCAATATTACCGCCAAGTCCACGACATCATTCTCAGCCGGCAAAACTGGATTAGTGGCCTGCTGCCGGCCAGCACCGCCGTCACCGTACACGGCAACTATACCGACGCCTGGGTTAGAGATAACGTTTACAGTATTTTGGCGGCTTGGGGGCTAGCGTTGGCTTACCGGAAGAACGGCGAAAACCCGGAACGCGCTTATTTGCTGGAGCAAAGCGTCGTCAGGCTAATGCGCGGCCTGCTGACCGCAATGATGCGCCAAGCGCCTAAAGTCGAGAAATTCAAGCACAGTCAGGACCCGCTCGACGCGCTGCACGCCAAATACAACACCCAGACCGGCGAAATCGTGGTTGCCGACAACGAATGGGGCCATTTGCAACTGGACGCCACCTCGTTGTTTTTGTTGATGTTGGCGCAAATGATCGCATCGGGTCTCCGCATCGTGTTCAGCGTGGACGAAGTCAATTTCGTGCAGAATCTGGTGCACTATGTCAGCCGCGCCTACCGCACGCCGGATTACGGTATTTGGGAACGCGGCAACAAGATGAACCACGGCATCGCCGAATTGAACGCCAGCTCGATCGGTATGGCTAAGGCGGCGCTGGAAGCGATGTCCGGCTTCAACCTGTTCGGAAAGGGCGGCGGCCAGACCTCGATCATTCATGTCGTAGCCGACGACATCGCCCGCACCCGGATTACGTTGGAATCGCTGCTGCCGCGCGAATCGATTTCCAAGGAAGTCGATTCGGCGGTACTCAGCATCACCGGCTTTCCGGCGTTCGCGGTCGATAATGCCGCGCTCCGCGAAAAAACCGAGGCGCTGATCGTCGAGAAACTGCAAGGCCGATACGGTTGCAAGCGCTTTCTGTTGGACGGCCACCAAACCGTCATCGAAGACCACCAGCGCCTGCATTACGAACCCAGCGAGCTCAAGCAATTCATGGACATCGAGTGCGAATGGCCGCTGTTTTTCTCCTACCTGCTACTCAATCGCTTGTTTACCGGCGACGCCGACGGCGTGCGCGATTACCGGCGCCGTTTGGAACACTTATTGGTGGAGCGCAACGGTCAATGGCTGTTGCCCGAGCTTTATTTGGTACCGGAACCGGCGATCGCGGCCGAGAAGCGCCACCCCCACAGCCAAGAACGGCTACCCAACGAAAACGTACCGTTGGTCTGGGCCCAAAGTCTGTTTATCCTGGGCTGTTTGCTGCAGGACGACTTGATCACGCTGGACGACATCGATCCGCTGGGCCGTTACAAATCCACCCGCCTGTATAACCGAACACCTTTGCAGGTCGCCCTGTTGGCAGACAGCGAAGCGGTGCAAACCGACTTTAGCGCGGCCGGCATTGCCTCGCAAACGCTCGGCGAAATCGCGCCGATACAGGTACGCGAAGCCAGCGAACTCGCGGCGGCCTACACCCAAGTGGGACGCAACGATCGAATCGGCCTGACCGGACGACCGCTGCGCCAAATTCGCAGCTTGGCGACCTCCCGGCTGTATCTGCTGGCCGGCGAACCGCTACTATTCCTACCGCAATTCATGAACCAACAAGGTTTCTATATTGCGATGGACAATCGCTTGTTGATTCAACGCCTGCGCATGGAATTGACGTATCTGGCCCACCACTGGGACAGCCCTAAGCCGCCGATCTTCGTCATCAACGTCAAGGACAACATGCTGCACGGCGCCGATCGCGAAATGCTGCTGGATTTCATCCAGCAAATCGGTTCCGGCAAATTAGCCGACATCGAGGTTAGGCTCGGCCTGTTAACCGAATTCGCGACCGACTCCTGTCGTGAGAAAATCGGTTATCTGCACGATTTTCGCTTTTCGGAGCCGCGGCGTGACGACGCCGAGCGCCCCTGCGCGCACGCCATGCCGCACGAGGCCGTCACCCCACAACCTTTGGACAGCTATACGCTGACCGCCTGGGAAATCGGCGACGATGCGTTGTTACTAGAGCAATTGCGCGGCAACGGCAATCTGTATGCGCAACTGGAAGCCTTAAGTCTGCTCGGCGGCCGCCACGGCTTGGACCATCCTGTGCGCTTGGCCGGCCAGGAGTATTCGGTGCGCGACCTGCTGGAAGAGGTTTACGCCCGCGCCGGCGACCGCCACGTCTGGTACATCGTGCGTCGCGCGGCCGGCATTCTGGGCAAGTACGATATCAATCTGGAACAGGCGGCGACCGACATCCTGGTCCGCCAACACGGCTTGACCGTCGGCCGCGCCTACAGCGGCAAAGCCACGTTACGGCGGCCGACCGACTCCTGGGAAATACTGCAAACCATCCGTAGCTTTAACAATCAGGATAGCAATCAGCACATTGTCATCCAGGAATTGATCATTTATTTGGGCATGCTGATCAAACTCAAGCCCGAGTTGTTTGCCGACATGCATACGATACGGGTCGGCCATATTCTGCAGCTGATCGTGGCCCGGCAAAAACGCGCCAGCCAAGTTTCGCTGGACCAAGCGTTTACCGAGGTATTAGGTCTGCCGCCGCACCGACTGGTGGAACTGCTCAGAGAAACTTTAGAGGATTACGGCAATAGCCAAACCCAACTAGGCTTGGTGGAAACCCTGCATTACGACGGCGCGCAACGCGACTTGAGTTCGGCTCGCTTCCCGGCAACGATGAACCCGAATCGCGGCGACTCCGAGGACTGGTACGACTGGCGCGAACGCCAAGGCAGCGTCGGCCGTGAAAACGACGCTTTTTTCACCGGCGTTTGGACGGTACTGGAGCGTTGCCAGGGCCTGATGATAGGCGAAAAAATCAACGGTATGCGCCGGCTCGACAGCGAGACCACGCTGTCGCAGATGACGCCAGGCGAGCAAACCTTTAAATTGCACGTCAATCACGTACTCAATAAAATTCAGGCGCCGGTCTACCGGCAATTGACCGCCGAGGCATTGCGAGCGCTGGGTTCTATTTTCCGGGACAACCCGGCCTTACGGGTGGACGATACGATAGTCACCGACATTCTGATCGGCCATGCCGTCAGAATCTGCTGGCTGCACGATCACCCTGACCACCGCGACCAATACGAAAATTACGTGTCGCTGGCTTGGCAGGCCTTTTATCAACTGCCACCCCACGCCGTTGCCAACGGCATTCTCGACGCCCTGATGCATTTACTCGACACGCCCAACGCCCAGTGAGGACCGATATGATTTTAGCCGGCGACATCGGCGGTACCAAAACGGTGCTAGCCTTAATTGAACCATTAGCCGACGGCACGCTGCACAGCGTGCGCGAACAAACGTTTGCCAGCCGTGAATTCCTGGACTTCGAGGAGATTTTGGACTTATTCCTCGCCGATCAGCCCCCGCCAACGTCAGCCTGTTTCGGCGTCGCCGGACCGGTGGTCGAACAACGCTGCCAAACCACGAATCTACCCTGGTTGCTGGATGGTCGACGGTTGCAACAGAAGCTGGGTACCGACCAAGTCAAACTGCTTAACGATTTGGAAGCGATGGCTTTGGGCATGCTGCATCTGCCACCGGAAGATTTCGTCGAACTGAATCCCGCCGCCGAACCCCAAACCGGCAATATCGCGGTGATCGCGGCCGGCACCGGACTCGGCGAGGCTGCTTTGTATTGGGACGGCCAACGCTATCATCCCATCGCCACCGAAGGCGGACATAGCGACTTGGCGCCGCAAACCGAACAACAGGATCGGTTGTTGGTCTATTTGCGCCAATTGTTTCCAGACCACGTCAGTTGCGAGCGGGTGCTGTCCGGAAACGGCTTCAGTCATTTATACGATTTTCTGTTAGCCGACCGTTTCGCGCCGGCCTGCCCTGCAATTCCCGCCGCGCACGCCGAATCCGAAGTGGACCGCAACGCACTGATTTCGCGTTTGGGTGTGGGCGGCGAAGACCCGCTCTGTGAAGAAGCAACCCGTTTATTCGCCGAATTGTACGGTGCGGAAGCCGGCAATCTGGCCTTGAAGCTGCTTGCGACGGGCGGCGTGTTTATCGGCGGCGGGATAGGCCCGAAGATTCGTAAGGTTCTGGAGTCGGGTGAGTTTTTACGCTCATTCGCAGCCAAAGGCCGCTTTCAACCGCTGTTAGCGAAAATACCGGTAAAACTCGCGTTGAATCCACGCGCACCGTTGATTGGCGCCATGCATTATTTTGCCGATTTGCTTGGCAAGCACTAACTATTCGGCGAATGCTCAGCGATCTGTCACCCCCCTCTTTCAAAAAAGGGGGAGCGGCGATATCCGCCTCGAGCTCCCTTTTTCGACGGGAAACTTGGATTTAGGCCGGTTGTGAAGCCTATGCTGAACAGCTACCGCACGCCTTAATCGAGCCCGCCTTGCACGATACTTGGTCTGCGAGTCCCCCATGCGATGCGGCTTTGGCAATCGACACTATCAGCCCGCGAGGTTTATTGTTAAGATCGATACGTAGCAGTCTCTCACAGGGCTCGGCTAGCCGAAATCGACCTATACCAAAGCGCTGACATGGCCCACACCAGATCCAAGCTCGAACACTCCCTATCGCTGCTGAAAGCGACGTTGGACGCCACCACCGATGCCATTCTGGTTGTCGACGCGGCCGGTCGAGTCATGCAATACAACACCGAGTTCGCCCGTATGTGGCAGATTGACCGGGAGTTGCTCAACGCGGACACCCAATCCGCGCCGCTCCGCCGGATCCTGAACGGCACGGATTTGCAAGACGATGCGGAAACCCGCTGGTTTGAGGTACGCCGCGATCCGGAACGACACGCTTACGACGAACTATTGTTAAGCGACGGTCGGATCATCGAACGCCACCAGATGACCGAATATCGCGATGGCATCGCGGTTGGGCAAATTTGGCATTTTCGCGACATTACCGAACGCAAGGCCTCGGAAACGCCGTTGGCGCAATTGAGCTTCGGCATGGATCAGATGCGCGACGCTGCTTATTTGATCGACAATGATGCCAGGATTATCTACGCCAACCGCCACGCTTGCTTGGAATTAGGCTACAGTCGCGAACAATTGCGAGGCATGCGGGTTGAAGACATCGACCCCGCGCATACCGACACGATTTGGCGAACTCATTGGCAAGCGCTCAAGGCATCGGGTTCGCTAACTTTAGAGACCCTACATCAAACCAAGGATGGCCGACTGTTTCCGCTCGAAGTCGTGGCCAACTTCTTCGAATACGCCAACACCGGTTACAACCTGGCGATAGCCCGGAATATCAGCGAACGCAAGCGTATCGAAGAAGTCTTGCAGCAAGCCGCGTTAATTTACCAAAACAGTAGCGAAGCCATGCTACTGGCTGACGCAGAGGGACGTATTATCGCGGTCAACCCGGCTTTTACCCAGATTACCGGCCATTGCCGCGAGGAGATCGAGGGCCAATCCATCGATCTTATCAATACCGAAGATCACCGCAAAGCGATGTGGCAGAGCGTTCGCAAATCCGGTTTTTGGCAAGGCGAAGTTTGGGATAGGACCCAATCCGGGGACAGATACGCAAAATGGCTGACCGTGAACGCCATCAAGGATTCGGCGGGGCAGATATTTCGATTAGTAGCACTGTTCGCGGACATCACTGAAAAAAAACAGGCCGAGAACCTGATCTGGCAGCAGGCCAATATCGACCCGCTGACCCAATTGCCAAACCGGCGCATGTTTCACGACCGCTTGGAGCAGGAAATCAAAAAAGCCGGCCGGGATAAAACCCGGCTGGCTTTGTTCTTCATCGATCTGGATCTGTTCAAGGAAGTCAACGACACGCTGGGACACGACATGGGCGACAAACTTCTGCAAACCGCCGCCCAGCGTATACGAATGTGCGTCCGAGACTCCGACACGGTCGCCAGATTGGGTGGCGATGAGTTCACGGTGATCCTAAGAGAAGTCGGCGAACCTTGTAACGTGGAACGGATTGCGGGTGCGATATTGGAAAAAATGGCGGAGCGCTTCGAGTTAGGCGCGGACATTGCCCACATTTCCACCAGCATCGGTATCGCCTTCTACCCGGATGACGCTAGAGATATCAAATCGCTGCTAAAACACGCCGACCAAGCCATGTATGTGGCCAAAAATCGCGGTCGCAATCAATATTGTTTTTTCATCCCTGCCATGCAGGAAGCCGCGCGGCATCGACTTGGCCTGAGCAAGGACTTGCGCTCGGCGCTGTCCACCCGGCAATTGACTGTTTACTACCAACCCATTGTCGAACTGAGCAGCAATCGGGTATGCAAGGCCGAAGCGCTGATTCGCTGGCACCATCCCCAACGCGGCCTGATCGGCCCGGCCGAGTTCATTCCCATAGCCGAAGAAACCGGTCTGATCAACACAATAGGCAACTGGCTCTTCGAACAAGCCGCGCAACAAGCTCGCAAATGGCGACTCTCGATACACGACGACTTTCAAATCAGTATCAACAAATCCTCGGTGCAATTTCGCAACGAACGCGAAAACCACCAAGCGTGGCTCGAAAAGTTGACTCAACTGCAATTGTCCGGCCAACACATCGTCGTCGAAATCACCGAAGGCGTGCTACTGGAAAGTGGCAACCGCTTTCAGGACCAGTTGTCCTCATTTCGCAACGCCGGCATTCAAATCTCGTTGGACGATTTCGGTACCGGGTATTCGTCGTTGTCTTATTTAAAAAAATACGATATTGATTATTTAAAAATCGATCAGGAATGCGTTAACAATCTTTCCGCCGATCCCGCGAACTTGGCACTATGCGAAGCCATCATCCTGATGGCCCACAAGCTTGGCATTCGCGTCATCGCGGAAGGCATAGAATCGGAAGCCCAGCGGCAATTGCTCAAAAACGCAGACTGCGACTTCGGCCAAGGCTTTTTCTTTGCGAAACCGTTACCGGCGGATTTGTTCGAAAGCCGATTTTCCGAACAAACCTAAAAAGGTTGAGAACAAGAACCGGAGCGGCCGACTAGCGCATGGGCCAGCCGGCTAAACCGTGACGAACTTAGTGCGCGGCGTTATAGACTTTCAACATTTCCTTATAGATTTCCAGCGTGGCTTTCAAGCTCGCAGGACCTTCCGCGTCGCCGTTTTCCAATTGCTCGCGAGCGGTTTTCAGACGATCACCGGCTTTTTGGCGCAAGCGTTCGGTCTGCTCGTAGCGGAATTCCTTTTGCAATTGACGCACATCGCTCAGCGCTTTCAGGACTTCGGCTTTATCGGCGCCCTTTTCCACCAAACTAACGGCTTCTTCGACTTTCGCTACCGTGCCTTCAGCGGCGGCACGAACTTTGGCATCGCCCGCGCTGTTTGCAAATGCCGGAACGGAAATTGTCGCAGCCATCAAGCACAAAGCCGCCAAAGTTTTTTTAATCGGATTAATCATTAGGTTTCCTGTCTTAATTGTTTAAATTTCCCTAATAAATCTATGTTATTACCACCCATTTATTAGTGCATATTCAAATGCACCGGCATGCTATCACAGATCAAAGCAACACCGTTAAAACAGAAAAATGACAAGCAATAACCTTATTAATACAGGGTTTAATAATCAGAAAATCCCCCTCGAATAGCCATTCAAATTGCAAGAAATTTCACTTAGAAATTAAATCGGAATGACCAATAGAAAGCGACTCGACATTAATAGGCGAGGTCATCGATATTTGGAGCGGACACCCAAGACATACCTACCTTGGGCGATACCAAGAACAACCTGCAAAATACATCACGGGAATGCAACTGCCCAGCGAAAATCGACGCTGATCTTTTAATGTTCACGATTGCAACGATAGTTCCGACGGTCCGCTCGCGCCGACACTTCAAGAGCGACGCGAGCTCCCCCACCATCCACCAGTCAAACTCACGCTAAAACGGCAAGCGACAAATCGGCTCCGACGAATATTGAGAAATAAGCCGCCAGTTTTCCTGATTGTTAGCTCTTATTCGGCCGCCATGTATTGGCCGGGCAAAGCAGGGCTTTCATATTGAATGCCTTCGGGAAAATAAGCCAACGAATTGTTGGCAATTTCACGAGCGGCCAGAAACTGCGCGTAATAGTTTCTGGACGCAAAACCGAACGCAGGGCCATCGTAAGTTTCCACTATCCGAACGAAGTCGCGACCCGCCTGATTTTGAGCTCGCTTCATACCTCCGATACCATGATTATACGAGGTCACCGCTGACGGCCAATCGCCGAGCTTAGCGTAGGCGTAACTCAAATAGCGCGCGGCACCGGTCGCCGAAGCGAAAGGGTCCAGACGTTGATCGACTCGGTCGCCGCCGGGCATAAAGGTCTTTGCGGCAGCCTTGGTAAACTGCCACATGCCGACCGCGCCGGCGGAGGATTTCGCCGCCGGTTGAAACGACGACTCGACATGTGGCAAGTAAGCCAGATCCTCTGGCAAACCCGCATCGCGAAACACTTTGCGGAATTGCAGATCGTAGCGACCGCTGATTTCCATCCCTCTTTTGAAGCGCTCACGAGTTCCACGCTGCGAGCGCAAACGCTCGGATGAGCCGGCCAATATCGTAGTCAGCGGCTTCCCGGTACTTTCCAAGCGAGCGATCAAATCCCTGTCGTGATTACTTAATGCCGCGTTATAGCGCAGTTTGGTTTCCAGACCTGACAGCTGAGATTTCCAATATTCGCGGCGTTGGCTGATCAAGTCTTTTTGCTCGCTGGTTAAACCTTCACCGACATAGCCGGGCAAAGTCATCACTTCATAGACAATGTCCAGATACCTATCATCATGAAACGCCACCTGCGATCGCGACCATACCGCATAGGTATTTCGCCAAAAGCCGACTGCCGGCTCCAACTCCGCAGGCTTTGGGAAAATCCCAACATAAAATTCTTGTTGAAGCGACGGGCGTTGCGGCAAGTGCCGCTGCGACTGCGGTTGTTGTACACTGTAAGGCTTGAAGCCGGCCAATTTTTCTTTTTTGACCGAAGGACTGCTGCACGCACTTAACAGTGCGAGCATCATCAACATTGAGACTAGATGTGACTGAAATCGGCTCATGGAAATTTCGAAATTGACAATTACGCAACCGAGGCACTCCAGCCAAAAATGGCCGCACCCTGGGATTCTTGGAATTTCAAGGAATAATAGCGCTTATTTCGAAAGTTCGTGAAGATTGGATTAAAAGTGGTCAATTTTTTTATGCAAAATTCGATAAACGTTTTCGCGTCAGCTATACCGAAATTAAAAACCGGTCGATATTCAAGCGCGCCACGGATAGGCATGCGTATCGCACGCCGCGAGCGTAACAAATATCGCGCATGACCAAGACTCGACCCTTTTTCAAATTGCGGAAAATTTGTGCAATACTTTGAGAACTTCTGGATAATTCACAATACCGAAGAAAAGACTACGAGAAAATGTTGAATTAGCAACAGATATTATTCGTTATCCGCAGTATCCTCAAACGCTTGTCGGCAAGGAGGATCTATGAAAAAAACCGCAATGCACCCTATGTTGTGCTCCCGCTGTGGAGACGAGATCAGTATTTCGGATCTACCGTTTTTGGAAAATAGCCGCTTATGCGCACTATGTAACAGCATACATTTTGAGTTTACAGATTTTGGCGCTAAAACCGATCAAAAACTTAAACAATTTTTGAAACCAGTCCCGCCATTCCACTCTCAAAGCAAAGAAGCGACCGGTTGACCAGTGTCGGGGTGCTCGGTTATCACTGCTTCAAATTTTTGTAACCCTCTTCGCTTTCGCGCATGATTTTCTGGCCCTCTTCCATCATGCGACGCGCCTCTTCCAGCTTGCCCTGAGCATCGCGTTGCATGATCTCGGCACGCTCGACCATTTGCTTACCCTCCTGCCAACGGCTACCCAACTGTGCAATTCCTTGACTATCACGTAGCATTTGATCGCCCGATAGAATTTTTTCCCGGGCTGGCTTCGCAGGTTCGCCAGCGCACCCGCTCAACGTAGCGGCCGTCAGGAAAATAGCAGGAGTTACGAATAACGGTGCGAATTTGCGCATCTGAATTTCCTCTTTTTTACCTAAGAACAACTTAATAAAAATTATCGCCACCAGAAAACGACCGCTGCAAAGGCGACTACACCTCTAGTGGGCTCGACTTACCCCAACTAAGCCAAAATCGGATACCAGCCAGCGCCAACAACAACCAAACGCTAACCAAAGGCCCGATGACTCCGTCATAATAGGTATTCACTAAATACAGTAGCTTCGACTGCAAATTAACGTTAAAAAAATCCCTAAAGACTTTTATCTGCCAAACCCAAGCCGCATGGCAACCAACACAAAGCCCCAGCGATTCCGTCCAACGCAACCTGATGGTCGCCAGAAAACAACCGACAACCAATAGAGCGATGAGCGCGGTCAAGATGTCGGGGTTCAACCAACTGCCGAACGCTTCTCCAAGCAGTTTCATACCTGAAAAAGGTGTTAGTTCGGCATACGGAATCAGAGATGTACTTTTTAAGAAATGCAGGGCGGCGTAATACAGCGAACTCAGTACGACCGCAATCGAGAGTGGCAAGACGCGCCGCAACGCCGTCAGTAACAACCCGCGGAATAATAACTCCTCACCGACACCAATCAATAACGAGAAAAACAACCCCAAACCGAGTTTTTCAGCAACTTTGTTGACACTCCAAACCCGACTGTCGTCCCAGACATGCACCCCTAGTCCGTAAAGTACGATTAACACGGGCAATAGGCTCGCCAAACCCAGTAAGAACCCCCAACCCATCTGCCGAAAAAACACTTCGCGCGATGCGAAGCCAAAATTCGACCAATCCAGCCGCAAATAGTGCTTCAACGGCCATACACTTAGCAACAACAGCACCAATGTAATCTTACTAACTAACTTCGCGAGCGGCAGGACATCACCCACCAGCAGCAGAACGCCGTAACCGATAAACCCGGCGACAACGGCCAATAATAGTAACAAAGCTAGCGGCGCCAGCAACGCAATCGCGGTCCGCATTAACGAAAATCCCCCCACAAGGCCTGCACCGCGGCCAATGCCGCTAGGACCGCGGTTTCGGTACGCAAGATCCGCCCTCCCAACTTGACAGGGATAAAGCCAGCCGATTTGGCAGATTCCCGCTCCGCCTCGGAAAACCCACCCTCCGGACCGGATAGCAAGGTCACGGTTTCACCCTCCGGCCTCAAATCGGCCAAACTGAAATCAGCATACGGATCGAGAAATAGGCGCAACCCGGTTTGTTCCGACGCCCACTTAGGCAAGTCGGCTAAGTCCGCCAATTCCGGCAGAATGGTTCGGCCCGACTGTTCGGCCGCATGTTGAATGATGCCCCGCCAGTGAGCTTGACGCTGTTGCTTTTTATCCTCGTCAAATTTAATTACGCAACGCTCGGTGACCAACGGGGTCAGACTTGCAACACCCAGCTCTACCGCCTTCTGCATCGCCCAATCCATGCGATCGCCCCTCGACACCCCAATGCCAAGTATTACCTTTAGCGGCGTTTCGACATTACGCTCGATACGGCTTTCTACTCGTGCACTAACCGTTTTACGACTAACTTCGTCCAAACGACAAAAATATTCATCGCCCAAGCCGTTGAATAATATAACTTCGTGATCCTGCTTTAGTCTCAGCACGCTACGCAAATAGTGAGCGCGCGTCTCGTCAAGTTGGACATTGCCCCCAACCTGTAGCGGCTGGGAAATATAGAGACGAGAAACCCTCATTAGTCCTGCACCGCCAGCTGCACACCCTGCCAGGCCACCTCAACCATCAACTCGATCTCCGCTTCGTTGATCACGTATGGCGGCATGAAATAAATAACGTTTCCAAGCGGTCTCAGCAACACCCCTTGGGCCAGCGCATGCCGGTAAACCCGTAACCCTCGCCTTTGTTGCCAAGGGTACGGCTCTCGCGTCCGCTTATCCTTCACTAATTCTATCGCCGCGATCAGACCTGTTTGACGTACTTCTCCGACCTTGGGATGCTCGCGAAAGCGTTCCAGCGCCCCCGCCAATACCTCCGCCAAGCGCCTATTGCGCGCCAAAACGTCTTGTTGTTGAAAAATACCGATGGTCGCGAGGGCGGCCCTACAACCCAAGGCATTACCGGTATAACTATGCGAATGTAGGAATGCGTTCAGATTTCGATACTCGTCGTAAAATGCCCGATACACATTATCGGTGGTCAATACGGCCGAGAGCGGCAGATAGCCGCCGGTCAATCCTTTAGAAAGACAAAGAAAATCCGGACTAATACCGGCCTGCTCGCAGGCGAAGAGAGTACCGGTACGTCCGAAACCGACCGCAATTTCGTCGGCGATCAAATGCACCTCGTAACGATCACAAGCGTCGCGCAGCAATTTCAAATACACCGGATCGTACATACGCATATTGCCGGCACATTGCACCAAAGGTTCGACGATCACCGCGCTCACAGATTCGGCGTGTTCAGCCAGGGCTTCTTCCATCGCCTTGAAGCGGCGACTTGAGTAATCCCGCCAACTCTCGCCAGGCTCGCGAAAATAGCAATCGGGCCCCGGCACGCTGATTACATCCATCAATAGCGGCGCATAGGTTGACTTGTACAAGGCAACATTGCCTACCGCTAAAGCACCAAGCGTTTCGCCGTGGTAACTGTTCTCCAACGTGATGAAGCGGTTTTTTTCAGTCTTACCCAGATTACGCCAGTAGTGAAAACTCATTTTAAGCGCAATTTCTACAGCTGCCGAACCACTGTCGGCGTAGAAACACTTATTCAAGCCAGCCGGCGTAATTTCCACTAATTTTTCGGCAAGCTCGATCGCGGCTTGATGGCTAAATCCACCAAGTATCACGTGTTCAAGAGTATCGAGCTGGTCTTTAATGGCTTGGTTTATCGTTGGATTAGCGTGACCGAACAGATTGACCCACCAGGAACTGATCGCGTCCAAATAGCGGTTGCCGTTGAAATCCTCCAGCCAGACTCCGCTACCAGACTTGATCGGGATCATCGGCAATGCCTCATCCCCGCTTAATTCATAGTCTTTCATCTGGCTACACGGATGCCAAAGCACAGCCAGATCGCGTTCGATTAAAGCACGGTTGTTCAACAATATCTCGCAATGGAAGAGTGGTGGCTTAACGACAATATTGTGCCATTTTTCTCAGTCCGGAGATCATCTTCGCCACCCGGAAGGAACGCTGGTCGCATCAGCAACTCTGCAAATTGGAAACACTTCAATTCAAAATGGCCAGTTGCACTAAAATTCCATCAGACTCCAGCTGCAAGACGAACATTCGAGCCCATCTTAACAAAACATGATAGATCGCCTGAAAGTGGGAATTTTACACAAGTATCGGTCAGCCGCGCGTTCTGCTACGACCGACGACGCGTTTGTTTTCGCCTTTTGCTGCGGACGCTCAAATGCTTAGAACTTTGGCGGGAATAATACTGATCCTGCCGCGCCTCGCCGTAGCGGCTCCCGATCCTGGATCGGTGGATCTAACCGATCTGTCAGTAGAACAATTGCTGAATGTTCACGTTATCAAGGCATCCAGACTTGGCTCATCCGTCGCCCATGCCCCAACGTCCATTTCGATACTCACCGGAGAAGATATCCGGACGTTCGGGTGGAGAACCTTAGCCGACGCCTTAAATAGCTTACGCGGCATCTTTCTCAGCAACGACCGCAATTACACCTATCTAGGAGTTCGCGGATTTGCCCGAAGCGGAGATTATAATTCCAGGGTCTTGTTGATGATCGACGGCCAACGCATGAACGAAAATGTCTACGATGGCGGTTACATCGCCCAGGAATTCATGCTCGACATGGAGCTGATCGACCGCATCGAATACGTGCCGGGCTCCGGTTCGTCTATCTATGGCGCAAACGCCTTTCTAGGCATGATCAATGTCATTACCAAGACAGGCAAAGGGATAGACGGTGCGCTAGCATCCGGCCAAATAGAAAGTTTCGACACTTACAAGGGCAGAATTAGCTACGGCAAAACCTTGGAGAACGGTGCGGATTTGGTATTTTCCGCTTCGCATTATGATCGCGCCGGGGTCGATAATCTGTATTTTCCGGGATACGATACGCCAGAAACGAATAACGGCATCGCCCAAAACCTCGACACCGAAAAAGCCGACCGGCTATTCGGCAAAATCGCCTACCAAAATTGGACCTTGAGCGGCGGCTATGTGAGCCGCGGCAAGCAAGTGCCGACCGCCTCTTACGACGCCATTTTCAACGATCCCCAGTACTTCACTAACGACAAGCAATTCTTCACGAATCTTAAGTATCTAAAAGCGCTCGATACCAATAGTTCTGTTTCCGCGAAAGGTTTTTTCCAGGGCTACGACTACTACGCGGATCAACCTACCGGAACGGAAAACGCCCGCGTCATCAATTACGACGAAGCCAGCGGTCGTTGGTTTGGCGGCGAAATACAGTTGACAACGACTGCATTTGATATACACAAACTGATTGCCGGTCTTGAATATCAGTACGACCAACGCCAACGACTAATCAACTACGACAAAGATCCTTATTTCAGCTATGTAGCCGGCCATCGTAACGGTCATCGGCTGGAGCTGTTCGTTCAAGATGACATAAAGCTGGATACGAATTGGATATTCAGCGCCGGCCTACGCTTGGACTATCATCACATGTTGAAAAACTTGCAGCTCAATCCCCGGCTCGGTCTGATTTGGACCGCAAGCGACAACCTCTCGGCCAAACTCTTGTATAGCTCGACATTTCGAGCTCCCAACGCCTGGGAGCGCGACTACAATGCCTTTGGCATCATCCCGAATCCCAAGATGCACGAAGAACAAATCAAGAGTTACGAAGCAACTGTTGAATGGCATTCCAATGACAATCTTCGCCTATTGGGCTCGCTTTTTTTCAACGACATCTCCAACCTGCTACAGGCTGCTCCAACTGGCGATATTGACGGAAATTACGCCGTTATGAATGTGGGCAAGTATCATGCCTATGGCGCCGAATTCGAATCCGAAAAGCGTTGGCGGAACGGCCGTTTGTTTAAAGCCTCCTACACCTATAGCTGGTTAGAGGACCACAACGCCGACGAAACCTGGAGCAACGATTCGCCGCAAAATCTGCTCAAACTGCATTTCGCCGAGCCTCTCTTCGATGATCGATTGCGACTGGGGATTGAAAGCATATTCGTCGATCAACGTAAAACTTACTGGGGAACCAGTGCCCGTACTTATGAATTGATCAATCTAAATCTGAGCTCGGATAAGTTGATCCCAAAAACGGATATTTCTTTCGGCGTATACAATGTATTCGACTCCCATTACGAAATGCTCGGCCCCGATCAACGCGCGAACGTGTTGAAAATGAATGGCAGAGAGTTTCGCCTAAAAGCCGAAATTCGGTTTTGAGCTACGCCGCCGGAAATCTACCGAATAATCAGACCACAAAAAAGGGGGCCTACGCCCCCTTTTTTATTACTATCCCGCTATTAATAACGGTAATGGTCCTGCTTGTAGGGTCCATCGACCGTGACGTTAATATAAGCTGCCTGCTCTGCAGTCAACTTGGTCAATTTCACGCCGATTTGCGCCAAATGCAGGCTGGCGACCTTCTCGTCCAACTTTTTAGGCAGCACATAGACTTTGTTTTCATAGGCCGAAGCGTTGTTCCAGAGCTCGATTTGCGCCAAAACCTGGTTGCAGAACGAATTGGACATCACGAAACTGGGGTGGCCGGTTGCGCAACCCAAGTTCACCAGCCGGCCTTCCGCTAACACGATAATCCGCTTACCGTCCGGGAAGATGACGTGATCGACTTGCGGCTTGATGTTTTCCCAGGGATATTGGCGCAACGAGGCAATATCGATCTCGGAATCGAAGTGACCGATATTGCAGACGATGGCCTGATCACGCATCGCCTTCATGTGATCGTGAGTAATCACGTGAACGTTGCCGGTCGCGGTGACAAAAATATTCGCCAGCGAGGCAGCCTCATCCATCGTCACAACCCGGTAACCCTCCATCGCCGCTTGCAACGCGCAAATCGGGTCGATTTCGGTAATCAAGACAGTGGCACCCAAGCCGCGCAACGACTGCGCACAACCTTTACCGACATCACCGTAACCGCAAACCACGGCGATTTTACCGGCCACCATCACGTCGGTCGCACGCTTGATGCCATCCACCAGCGATTCGCGGCAACCATACAGATTATCGAATTTGGATTTGGTCACCGAATCGTTGACGTTGAAAGCCGGAACTTTTAAAGACCCCTTGGCGACGCGTTCGGTCAACCGTAAAACACCGGTCGTGGTTTCTTCCGACAAACCTTTAACATCGGCCATCAGCTCCGGAAACTTGTCGTGCATCATATTGGTGAGGTCACCGCCGTCGTCCAATATCATGTTCGGCCGCCAGCCGTTCGGTCCGAGAATGGTTTGTTCGATACACCATTCGGCTTCGGCTTCGGTCTCACCCTTCCAAGCAAACACCGGAATGCCTGCGGCAGCAATCGCGGCGGCGGCGTGATCCTGGGTCGAAAAGATGTTGCACGATGACCAGCGAATTTCCGCACCCAGCGCGGTCAAGGTTTCGATCAGCACCGCCGTCTGGATAGTCATATGCAAACAGCCGGCGATACGCGCGCCTTTCAGAGGTTGCGAGGCTCCGTATTCGGCGCGCAAAGCCATCAAACCCGGCATTTCGGTTTCGGCGATTTTGATTTCCTTACGGCCCCAATCCGCCAGGGCCATATCGGCGACTTTGTAATCATTTTGCGTCATGTTAATCTCCTTGATTAAACGCCGGCCGCATCTTTCAATGCTTCGGCCTTATCGGTTTTTTCCCAACTGAAGCTGGCTTCATTGCGACCAAAATGGCCGTAAGACGCAGTGGGGCGATAGATCGGTTTCAACAAGCCTAATTGGGCAATCAAACCTTTCGGGCGCAAGTCAAAGTGTTCGCGAACAATTTTAACCAAGCGCTCTTCTTCGATTTTGCCCGTACCGAAGGTTTCAACGGTAATCGAGGTCGGTTCGGCAACGCCGATCGCATAAGAAACCTGAATCTCGCAACGCTCGGCAAGACCGGCCGCGACGATGTTTTTTGCGACGTAACGCGCCATATAGGCCGCGGATCGGTCGACTTTCGACGGGTCCTTTCCGGAAAACGCGCCGCCACCGTGACGAGCCATACCGCCATAGGTATCGACGATAATTTTCCGACCGGTCAAACCGCAGTCGCCGACCGGACCGCCGATGACGAATTGACCTGTCGGGTTAATGAAGTATTTGGTGTCTTTATGCAGCCATTCTTTCGGCAAGGTTGGCAGGATGATTTCATCCATCACCGCTTCTTCCAACAATTTCCCACCGACCTCCGGCGAATGCTGAGTCGACAGCACTACGGCATCAATCGCCACCGGCTTATTGTTTTCGTAGCGGAATGTGACCTGGCTTTTCGCGTCCGGACGCAGCCAAGACAAGGTCTTGTTTTTGCGAACTTGCGCTTGGCGTTCCACCAACCGGTGCGCATAAGTAATTGGCGCGGGCATCAGCACATCGGTTTCGTTACTGGCATAACCAAACATTAAACCTTGGTCGCCGGCACCTTGTTCATGATCTTCGGATTCGTCGACGCCCATGGCAATATCGGCGGACTGCTTGCCAATGGCATTCAATACCGCGCAGCTGTTGCCGTCGAAACCGATATCGCCGTGGTCGTAACCGATTTCGCAAACCACCTTTCTGACCAACTCTTCGGTGTCGACCCAAGCACTGGTAGTCACTTCGCCGGCCAACACAACCATTCCGGTCTTAACGAGTGTTTCGCAGGCCACCCGTGCCCTAGGATCCTGGGCTAGAATCGCGTCGACAATGGCATCGGATATTTGGTCGGCGACTTTGTCGGGATGACCTTCCGATACCGACTCAGAGGTAAAGAGATAGCTTTTGTTCACGGTGATGGACCTCGCAATTAACGTGGCGGACATAGAAAAGGCCGCGAGTACGGCCTAGAGTATCAATGGTGGGCCCTGTAGGACTTGAACCTACGACCTGCCGATTATGAGTCGGAAGCTCTGACCAACTGAGCTAAGGGCCCCGGTATTATTCATCTAGGAAACAGCGAAGCTGCTCCGAACGGGATGGGTGACGCAGTTTTCTCAGCGCTTTAGCTTCGATCTGCCGGATTCGTTCGCGGGTAACGTCGAATTGCTTCCCGACTTCTTCCAATGTATGGTCGGTATTCATGTTGATACCGAAGCGCATACGCAACACTTTCGCTTCCCTTGCCGTCAATCCAGCCAATACGTTTTGAGTGGACTCGCGAAGACCCGCGATTGTAGCAGATTCTATCGGTGATAACATCTTCGAATCCTCGATAAAATCCCCCAAATGCGAATCCTCGTCGTCGCCGATCGGAGTTTCCATCGAAATCGGCTCCTTGGCTATTTTCAGAACCTTGCGAATTTTATCTTCCGGCATCTCCATCCGCTCCGCCAACTCCTCCGGAGTAGCCTCCCTGCCAAGCTCTTGCAGGATTTGTCTCGAAACCCGATTCAGCTTATTGATGGTCTCGATCATATGCACCGGAATTCGAATCGTTCTGGCCTGATCGGCGATAGAACGAGTAATCGCTTGGCGTATCCACCAAGTCGCATACGTTGAAAACTTATACCCGCGGCGATATTCGAATTTGTCGACGGCCTTCATCAGACCAATATTGCCTTCTTGAATCAAATCAAGAAATTGCAAGCCACGATTGGTATATTTTTTAGCTATCGAAATCACCAACCGCAAGTTCGCTTCGATCATTTCCTTTTTGGCGCGCCGAGCTTTAGCCTCGCCGAGCGAGATATTCCGACAAATATTTTTCAACACCGAGATGCTCAAGCCATACCGAGCCTCGATATCGGCCAGTTTTTGTTGCACGGCGACAATATACTCGCGATGCTCGTTTAAAACCCCGGCATAGGCAGGATGTTGCTGGACATAATGATCTAACCAAGCGATATTGGCTTCATTTTCAGCAAATGCATTGATAAAGTCTTTGCGTGGCACCTTCGCCTTTTTAACGAAGACTTCCAGCACCGCTTTCTCTTCCTCCCGAATTTGAGCGATCAGCTCTTCGGAAATAGAAACCATTCTTTTCAAATATTGCGGAGTCCATTTGAACTCGCTAAAAATCTCGTCCAATGCGTCGAACAGTTTCTCGGTTTTGTCATGCCCGTAACCATGCTTCTTAATCGAAGCGGTTACTGATTTAAGCGCTTTTCTGAGCTGATCGACTTTTTCCTTGACTTCATCGTAATCGACGACCTTAGATTCCTCTTCCGCTTCCTCCGTCGGCGCGTCAATATCGACAGCCTCGACTTCGATCTCCGCCTCGATTTCCGACAAATCAACGAAACCGGTTACTAAATCACCCAATCGCACACCAGACTCTTCGTCCTTGACCGAATCGAACGTCTCGATAAACGATTCAACGATAAAGCCGGAGCGGGAGATAGCCCCTACAACTTGCCGCTGACCCTCTTCTATTCGCTTGGCGATTTTTAATTCTTCTTCGCGGGTTAAGAGCTCAACAGACCCCATTTCGCGCATGTACAGGCGTACCGGATCAGTGGTTCTACCAAATTCACTATCCACCGACGCCAATGCCGCAACCTCGGCCACTTCCTCGTCGTCGTCCGCGGTGACAACCGCGTCCGAGGCAATCAACGAATCATCATCGTCTGGCGCAACCTCATAAACTTGAATGCCCATGTCGTTGATCATGCCGATAATATCGTCGATCTGCTCGGGATCGATGATATCGCTCGGCAGGTGGTCATTGACCTCCGCATAGGTCAAATAACCTTGCGCCTTGCCTTTCGCTATCAGCTGTTTAAGTTGAGATTGCTGTTGTTCTTGATTCATTCTTCACTCACAATACGTTTTCAGCACCAAGCGCCGCAGAACCGGTAATTATATCTCGAAAGCCTGCCACGGTCACCCCCTATAAAACCACTCCCCGATCCGTTTTTAAGCGCTACAGCGCATCATACGATTAGGCTTCCAGAGAGAATCAACCTTCCCGCAACAAACCGCGCAGCTGCTCTCTCTCCGCGTCACTCAAGCCCTCTCTGGCCTCCTTTTCGATCAGCCGATTCAACAACAGAGTCCGTCCTTGTTTCACAAGCTGATGCAGCGCCCCCTCGAACTCGGCAACTTCACCGCCCTCCGGCAAACCCAAATCGACAACCCCGAGAGCACCGACGATTTTTTCCTGATCAGTATTCCGGTACCGTTCAATTAAAATGGCGCTGCTTCCGGGTTTTTCAAGCGCAATCGTCGTCAACAGATCACGCAGCAACTCGGCACCAGGAAAATCCAACCCATTCAACGATTCATCCGGAATCTCAGCAGCCTTGGCAACATTTGGATATTGCAACAATAAAGCAATCACCTTGCGCGCCAAGCTCATTTGCTTACCCCCACTCCGCCTTACGGAATTGGGCATCGACGTTTTAAGTGTAGCCGCGTTTTCAACAAGCTCCACCGCGGACAACTGGTACAACCGAGCCAACATCATGTCTTTGAAAAATCCCGGCTGCACCTTGTCGATCAAAGGCTTCGCCTTGCTCGCCAACCCCGAACGACCTTCGACGGTCGCCAAATCGAGCCCATCGGCGACATTCTCGAACAAGTAGTCGGAAAGGACTCGCGCCGTTGCAATTCGTTCCATGAATTTGGATAAATTTTCAGCCCTGATCAACGAATCGGGATCATGTCCTTGAGGCAATAACATAATTTTAATCCGCCTTCCGTCCCGCAAGCACGGTAAGGCCGCCTCAACCCCCTTCCAAGCCGCCTGACGGCCAGCATTGTCGCCGTCGAAACAAAAGACCAATTCGGAGGTATATCGAAATAATAAATCGACATGCGCCTTGGATAGCGCCGTACCCAACGCGGCCACGGAATTCACCACACCGAATTGAGTGAGCGCGATCACATCCATGTAGCCCTCGACCACAAGAATCCGCTCGGGTTTGCCGTTCTCGCTTAACAGTTCGCAGAGCCCGTACAATTCCCTGCCCTTTGAGAACACCGACGTTTCCGGCGAATTCAAATATTTGGGCAGACTGTCGTCCAAAACCCGCCCGCCGAATCCGATCACGCGCTTACGCTTATCGCGGATAGGGAACATCAAGCGCCCCCTGAAACGATCATAAGCCTTGCCATCGTCCTTAACGACCAACATACCCGCTTCGATCAAGGCTTCGCGAGGGAGCCGCCCGAGCAAAGCATCCCAGCGATCCGGCGCATAACCGAGCATGAATGTCCTGGCCACATCGTCGCTAATTCCGCGAGCGCGCAGGTACTCGACAGCCCGACCCGCCTCCGGACTCTTGCACAACTGCTCGACGTAAAACCCGGCGACTTTTTCCAGCACCTCGTAAACGGAAGTAAGATTGCGAGACTGCGTCGCATCGGACAACCGAAACTCCCTCGGCACCTCGACACCGGCAAATGCCGCCAAATCCTCGACTGCCTCGACAAAACCGAGATGACTGAAATCCATCAAAAAACTAATGGCGTTGCCGCTGGCACCACAACCGAAGCAGTGATAAATCTGCCGATTGCGGTTAACTGAAAAACTGGGAGTCTTCTCGGTATGGAATGGACAACGGGCAACGAAATTGGAGCCCGTTTTCTTGAGGGGAACATGGGAGTCTATCAGGTCGACAATATCGACCCTGACCAACAAATCGTCGATAAACTGGCGGGGTATCCTGCCGGACATATTACCGCCGCAAAGGATTACGCAGTCAGCCGAGCCTTGATTCTCGCACTGACTTGAGCCATGTCGGCACGTCCTTGCATTTTGGGCTTGAGCACATTCATAACCGCACCCATGTCCTTTATCGTTGCCGCACCGGTTTCGGCTATCGCACCGGCGACCAACTTATCGATTTCGTCATCGCTTAAAGGCTGCGGCAAGAAATCCTGGATAACCAACACTTCGGCTTCCTCGATTTCCGCCAAGTCGGTGCGCCCGGCATCGCGAAATTGCCGAATCGACTCGCGCCTCTGCTTGAGCATTTTATCGAGTACGATCAACACCCGATCATCGCCCAGCTCAACCCGCTCGTCGACTTCGACTTGCTTGATGGCGGCCATAATCAGACGAATCACGCCCAACCTGGCTTTATCGCCGCCTTTCATCGCGGCTTTCATCTCTTCCTTGATACGCTCCTTTAAAGCATCCATGGCCAGACTTAAATTTGCGGACGACCGCGACGCAGATTTTTCAGCGCATAACGCTCGCGAGCTAGCTTTTTCAAATGACGTTTTACAGCGGCGGCGCCTTTGCGTTTACGCTCGGTGGTCGGCTTTTCGTAGAACTCGCGACGACGAACCTCGGCCAATACACCGGCTTTTTCACAAGCGCGTTTGAAGCGACGAATCGCGATATCGAAGTGTTCGTTCTCTTTAACTTTTACTGAAGGCATTAGCAATAATCCGAATTGTGTTAGTATCTGGTTGAAGCCTAGGGCACGCTACCCATGTGAAACGTTCGATTATACCGACAATTTCCATTTCTTCAAAAACTAATGTATGTCCTAGGGATAGAAACCTCGTGCGACGAAACAGCTGTCGCCGTTTACCACTCGAATCGAGGCTTGATTGCCCACACTTTGCACAGCCAGATTCCCACGCACCGCGAATACGGCGGCGTGGTTCCGGAACTGGCGTCCAGAGATCACATCCGCAAGCTGGTACCGCTGATCAAGTGCGTATTGGCAGAAGCCAATTTATCAGCGGATTCGATTAACGGGATTGCCTATACAGCCGGCCCCGGCCTGATGGGCGCTTTGCTGGTGGGTGCCGCCGCAGCCCGCGGCCTGGCCTGGAGCTGGCAAATCCCTGCAATCGCCGTTCATCACATGGAAGGCCACCTGCTGGCGCCAATGCTGGAGGCGGAACCGCCGGAGTTTCCGTTCGTCGCTCTGTTGATTTCCGGCGGCCACACGCTGTTAATCGAGGTGGAAGGGATAGGCCGCTACCGGCTGCTGGGCGAGTCACTGGACGATGCCGCCGGCGAAGCCTTCGACAAAACCGCTAAAATGCTGGGCCTAGCTTATCCGGGTGGACCCAAGTTGGCCGAACTGGCGACTTTTGGCCGGGAGCGCTTCAAGTTTCCAAGACCGATGACGGACCGCCCCGGACTGGACTTCAGTTTTAGCGGCCTAAAAACTTTCACGCTGAACGCGTTGGCCGCTACCGAGCAAACCCAGCAAGATAAAGCCGACATCGCCTACGCCTTTCAACAAGCGGTCGCCGACACCTTGCAGATCAAATGCCGGCGTGCATTGCAGCAAACCGGACTAAAAACCCTGGTCGTCGCCGGTGGCGTCAGCGCGAACCAAGCGATTCGGGCGCAATTGCAAACGCTAACCGACCGAACCGGCTGCCGCATTTATTTTCCAAGGCCGGAGTTTTGCACCGATAACGGCGCCATGATTGCTTACGCGGGTTGCCAGCGCCTATTGGCTGGCCAGCACCAAAACCTGGAGATTTTCGCCAGGCCGCGCTGGCCAATGGAAGAATTGCTAACGATCTAAGCGTTTGCGATCAGAATTCCCGACCCGCCAGCAAACGCTGAATATTGCTGCGATGCCGCCAAAGCAACACAGAGGAAATCAGCGCGAAAGTGGCGATCAAGTATACGTCGCCAACGATCAACCAGACGTAGAATGGTGTCAATATGGCGGCGACCAGCGCCGACAACGACGAAATCTTACCGATTTTATAAACCAACAACCAAGTACCTGAAACCGCCAACCCCAATAACCACGCAACACCCAAGGTCACGCCCAGCGACGTGGCCACCCCTTTTCCACCCTTGAATCCGAAAAAGACCGGATACAAGTGACCGAGAAACGCCGCGAACACCACCGCCGACAGCACCATCGTATCCACGCCGAGCACCTTGGCGATCAGCACCGGAATCAAGCCTTTTAAGGCGTCGCCGGCCAACGTAATCGCCGCGGCCTTCTTACCACCTATCCGCATCACATTGGTCGCGCCGGGATTGCCTGATCCGTTCTCCCTCGGGTCCGCCAGCCCCATCAATTTGCAAACTATAATCGCGCTGGACACCGAACCGGTTAGATAAGCAAAAGGCACCAGCAACCATTCCATCATTCAAACAACCTCATCTCGATACTTGTGTAGGCCGGCCGGATACTCGATACTGGCCGCTTTGAAGAAAATATCATAACCGGAAAGCAACGATGGACATCATCTTTTTAGGCGGTCTTGAGATCGATACATTGATCGGCATTTACGAATGGGAGCGAAAAATCAAGCAAAAAGTGGTGCTCGATATCGAGATGGGCTTCGACATCCGCCCCGCCGCCGCCAGCGACGATATCGCCCATGCCCTGGACTATAAAACCGTTTCCGACCGGGTTGTCGCCTTCGTCGAAGACAGCGAGTTCTTTCTGGTGGAAACTCTGATCGAAGAAATCGCCAAACTACTGCGCAGCGAATTCCCCATTCCCTGGGTACGCATTACTCTTAACAAAAAAGGCGCGATCAGCCGAGCCCGCGACGTCGGCATCGTAATAGAACGAGGCCAGAGATAGACCATGCCGACCGGATACATTAGCATCGGCAGCAACATCGACAAGGAAGTCCACATCCCGTCCAGCTTAAGGGCGCTTCAAGCCCAGTTTGGCGATCTGACGGTCTCGAGCATTTACGAATCGGAACCGGTCGGCTTCAGCGGCGATAGCTTTTACAATCTGGTCGCCAGCTTTGACTCCGACCTTCCGGCTAAAGCGGTGGCAAAACTGCTCCGCCAAATCGAACTGGATCACGGCCGCAGCCGCGACAGCCAAAAGTTCTCGGCCCGAACCTTGGATCTGGATTTGATTTTGTACGGCAGCGACATAATTAGCGACGGCCGCCTGCGAATTCCCCGAGACGAAATCGAACGCTACGCCTTCGTGCTGGAGCCACTGGCCGAAATCGCGCCTAACGAAACCCACCCGGTCTGCGGCCGCCGTTTCGGCGAACTGTGGGACGCTTTCGACAAGACGCTAGCCAGCCAAACCAAACTAGGCCCGGCGGAATACTAAACTCAACGATTCAAACCGCGACCGCCGTCCACGGCCAGAACCTGACCGGTCACGTAGTCCGCGGTCAGCAAATACCGGACCGCCCCGGCAATATCGTCCGGGTCGCCACGCCGACCTAACGCCACCCGCTGAAGAATTTCGGCTTGGGCCGCTTCGGATCCGGCTTGTTCCGGCCACAAAATCGCCCCTGGCGCGACCGCGTTCACCCTGACCTCCGGTGCCAACTCCTTGGCCAGACAGCGCGTCATCGCTACCAGACCTGCTTTGGCGATACTGTAAACCGAATAGCCCGGCAAACCCGTTTCGGCATGTATATCGGCAATATTGACGATGCTGCCGCGCCGGCGCCTCAAACCCGCCGCCAGCGACTGGCACAAAAAATACGGCGCTTTCAGGTTAGCCGCCATCAAATCGTCCCAATCGCTTTCCGCGACCCTTCCGAACGGCGTCGGTAAAAACGCCGAAGCATTGTTCACCAACGCATCGACACCGCCCAAATCGGCGACAAACTCGATCAGTTTGCCGCGCTGATCCGCCTCCGCCAAATCGGCCTTTACGGTGAAGGCCGAATCGGGTCGAACGTCGTTTAACGCCCCGGCGAGCTCCAACGCGGCGGCTTCCGACCGGTAATAATGCAGCACGACATTCCAACCGGCTTCGTGCAAGGAACTGGCGCAAGCAGCACCGATGCGGCGGGCCGCGCCGGTGATTAAAACGGTTTTCGGCACCGAAACAGTTATTTATCGACCGCGGACAAACTGGCGATCAGCTTGCCGCGAATCAAATAGCAGACTGCCAACGAACACAGCACCGGCAATTGGGTGAGCAGGAATTCGACCACCGAATGCTTAGGCACCATGCCGGCCAAAGGCACGACAATCAGCATTTTGGATAGCCACCACGTCAGCCAATAACCGATCAAACCGATAACCGGCCAGTTCAACAAAGGACCGCCGTGATTTTTCGCGGTCATGTAAAACCAAATCAACGTCAAAATGCCGCACAACTTCGCCAAAAACAACATACCCCCTCCCCTTACTATTGTTATAAATTCGCAAATCAACCGACTCGCGCCCAATGTAATCAAAAGCACCCGGGACTTCAATGCCAAGCCCACCGGCGCTATAGGCCCGAATTTCAATCTTCCGGGCTTCGGACTTATAATCTGGACACTTTGACAATAAGAACATGAGGAAACACCCATGCGCATCCCCAAGCTACTCACCATTCTTGCGCTGACCGGCATCACTCAGCAGGCTTGGTCGCAATCCACTGAAAGCCACGGCGGGCACGGCGGCGGCTCGGCCGGCGGCGGTGGCGGAGACAACTGCATCAAGGCAAAAATCACTCGTTACCACCCCGAACATTTGGCAACGGTCGCGCCTGGCGCGGAATTTTCGTTCGCGGTATCGGGCAGCAACGGCCCTGGCCACATCCATGTCAGCATCCGGCAACAACCGGTCGACGTCGAAATCGAGGACAAAGACACCTTTTATTGGGTCAAAGGTCATCTTCCCGTAGATCTGAAAAATGCAGCGGTCCGGATTTCGGTCACCGCCAAGGCTAAGGCCGGCAAATGCGATGCGGAAGGCGGCTGGCTGCTAAAAGTGAGCGAATAACACCGCGTTCAGCGATTGTCGATGGCGGCCACCCTACTCGCCATCGACCACCTCGGCCGTCAATCCCATTCGAATAAGATCCACTGGTTGACATTGGTGTTCTTATCCAAATCGTTTTTCTTCACGTCCATTTCCCCGTCGCCGTTAGTGTCCAGCATGTAGTAGGGCGGCCCAACATCGGGTTGCACCTTAACCATGACCAATTTGCCGTTACGGCGATACTCGTGAATGATGTCCCGGCCCTTGCGGGTGATCGTAATATCCGGCGCCATTTCTTCACCCGACTGAATCGGCATCGGCAAATCGGGTGGCTCCGGCACAGGCGCCAATTCATCCGGCGCTGGTTCGGCCAGAACGAGTCCGGACGCGAACAAAATAAGGATCAAGCGAAATAGCTGGCGCATTGGAGCCTCTGAAATTTTCGGTGAGTTATCATGATAAACCATTTCGCCGTGCCTTATCGCGGAGCACTTTGATCAAAAAAATCATCAACGGACCGGCGTAGCCCGGCGCGCCAATCACCTCGGCGCGCCTAAACGGACGCAAAGCAATATAATCTGCGAAACCACCCAAGCCGGGGTGCCTAACCAAACCACCGCTTCGTGTGCGAACTAAACGATTCATCCCCTTGACACCGGCTTTCGCGCTAACGCCAGCCTAAATTCGGCTAACCAGATTCGACACCGAATTTGCGATGGCCGTTAAAAAAATTTGGCATCGCCTTGCAAAAAAAAAAAGCGAATCTATACTGCCTGCACAGTTGTTTCGCTAGGAATGTTAGACAGCGCACTCCCGGAACCACGGCCCAGCCAAGCCGTTAACGGTAGTAGCGATTTAATGCACGCCATGCGACAGCCTAATTATTAAGAAAATACAAGGGGCTAACGAATGTCTTCAAATTACGATAACGACCAGAGCACCAGTGCATTGACCGAATTGCAAGATTCCGGTCTTGTCGACGGAGCGTTTTTATCCGCACTGGACAGAGAGCGTGGCGACACCTTGAGTGTCATTGTCGATCCGGAAACCAGTCTGGTAGACCAAATTCCATCCGGCTCGGACGTGGTCTGGATTCAAGGCGGCGGCGACTTCAGCTTGGACGGCTTAAGCCGCTCGGTGATTCGAGACATGAACGCGCTGATTTTCTCGACCCAAACCAACGTCACCCTTGACCTGTCCAGCCTGTTCAGAGGCTCGGTGATATTCGGCGCGGGCGACGACTTCCTGACGTATTCCGGCCGCATTGCTCAAAACGTTCAAGGCGGCGACGGTAACGACTCCGTCATTGGCGGCACCGGCAGCGACACCGTTAAAGGCGGCGCCGGCGAGGACAGCGTCGTCAGCGGCAACGGCAAGGACATCATCGACGCCGGCGACGGCGACGATACCGTCGATAGCGGCACCGGTAACGACAGCATCCTCTGCGGCGCCGGAAACGACAGTATCACCGCCGGCACCGGCAACGATACCATCGTCACGGGCCTTGGCGACGACACGATCGTCTCCGGCACCGGTAAAGACAGCATAATCGGCAGCTCAGGCAACAATTATCTGGATGGCGGCAGCGGCAACGACAAAATTACCGGCGGCGGCGGCAACGACGTATTGATCGGCGGCGACGGCAACGACAGCATCATCAGCGGCACCGGCAACGATACGATCTTTGGCGGCGCCGGCACAGACACGATCACGGTCGGAGACGGCAGCGATATCGTCGACGCAGGTACCGGCAACGATAAAATCGTCGTCCAATCCAGCGAAATCAACGACGACTCGACCACGATTACCATCGACGGCGGCGCCGGTAGAGACGTACTCGATTTGTTCGGCGTACACATCACCAGCGGCTCGGTCGACACCGCGGCCAATACCGCTACCGTGGTTCTGGCCGATGGCACGACCTTGGACATCAGCAATGTCGAGCGCTTTATTGGTAATTTCGATAGCGATGCGCACGCGGAAAATATCAGTCTGACCGGCCTGGGAAATTTCTTGGATAGCCTGTAATGACGCTTCCGACTAATTAAAACTCCATTGAAAGGTGCCGAACATTCGGCACCTTTTTTTTGCCTGACGAATTTTTTGCCGATATTGGCGCAGGTCGGGTTGCGTCGGCCTTGCCCCCAACAAAGTCCCGGCCTGTTTTGACGAGATTAACCCCACTGCCCCTGCTTTCCGCCGAAGCGATAGGCCTCGATGACCGCGACCGAACCGTCGGCGGCGAACCGTCGCACACCCTCGATTTTATCGATACCGCCGCCCGATTGTTGCGCAGCGGCCACCCCTATCACGCATGGCGACTGATCGACAGAGTAACGCGCGTCTACCAACTTAAGTCGGTCGATTTGACGCTTTTGCAAGCCAAGGCGCTCGAGCACTGCCGACAACCCAATGCCGCGGTGGAATTATTGTTCAACGCGAGAAGACGGTTTCCGGACAACGACACGTTGGCCGCATATTTACTGGAACTGCTGGAAGCGCATCCCCAGCCGCCCAACCCCGCTTCGCGGCAGCTGGCCTGGGCGGCCTTGGCCAGACACGATCAACCGGTGGATGTATTACGGGCGGCGCGGATTCTGACCCGATTCGGGGATGCACCGATCGGCGCTTGCCGCTTCGACGGCGAAACCCTCAGCGGTTGGCTGTTGAACGCCGAGCGGCAACCGCCGCTCAGCGTGGTTCTCGACGGCATCGATTACACGCTGAAACCGTTTCTGGCGACCCCACTGTTAAACCGGAACGGCTTGGGCGGCGAGCGCGACGGATTTTCCTTTAAACTCCCCTATCGCCCCCGGCACATCCGGGTCCATTTGGCGAATAAAGATCTGGCCGGGTCGCCGCTGGTTTTCAGCGGCGCGTCCGATGTCGCGTCCAGCGGCGATGCCGCTTTGACAATAGCGGAGCAAGACGGCGCCGTTGACGTGATCGTGCCGGTCTATAAAGGTTACGCGGAAACCAAGGCTTGTCTGAAGTCGGTTTTAACCGCCGCCAATCGCACCGCCTACCGCTTGATTGTCGTCGACGACGCAAGCCCCGATCCTTTGTTGGCAACTTATTTGCGCAAACTGGCGGACCAAGGCCATATCACACTAGTAAAACAAGCCGTCAACGCCGGCTTCGTCCAATCCGTCGATCGCGGCCTACGGCTCGGCCCGCATCGCGATGCGATACTGCTCAACGCCGACACCGTGGTACACGGCGATTGGCTGGACCGCTTGCGCGACGCCGCATATCTGGCCAACGATATCGGCACCGTCACGCCATTCAGCAACAACGGCGAACTGGTCAGCTACCCGACGCCGATGCGCGCTTGGGCCTTGCCCAAGCCGGCGGTGTTGCAACGTTTGGATCGTCTCTGCGCCGAACTGCCCGCCGACAGCATTGTGGATATTCCGGTTGGCGTCGGTTTTTGTTTATACATCAAACGCCAATGTCTAACCGAAGCCGGCGGATTCGATAGCCGCATGATCGAACGCGGTTACGGGGAAGACACCGAGTTTTGCCTACGCGCCGAACGGCGGGGTTGGCGTAACGTTTGCACGCCGCGAGTGTTCGTCGGTCACGCCGGTAGCGTGTCTTTCGGGACTGAAAAAGCCGATCTGGCGGCCAAGAATGTCGCCAAGATCTACGCTAGATACCCGGACCATTCGGATCAATACGACCGCTTCCTATCGGAAGATCCGTTGCGGCCGATACGGCTAGCCTTGCAGCGGCAATTTTTACCAATGCGGTCCGGCAAACGCGCGGAGTTGGCCCTACTGCCCACCGCCCAGCCCGACGATTTGCGAGGAGAATGGTTGGCGCAAGGCCTAAGCCAAACCGCCACGTTTACCCTGCAGGCGTCGCGCGCGGCGGACGGCGCACTGTCCCTCTCCTTGCAAAGCACTCGAACCGAAACGCCGCTGTCGTTGCACTACCGCTGGCCGGATGATGAGCAGCCACTGTGGCAAGACCTGTCCCGGCTGAACCTCGCCCGCATCGATATTTACAATTTGGCCGATTGGCCTTTTCAAATAGGGCCGGGGCTGATCGAACTCGCTATTCCCTACCGGATCTTTTTAAGCGATTATGCCGCGTATTGTCCCCGCATCACGCTGACTCGACCGAACGCGGCGTTTTGCGGCGATCCTCCGAACATCACCGCTTGCGTCGAATGTATCGATCGTTACGGCAGCCGACTGCCCGACCTGAATAGTCCAGCGGATTTGCGCCAGGGTTCGCGGCAATTGCTGGCAAACGCCAGCGGCGTTTATTTGGCGTCGAGGGACGGGTTAAACCGTTTTCGGCGGCGTTTTCCGGAAGTGCGGTTTCGCTACCGAGCCCCAAACAGGGCAAGCGATCGCGACACCGCCGAAAACATCCCTCCATTGCCTCGGGACCGACACCTGCGCATCGCCGTCATACAGGCCGCGCCCGGTGGCGACGATTTCGAAGCGCTTTTGAACATGTCCCGATGGCTGGCGGCTCGGCGGCTGAATGCGGAATTGATCGTATTCGGCGAAAGCGTGGATGACGGCGCGCTACTGGCAACCGGCCGGGCGTGGGTGGTCGGCGCGCTCGCCTACCGGGAAATTCCGAGGATGCTCGCGCTGCATCGGTGCTCGTTAATACTCGACGCCAGCCGCTGGCCGCAAATCGAACCCATAGCGTGGCGGCTGGCAAAAACCTGCGGTCTGCCAATCGCCGCGCCCGCCATCGGGACTTATGCCGATTTACTGGACCCAACGGCTGGCGACATACCGTTGGCTCCCGACGCGACGGCCGAAAATTGGCTGAACGCCGTACTCTCCGCCCATCCAGCTATTTCTCCATGAACGACCCGACATGAGTTTCCAAGGCGAATTAACCGATTTCAGCGACGGCTATTTGTCGGGCTGGGTCTGCGACGCCACGCGGTTACAGGAACGCGTCGTCGTCGAAATCCATGGCGACGACTATCCGTTGGCGCTAATCCACGCTCATTTTTGGCTGCCGCAATCGCAGACCATCGGGGATGGTTGCTACGGCTTTCGCGTCGCATTACCGGTCTCGAAATTGCGCGGCATTAGTCGCTTACGCGCCAAAGTCGCCAATAGCGAATTCTGGCTGAACGGCACTATTTATCTGAACCGAACCCAAACTCGACCGACCTCGACACTGCTCGGCAGCGTCGCTAATACACGAGGATTGAAACTCACCGGCTGGGCCTGGAATTCCGCCAGACCGGATCAAGCGGTACGCCTGAGTGTTTTCGTGGACGATAAATTGATCGGGGAAATCCACGCCGACCGGCGGCGCACGGATTTGATCGAGATGGGTTTAGGCAACGGCCGGCACGGTTTTAGTTACACCTTGCCGTTTGCCTATGCCGACGGCGACAGCCACGAAGTCCGGGTATTGAACGAACAAGGCCAAAACCTGCCTGGCAGCCCACTCACGGTGGCCACGGCCCCGCTATTGTTGGAGCAACTCGTCGAGGCGGACCGCATGTTGTTGCCTGATCAACGGCGCCTGCTCGCGAAACAGTTCTTAAAATACCGAGATTATTTGCCGATGTCGGTGGATTTTTCGGCGTATCCGGATTGGGCCGCATGCTATCAGCCTGAAGCGATCCGGACGCCGATCGACTGCCAACAAGACTTATTGATCGTGGTGTTTGGCGACGGTGATTTGCAAAAAACCTTGGATAGCTTGGCTTCGCAAAGCTGGCGGGGTTTCGAGGTATTGGCACAGGGCCAAGGCAACTTCGCCGATTCCCGCCTGACCGTGGTCGATAGCCGAACGTGGCCCGAAGCCATCAGACATAAATTAAGCCAACACGACGGCTTGTTGAGCTTTATCGAGGCGGGCGACACTTTGCCGGAATCGGCGCTAGCCCGAATTGGCAGCGTGTTCGCCGATCCGGCGGTTCGGATAGCCTACAGCGATTGCCTGCTGCATCGCCAGCCATCGACCATCGAACCCTGGTTCAAGCCGAACTGGGACCTGAATTTGTTCCTGAGCCAAGACCTGCTTCAGCATCTATTCGCGGTGCGAAGCGGGCTACTGCCGCTGGATTCGGTGTGGCTGGATCACCCAGAGTGCTGGCCATGGCTGGCGGTCCGCGCGCTTCCCGACCGGGAGCGAACCGCGTCGGCGATCAAACACCTGCCGGAAGTGTTATACCACCGTCATCAAGCCAGTCTCTCCCCAGCATTGGACGAGGCGGTCGCCGAGTGCCTGCCCGCAATCGCGCCAGGCAGCCGCATCGAAACCCGGATCGCCGAGAACGCGTTCAGAGTAATGCGCTGGCGGCAACCGGAAATCTGGCCGACGGTCAGCCTAATCATTCCGACGCGAGATCATCGAATCCTGCTGGAAAAATGTATCGAGAGCTTAAAGAAAACCGACTACCCCTATCTGGAAATCATCGTCGTCGACAACGACTCGCAAGACAAAGCAACCCTCAAGTATTTATCCCAACTTAAAAAAGCCGGCATTCGCATCATTCCCTACCCGCATCGCTTCAATTACTCAGCGATTAATAACCATGCGGTTACCCTAGCAACAGGCGAAATAATCGGCTTAATCAACGACGATATCGAGGCGATCCATGCTGACTGGTTAAAAAACATGGTTACCCAGTTGCTAAGGCCGGACATCGGCGCGGTCGGCGCAAAGTTGTTATGGCCCAACGGCATGGTCCAACATGGCGGCGTTTTGCTGGGATTACACGGTTTAGCCGGCCATATCGGCAACTTGTGGGACGAATCCGATTTGGGATATTTCGGCTATAATCAGTTAATCCGCGAAGTTAGCGCGGTTACCGCCGCCTGTTTAATCTGCCGAAAATCGGATTATTTGGCATTGGGCGGCCTGGATGCCCAGGCGTTTCCGGTAGCGTTCAATGACGTGGATTTTTGTTTGCGGCTTGGAGACTCGGGCAAAAAAATCGTCTGGACGCCTGAAGCCAAATTATGGCATGCGGAATCGGCCAGTCGAGGACGGGACGATACGCCGGAAAAACGCGCCCGACTGGAGAAGGAAAAATCGGCATTGCGCGGACGCTGGGCGAACCGACTGTTTTTCGACCCCTACTATAATAACAATCTTAACTTGGACCGCTATTCGCACGATGGCTTGGCATTTCCGCCTCGAACTCGCCGGCATCGCTAGCCCCAACTGTCCTTTCCTATGAAAATCCTATTTATTCATCAAAATTTTCCAGCCCAATTCCTGCAAATCGCCACGCATTTAGCCAAGGACACAAAAAATCAAGTCATGGCGATTCGCCAAGCGCCGAATGTCGAAATCGCGAACATCAGTACTATCGCATACACTCCGTCTCGCAGTAGCAACCCGGATATTCATCCATTGATGAGCGAATGGGAAGCCAAAATTCTGCGAGCGGAAGCCACCGCCAAGGCCGCCGACCTGCTAAAAAGCCAAGGTTTCCAGCCCGATGTCGTGATGGTGCATCCCGGCTGGGGCGAGGCGCTGTTGTTGCGCGATATCTGGCCCCATGCAAAATACTTGGGATATTTAGAATATTTTTACGCGGCGACCGGCCAGGACTTTAATTTCGATCCTGAATTCAAAACCGACGATGTCGAAAAGCTCGCTAAGTTGCGCTTGAAAAATACCGTCAATCTGCACGCGCTGCACGACATCGATGCCGGGATTTCTCCGACCCATTGGCAGCGGAGCACCTACCCCGCTTGGGCTCAATCCAAAATCGACGTGATTCATGAGGGTATCGACACGAACTACTTTAGCCCAGATGCCACTCGAACCCTGACGATTCCAAACAAGGGCATAACGCTTGGCGGACAAGACGAGATCATCACGTTTGTCGCCCGCTATCTTGAGCCCACGCGCGGATTTCATGTCTTTATGCGTGCCCTCCCGGAACTATTGAAGCGTCGACCCGACGCGCACGTCATCATCATAGGTAGTGAAACCGGCGGCTACGGTCCCGGTCCCCACGGCCACGACTCCTGGCTGGCCATGCTGATGCGGGAAGTCGGTTCCCAGTTGGACCCGAACCGGGTTCACATCCTCGGCCGCCTCGCCAAGGCGGATTACCGTAACGTTTTACAACTCTCGAAAGTACATGTGTACTTAACCTATCCGTTTTTATTGTCGTGGTCGCTGCTGGAAGTCATGGCGACGGGCCCCATCATCGTTGCCTCAGATACCGCACCGGTAAGAGAACTAATTCAGGATGGCAAAAACGGCTTGTTGTTCGATTTCTTTGATCAAGAGGGCTTGGTCAACCGAGTGGTCGAAGCGTTAAGCCTACCCAAACGAAAAGCCAACTCGCTTTCCAAGGCCGCCAGAAAAACTATAGTGACTCAGTATGATCTTGAGCAATGTTTGCACAAGTGGACCACCAAAATCATGGCGTCAATTTAAAAGCGCTTGAATCTATCGTGGATTATCGCACCACCAACTCAACTCTAGAGCGGACTTAAACTTGGAAGCAAGCACAACCGTTTGTTTCCGAAGAACTTGAATCCCCATTAATCGAGGACAATATAATGAGAGCCGAAGCAGAAAAACTCAATTTGGCCGTTCACGGCGTATACGAACGCCATAAAAACGAGACCGATATCGAAATGCACTTGGAAGAAGTCTCTAGAAACGGCTTCTCGGTAATAAAATCCGCTCTAACGGTAGAAGAAGTCGATTATACCCGGCAAAAGCTGGACGAAATCTATCAGCAGCAAGTCGACGAATTCGGGCTAGACAATCTGATTGCTCTAAAAGATCGGTATATCGTGCGCTCCATGCTGGCCTACGACGATTTTTTTCTGCATAAAATTGCCTGTAATGAAAAAATCTTACCGGTGATTAAAAAGGCGCTAGGCAACAATATTAGCCTTTCCTCCCAAGTCGGTATATTAAACCCACCCGACGATACTCTTTATCAAACTGCTTGGCATCGCGAACTGCAATATCAACACTTTACGATTTCTCGTCCGATTGCGTTGCAATCGCTATTCTGTATCGATCCATTTAACGCGACGACCGGCGGCACGTTTTTCCTGCCCGGCTCCCATCTCCATGAGCCTTTTCCTTCGGACGAGTACGCTAAAAAGCATGAAATTCAAATCATAGCGGACCCAGGCGATGCCGTAATATTCGACGCGCTCGCTTACCACCGCGCCGGGGTTAACGTATCGCCTAATGTTAGAAGAGCCATTAACAATCTCTACACCCTGCCCATTATTCAACAGCAAATTAATTTCTCGCGCATGATGAACGGCCGCTTCAAAGACGACCCTTTTCTCGCGGGCTTATTAGGCTACCGCTGGGAAACCGCCGACTCGGTTCTTGCTTGGCGACAAAGTCATTTAAACAATAAAAAAGCCTAACTCAAGAATTAGTATTCGATAAACCCCATCCAATACCATGTATAAAAATTTTTTTGACATAAGCGCATACACCGATGAAGAGTTAGCGGTCATTGAGAAATTATTGGTATTCGATAAAAAAGCTTATTTAGAGAAGTTCCCCGATGTCGCCAATACGAAAACCGATCCTCTGATCCACTTTCTTACCCAAGGCATGTACGAAGGCCGTTTCCCTTGGTCGATAAATACTCAAACAGCTCAAGAACAGCAAGCGCGATTACTGTCGTCGCAAACGAGCCTTCGGGACATTTTGGGCTTTGACGAGGAATTCTACAAAAAGCAATACCCCGATGTAACGCAAAACCATTTCCGACACTTCATATTGAACGGCATCCGCGAAAATCGTTTGCCGTTCAATTTCAACGACAACGTGGATAGCGAAACCCTCACTTGGAATATCTTGTCGAGGTTCAATATTGCATGCGACAACTCGCTCGACCGGCAACTGCGTTTCGAGGTTAAAAACGGCCCCGCGCTATTGCAAGCCCTGTTCGACGAAGCCAGTAAAAAAGGCCTTGTACCGAAAACCTATCGCAATAATTATTGGTTGGCTCTAGCAATTGCCTTCTCCGCCTGCGGATATTTTGGAGCATCCGCGCTTTGCTATAACTATTTTTTCAACTATTTCTTACCCATGCCGCACCTGAATAACTGGCGCGAAGGTGTATACGTCGTTGGAAAAATACACAAAATAGTTCAATTTGCTCAAAATCGCCGCTGGTTTGTTAAAAAGCTTTCCGCGGCATCCAGCATTTCGGTCCCAGACCCGCATTTTCTGAATCGGCCTAACACCATTGGCGAAGTTGAAATTCACCCGCTACCGACACCGTATTACTGTATATTGGAAAACGTGGTGCTAATTGGCGGTAGCGCCATGATCATCGCGAATAGCCACGATTTACTTTACGACCATCTTGACGATACTACCGACAACACTTCCGAAATCAAATGTCATTACATACTTCATGCCGTCAATAATGTTTGCGCGGTAAAATATACTTACACGGACTTGTATGTACCAGAAGCGTTTTCGCTCATGCACGATCATGGTCACAATTACTTCCATTGGATAATTGAGGTTCTACCTCGATACTTATTAGCCAGAAAGAATGGACTCGCTTGTAATGCTACTTTTTTAATCGATGAAAAAATTGGCAAACTTCAGGAAGCCGTCATCCGTCTAATTTTAGGAAACGACGCCATAGTCATCAAGGTTGCGCGAAATGCCTCGGTGAAGGTTGGAAAACTCCATTGGGTATCCGACCTATCGATCAATACGGTTCGCACCCTGCAGCTACCTAAAAAAAGTGACATTTTAATTTCGCCCACAGCCGTCGAATTATTAAAGGAACTCGCTGCCGATCATGCCATGCAAGGCATTGCTAAATATGAGCGGATATTAATTACTCGCACTAACGTCGAATTTCGCCGTTTAGTGAACCGCGAACTCTGCCGTGAAATGCTTATCCGCGAGGGTTTTTGGGATTTCGACCCTGGCCGCGCTTCGTTCGAAGAACAAATCCGCGTATTTTCTAATGCTAAAATTATTGTCTCGGAAGCAGGGGCCGCTCAAGCGAATCTGGTATTTTGCCGCCCTGGAACGATAGTCGTGGTCTTGGTGAATGGTTACAAGAACAGCAACTATTTCTATCTTGCCGAAATGGCCCAAATAGCGAAATTAAAACTGGTCTTCTTTGAATGCTTTAGACTGGACGGCTCCCACGAATTAGGCGTGCATGACGACATGATCGTGAATATCAGCGATCTAAGAAACCATATAAATAATTTAACCAACTCCGCAAACTCGTCTGGAAAACGTGAAAAACGTCTGCCCAAGCAGCCGACTATCCTTAATTGATAGAATTCAGTCTGATCTATCAATTACTGGCTTTACAATCAATTCCATTTAAACTACCAAATGAAACGTGTTTTTATTGGCGGCATGGGTCGCTCGGGCACTACTATTACACTAAATGCACTGTATCGACATGGCGCCCTCTATGCCGTACCGATTGAAACCAAATTTCTGGTTGAAAACGACGGTTTTTACGACCTAATACAGGCGATTACCGATGATTTTTCGACCGCGGGCACGCCCGTGGCTGTTAAACGCTTTGAACATTTGATGCGTAATCTAGTAACTGGCGTCGAACCCTCGGAGAGCTTCACAGCTCAAGCGAGGTTTTCATCGGATATTTTCGAGCACTACGAAGGAGCCGTCGATTGTTTGCTGGAAATGGTGTTATGCCGAAACTTTTATCCGCAAAGAGAGCCGGTACTCAACGCGATGCGGCATTTTATTGCCTATACTTTCGACCATGCCACCACCATTTCCGATAAGGCTGGCTGGGTGGAAAAAACGCCGGCAAACTTTTGGCGATTGGAGTTTCTGCGAGAGCTTTATCCGGATTGTTATTTTGTCCACCTGATTCGAGACCCGCGCATGATTATGTGGAGCCTGATGGAAAAGGGCTGGATATCCACCGAAGTTTCCAGAGCTGCGATACGCTTCGAGAACATGATTGCCGCGCTAGTGCTTAAACGGAGAGAGTTGCTTAAATCCCCCCGATTTATCGAGGTCAGACTGGAAGATTTAGCGAACCCGGAAACGCTCGGCGGCACGCTGAATCAATTGGCGAATCAGCTGGATCTTGAACCGTTTCCCTCTCCGGCAATCGCATCGGTCGCCGAAACCATTTCAACCTACGAAAAATCTCGGGATGCGCGCGGTCATAGCATTAGCTACTCGAAAGACGAGGCACTGACGATTAATCAACTACTCATGCCGTGGATTTTAGAATTGGGATACTCTCCGGTATTCCCGGCGAGTTTGATTTCCGGATAATGTAACCGCCAATCCAAGAAAATAACTTTCCAATTCAATAAAATAGCAGGAATGATCAATGGTTGAGGGCATTCAACAGTTTATCAGGTCACAGCAGGCGGCAATAATAAAAAACGATCTCGAACAGTTTCTGCAATCGATGACCCAGTTTTTCATCGAACTAGGAAGCTCTCAACCAATGCAAGGCCTACACTTGGTCTCTTCGAAATTCGACCAAATGTGTCAAGATGTCGGCCGCTTGTCAGCTTTCGAGCTGCTAGCCAAAGCCGAGGAACTACCCAACGAGCCTCATCATATAATATTGGTTACCGAACTGTACTGCCTAGGCGGGCATCTGGAAATAGTTCGCGATATTATACGGACAAGCCAACTGCCAATATTACTAGTTGCCAGTAATATTAATAACCGCAAGAAGCCCGTGATGGCGACTATCTTGGACGAGTCCAATCTAATTGGGTTCATTAATGCCGACAACCAAAGTTTTCTGGATAAATTGCGCACGGTGCAGACCGCGTTAGCCAACCCTCACACCAATTCCGTTTACATGCTGTCGCACGGTTACGACGCGGTAGCCACGGCGGCAATCGCTTCGGATACCGATAAAACAGTGCTTTTTATGCACCACTGCGACCATTATCCAGCCTTAGGTTGTTACTTGGAGGGTGCGCACCATATCGATTTGCATAATGTCGGCTTTTTACGCTGCAGAAATGAATTCGACATCCAGCAAAACCGTTATTTATGCCTGAGTTCCGCGGGCTTTGCCTATCATCTAAACGCTCAAAGAAATTTTGCATCCCCCCGACTGAAAACCGCTTCTTGCGGCGGCTTGCATAAACTCAAAAGCCTACCTTATCATCTCGATTACCTGGAAGTCATTCTGCATGTATTGTTACACCACGACGCCATTCATTTTCATATCGGCCATTTGAGCGACGAGTATTTACAGAGTATTTACAATACACTGAGTCGGAATGGGTTAGCCGATTCAAGATTTATTTACTTAGGCCCCGCGCCGAATCTACCGGAGATATTGACTCAACTGGAAGTCGATATTTATCTCCCAACATTACCGTTGTCGGGCGGCAAGGCGATTATCGACGCGATGGCGGCGGGAATTCCGATAGTGGCTCACCAAAATGCGCGCGACCGGCTATGGGGCAGCACCGACTTAATTTATCCGGGGGCACCCACCTGGGATTCTCTGGACAAATTGGACGACATCATTCAACGCACGGACGAATCTTTCTGGCGGGATCAGTCTCGGCAGAGCCAAGCGTATTTCGAACGCTACCATAGCGAAAGCCTATTCGTTTCGCAATTGGCGCAAGGCGGCGCACCGATGGGCAGCCCGGATATTCCATCATTAAATCCCTACCGTCCCGAAATAGCCTATAGCTTGCTTTATTCGGGATTCCGGCAATGATTTTCCCGGTGGTTTGTTTTATTTTTCAGGATAGCCATGTCGGACAATAATCTGTTTGAAAACTTGAATTTCGATAAATTCCGCGAATTGGCGAAATCCGACCAATTAAGCCGACACGAGAAAGTCGGCTTTCCGGACAGTTACCGCGAAGGCAAGGAACCGCTGATTTTTTCCGACGTATGCAACAAGCTGCTCAATCTGCGGCAGCGCGGCAAAACAGTATTGGAGATCGGTCCGGGCTGCAGTCAACTGCCAGTGCTTCTGGAAAAACTGTGCGCGGACCAAGACCATCGGCTATTGCTGGCCGATAGCCAGGAAATGCTGGATTTGCTGCCGGATGCTCCAAATACGGTTAAATACCCCGGCTGCTATCCGAATTTACCGGCTTTATTTACGCAATATACCGGGCGCATCGATGTCATCATCTGTTATAGCGTCATCCAATATATTTTCCTCGAAGGCAATTTGTGGAATTTTGTTGACCTATCCTTATCGCTATTATCGGAAGGCGGAGAAATACTGTTAGGCGATATTCCCAATTCAACCATGCGCAAGCGTTTTTTCTCGAGCAGTGCCGGTATCGCTTGCCATAAAGCCTATGTCGGAAAGGACGAAACGCCCACGGTGACGTTCAATACTTTGGATCCCGGCGCGATGGACGATTCGGTGGTTCTGGCAATACTAGCGCGAGTTCGAGCCCAAGGTTTTCACGGCTGGGTGGTGCCTCAGGCGGCGGATTTGCCAATGGCCAATCGCCGCGAAGACATTTTGATCAAAAGACCTTAATTTGCCGAGATGAATACCGCCATGAAACAACGAAAACTGATTATTGTCGGCGCATCCGGATTCGCCGACATCGCCCAAGAATATTTCGAAGCCGATAGCCCATATAGCGTGGTCGGCTTTGCGGTGGAAAGCGCCTTTTTAACGGGCGACACCAAGAACGGTTTGCCGCTGGTGCCGTTCGAATCCATGACGGAGCATTTTTCGCCAGCCGATCACGATGTATTCGTGGCGGTCACCTATACCCAGCTAAACCGTCTGCGCGCTCGTCTGACGCAGCAAGCAAAAGCCAACGGATATCGATTGGCGTCTTACATCAGTACTCGCGCGTTCGTTTGGCCCAATGCCCGGATCGGCGAGCATTGTTTTATTTTCGAAGACAATACCGTGCAACCTTTTGTCAGCATCGGTAACGACGTTATTTTATGGAGCGGCAACCATATCGGCCATCATTCCTCGCTCGGCGATCATTGTTTTATATCCTCTCACGTCGTCATCTCCGGTTTCTGCCACATTGGTGAAAACAGCTTTTTAGGCGTGAACTCCACGCTCGCGAACAATTTGACGATAGGCAAGGACAACTGGATCGGGCCGGGTATCGTGCTAACGCAAAACACCGAAGACGGCGCTTTGTACGGAGCGGAGATGCCTTCTCCGTCACGCGTCAGCTCGCTACGTTTTTTCAAGGTTAAAGCATGACGATGCACTGGCGGAAACTCGGCATCGTGTATGCGCCTCCCGGCGACCGGGATTGGGCCAGCAGCCATGCGATGGTACCGACTCCATTGCAAATATCGCCCGAGGTGATCCGGGTTTTCGTGACTTTTTGCGACGCCAACGGGTTGGGTAGACCGGGTTTCGTCGATGTGGATGCCAACGATCCCACCCGAGTATTGCGAGTCTCCGAACGTCCGCTACTAGACCTCGGCGCCCCAGGAAGCTTCGATGAGAACGGTTTGCTAACGTGCTCGGTGCTACCGATGGGCGGCCAACGCCTGTTTCTGTATTACGCCGGTTTCGAATTGGGTACCAAAATCCGCTACCGCCTGCTAACCGGGCTGGCTATCAGCGACGACGGCGGCGAAACTTTCCACCGCCATTCCAGCGTTCCGGTGTTGGAGCGCTCCGACCAAGAGCGGCATATTCGTGGCGGCCCCTGGGCCTTGCTCGATCAAGGCGTCGTCCGGTTGTGGTACGTGGCGGGTAGCGACTGGATCGATTTGAACGGCAAAAGCATGCCGGTTTACGATTTGCGCTATGTCGAATCCAAGGACGGCGTGCATTTCCCCAGCCACGGCCAGATACAGCTTCGCGTCGAGGAAGCCGACGAGCACGGCTTCGGCCGCCCCTGCGTGATCAGAAAGCCGGACGGCGGATTTCGGCTATTTTACTCGGTGCGCCGGCGGTCTTTCGCCGCCTACCGATTAGGTTATGCGGAGTCGGCGGACGGGATACATTGGCGGCGCATGGATGCGCATCTGAACCTGGACGTCTCGCCCGGCGAATTCGATTCGGATGCGATTATGTACGCGGCGCCGATCCAGATTGGCGAGCAGCTCTACGTGTTTTATAACGGCAACCACTTTGGACGCGATGGCTTTGCCTGCGCGCGGCTGGAGCGGGAATGACGTTACAAGTGCGTGCTTACGGCGAAGCGGACGCCGAGGATTGGGATCGCTTTTGCGACGATTCGCTGCAATCCACGCTACTGCATACCCGGCGGTTTTTATCCTATCACGGTAGTCGTTTCGTCGACCAATCGCTGATCATCTACGACGAACACGGCTGGCTGGGCCTGTTACCGGCCGCGTTGCAACCGGACGACGAAGCTTGCGTGGTCAGCCATCCCGGCGCGACTTACGGGGGCATCGTGCAGCAGGGCCAACTACGTGGGGAGCGGATGATAGAAGCCCTGCGGACCTGTTGCCGGTATTATCGAAGCCAAGGCAGACAACGCCTATTGTACAAGGCGGTACCGGCCTTTTATCACCGCCAACCGGCGCAAGACGATCTATACGCGCTGTTCCGACTCAACGCGCACCGCTACCGCTGCGATCTCTCGAGCTCGATTGACCTGACGACGCCGCGCGGGCGAATCAGCGAACGGCGGCGGCGCAGTTTGAATAAAGCGCGGAAAAATCAGATAGGCCTATCCGGAGACATGGCCTTACTGGGCGAATTTTGGCAGGTATTAACCGAGAATTTGGCGCGAAAACATGGCACCGGGCCGGTTCATAGCTTGAGCGAAATCACGATGCTCGCCGAGCGTTTTCCCGATCAAATTCAAGTCGTTTGCGGCACCCACCAAGACCAAGTCGTCGCCGGCGTTTTATTGTTCATCACCGCGACCTGTATTCATACTCAATATATCGCCGCGAATGACATCGGCTATCAATTTTCCGCACTGGACGCGGTGTTCGACTTCTGCATTACCAAGGCCGTCAGCGACGGAAAGCGTTGGCTCGATTTCGGTATCTGCAACGAACAGGCCGGCAAAGTGCTGAATGAGGGACTTTATAAATTCAAAACGGAATTTGGCGGAGGAGGAACCGTACATGAGTTCTTCGAGATCCCATTAACCGGAGAAGAAAATGTCGATTAACGATTGCAAAATCATCGAATTACCCCGCATCCCGGATGCCCGCGGCAACTTGACCTTTATCGAGGCGGGGCGCCATGTTCCGTTCGAGATCAAGCGTACTTATTACTTGTATGATGTTCCCGGCGGCGCCACGCGCGCCGCGCATGGTCATAAGACATTACAGCAACTGATGATCGCGATGTCGGGCAGCTTTGACGTAACCTTGGACGACGGCTTCGAAAAGAAACTATTTCATTTAAACCGCTCCTATTACGGCTTATATATCGCCCCCGGCATGTGGCGCGACTTGGACAATTTTTCATCCGGCGCGGTCTGCTTGGTCCTGGCTTCGGAATTTTACACCGAAGAAGATTATTACCGCGACTACGACGTCTTCCTGAAGGCCGCTAGAGAAAAGCGCCGATGATTCCGTTTCTGGACTTAAAAACGCCCAATCTGGCATTGCAAAACGAGTTGGAGCAAAGCTTTAAACGCGTCTTGGCCTCCGGTTGGTTCATTCTTGGCGAAGAAGTCGAGCGGTTCGAAGCGGAATTCGCCAGCTATTGCGAAGCCGAACATTGCGTGGGCGTCGGTAACGGACTCGATGCATTAGCGTTGGCACTTTCCGCCCAAGGAATAGGCGTCGGCGATGAGGTTATCGTGCCGTCCAACACGTTTATTGCAACCTGGTTAGCGGTTACCCGCACCGGAGCAACCATCGTCCCGGTCGAGCCCGATGCTCGCACTTACAATTTGGACCCGTCCCGTATCGAAGCGGCGGTGACCTCGCGCACTCGAGCCATCATTCCAGTCCATCTGTACGGCCAGGTCGCCGATATGGATGCCGTTATGCGCATCGCCGATAAGCACCAGCTGTTCGTTCTGGAAGATGCCGCGCAAGCGCAAGGCGCGTTATATCGCGGCAAAAAAGCCGGTAGCATGGGCCATGCGGCCGCCACCAGCTTCTATCCCGGCAAGAATTTGGGCGCGCTCGGCGATGCCGGCGCCGTGGTCACCAGCGATAGAGAATTGGCCGAAAAAATTCGGCGACTTCGCAATTACGGTTCCTCGATCAAATACCAACACGACACACTGGGTCAAAACAGCCGCCTGGATGAATTACAAGCCGCTTTCTTACGTGTCAAACTCAAGGTATTGGATGAAAACAATCGGCAACGGCAAGAAATCGCACGCCGCTACCACGTCGGATTCGACAGCCTGATTCAGCGAGATTCAAATCTAATCCGGCCGTTTGTCCCGGACTGGGCGGATCCGGTTTGGCACTTGTACGTCGTATTAAGTCCCCAACGCGACGCCGTACAGCAGCATTTGCAGGCCGCCGGAATTGGCACGATGATTCACTACCCTATTCCTCCGCATCGCCAGGCTTGTTATCCTGAGTTTGCCGAATTTTCATTGCCGATTGCCGAGAAACTTGCTCAAGAGTGCCTGAGCCTACCCATGTGGCCAGGCATGCTCGACACCGAAGTGGACACGGTTATCGATGCCATCGCCGGCTTTCACCACTAACACACGTCCGGTTCGAAGCTCTCGGTGCGGCTAAGCCAGCCGAGAGTTCGCCGGAATTACCGGGATATACCCAAGCGTGATAACCAAAATCGCGCGGCTATTTTTCAAGGTTCGGGACTGAAGAAGCTTGCACCGGCTTCTCCAACCAAGTATTGACTTCCTGCAAATTTTCCTCGCTGATAGCGCCGATGGCCTGTAAAAATCTGAAGCGATTTTTAATATACGCGTATTTACTCTGCAACAAATCGCGCCTGGCTCGAAACTCGGTTTGCTGGGCGACTAAAACGTCACCGATGGTGGCAACACCGTATTTATAGGCGCTTTGCATCGCATCGTGGGACTTTTGAGCGGATTCCAACGCCTTGATCGAAGCCTTAATCCGCCTGACGTTGGCGTTCGACGTCAAAAACGCATCGCTGGTTTCCTTGACCACGGTTCGGAGTTTCTCTTCCTCGGCGTGGCGATTCAGTGCCAAGCGGCTTTCCGCTTCGCGAACCTGATGCATGGTCGTACCGCCGCTAAAGATCGGCACGTTGACGTTAATCGCCGCGACTTGAGTTTGGGTTTGATTGGACAGCAGGGTACTTTGATAACCGGTGTTGGTATCGTAGTAGTTAAGCTGCAGGTCGACCACCGGTAGGTGGCGGGATTTCTGGGCGACGAGGTCGTTGTCGGCCGCCTCGATCGCTTTCTGCTGCGCGGCCAGGGCCGGATTATCGTTTGTTGCCACGGCGATCCAGTCGTCCAACTTACCTTCCAATTCCTTGTATTCAATGTTTTCGCGCAAGGTTAGTAGACTGTCCGGCTCCTGGTTGGTCAACTCCCTCAAGTTTTGCTTAGCCGAGGAAACCAAGCTTTCGGCTTCGATTTGGTCCGCCTCGATTTTATCCAGTTGCGCTTCGACCTCGTAAACATCGGTGATTTTGACTAACTGCTTGGCAAACCGCTTTTGCACCTGCTGCAATTGTTGTTGAATCGCAAGCTTCTCGGTTTGAATGAAGCGAAGTTGATCCTCCGCTTCCAAAACGCCAAAGTAGCGTTCAACGACACTGAACATTAAAAGATTGCTCACATCGGTGCGCTCGAGTTCGTATTGCGATTCGGCTACCCGCGCCCGCCGCCAGGTCCAGAATTTGGCAAAATCGATCAGTGTCTGATTCAGCGACAGATAATAACGAGTGCCCGAATAACTCAAATCGCTATTTCGCACGTTCAACCGATTTTCCGACCAATTCGCGGTTCCGGTAACTTGCGGCAGCATTTGGCCCAAGGCTTGGCCGGTTTGCGCAGCGCCGATATCGACTTTGACGTCGGCCGACTTAAGCGACGGTGCCGCCTGCAATGCTTGCTGATACACCGTCAGCAAGTCGTCGGCGCATGCCCGACCCGCCAACGTAACAGCCAAGCCCAATAAGATCAACTTAGTCGAGCGCATCGATCAATCCTCTCGGAAAGCCCGCGCGAACGCGTCGGTGATGGGTTGCATCAGATACTCCACGACGGTGCGCTCGCCGGTCCGGATCATCACCTCCACCGGCATGCCGGGTACCAATTCCAGGTTTTTCAGCTTTTGCAAGCTCTCCGGCGTCAATTCCACCTCGGCCTGATAATAGGCTGCGTCGGCCTTTTCATCGACGAAACGATCGGCCGAAATATGAATAACCTTACCTTCGGTAGTCGGCGTCAACGCTTGTTTAAAGGCACTGAACCTGACCTCGGCGACCAAGCCCAACCGTATCCGATCGATGTCCAACGGCGATACCCGCGCATCGATGATCAAATCTTCTTGCTGAGGCACAATATCGAGTATCGGATTTCCGGCCATCACCACGCCGCCCTGGGTATGTATCGTCAACCCCATCACCCGCCCGCTAACCGGCGCCTTGATCTCTATCCGACTCACCTTGTCGGCGGTCGCTGCCAAGCGTTGGTTGACGTCGTATAGCTGGGATTGAATTTCGCTCAATTTCTCGGACACCTCTTCTTGAAACTTCTTTTCGAGCTGCAGTATTTCCAGCTTGGTTTCGCCGATCTGAATTTCGGCGGCCGCGATCTGCGACGTTAACGAAGCGATGTCCCCCGCGTTACTGGCATGATTGCGCTCGGTGTCACGCAAGCGTTGTTTATCGGCGAACCCCTCGGCCAACAATTCTTTTAAATCCTTCGCCTCTTCCCCGTAGGACTCGGACAACGCTTGCTTGCTCTGGCGCTGACCTTTAATCCCGACGATTTGCGTACTGAGCTGGTTGATTTTTTGTTTTAGAACCGAAATTTGCCCTTCGAAGGCCACGCGCCTAGCCGAGAATAGCTCAGTTTCGCTGGTTCTGGCTTCCGCGACACGGGTGTCGTCCAAGCGGCTCAAATTGTCGGGGAATTCAATGCGGGCTTTGCGATCCCGCTCGGCTTCCAATCGGGCTAATTGCGCGGATAGCGCGATCGATTGGCCTCGCAGTACCTCCAATTGCGAGTGGGCTTCGGTACCGTCCAGTATCAACAAGGTATCGCCTTCACGAACGATGTCGCCGTCCTTGACGAAGATCTGATTCACGATGCCGCCGTCCAGGTGCTGCACGGTTTTACGGTGGGATTTGACGGTGATAACCCCGGAAGCCAACGCCGCCCCGTCGATCGGCGCCCAATAACTCCACAGCGCGAATAAACCAAACGCCACTAACAAAATGATGACGCCGATCAGGCGTATCGGCCCATCGTCGACGACGGGCGTCATTGCGGCTCTCGGTTTGACGGACGGGGACAAATTTTTCACATCCATGGGCGGGCAAAGCGATCGATACCGGTCACGACGCTTGCGACAGGGCTTGCTGTTGCAAATGAGCGAGCACTTGGTCTCGCGGCCCGTAAACCGCCAACTTGCCTTCATTCAAGATCATTAACTTATCCACGTTGGACAAAACGCTGTTTCGATGGGTAATCAGAATCACGGTAGCCCCCTTTTGTTTCAGCAAAATCAGCGCTTGAGCCAGCGCCTGCTCGCCTTGTTCGTCCAAATTCGAATTGGGTTCGTCGAGCACGACGACGACGGGCTCGCCGTAAAGAGCCCGCGCCAGCCCGATACGTTGACGCTGACCGCCCGACAAAGCGCCGCCGTTTGCGCCGATGACGGTGTCGTAGCCGTTGGGCAAATGCAATATCAGGTCATGCACGCCGGCCATTTTCGCCGCCTCGACGACTTTAACCGCGTCGACTTCGCCAAACCGGGCGATATTTTCGCCGATCGTGCCTTCGAACAATTCTATATCCTGCGGCAAATAACCTAGGTAAGGCCCCAATTCATTGCGATTCCAGGCATGGACATCGGCCTGATCCAGGCGGATCTTCCCGCCGGAGGTGGGCCAGATGCCGAGCAAGGCGCGAGCCAACGTCGATTTACCGGCGCCGCTAGCGCCGAGAACGCCGACAATGTCGCCGGCATTGATCGCTAAGCTTATCCCTTTGATCACCGGCGCGTTAGCGCCGGGCGGCGTTACGACGGCGCCCTCCAACTGAAAACTGCCGCGCGGTGTAGGTAAGGTCATTCGCGTGGGTTCGGCGGGAATCCGCTGCAAGATTTCATTCAACCGCCGATATTGACCGCGCGCATTGACAAATCCCTTCCAGTTGGCGATCAACATGTCGATAGGCGCGATCGAGCGCCCCAACAATATCGAACCGGCGATCATCAATCCGGGGGTGATTTCTTTTTGTATCACCAGATAAGCTCCCAAGCCCAAAATGAGCGACTGCGACGCCAGCCTGATTACCTTCGAAAACGCCCCGACCAAGCCGGCGCGCGAACTCGCAAGTCCTTGCAAAATCAAGACGTGGTTAGCGGCCGCCAGCCAGCGCTGTTTGATATTCTCAGCCATGCCCATCGATTCGATTACTTCGGCATTGCGGAGGTTTTTATTCACCAAGGCCCGTCCGGCTATCGCCACCTTGTTGGCCTCGTCCAAAGTCGCGGCGGTGACTTTTTCGTTGACGACGGCAATCAAGACCATCAAAACTGCCGTCGCGACTGCAAACCAACCATATAGCGGGTGAAAAATGAACATCACGCCGAGATAGATCGGCATCCACGGCGCATCGAAAAATGCGAACAAGCCATTGCCGGTCAAAAATTGACGCAACGCGGTCAGATCGTCTAGCGGCTGCGATGTCGCCCTCTGTCCGCCGGAATACAGCGCTTGTTTGTAAGCGACCTGAAACAATCGTTCGTTTAACAGCAGCTCCAAACGGCTACTGACACGCACCAGTATTTGGGAACGAACCCATTCCAAACCGCTCATCGTCGCGAACAAAATCAACATGATCAAGCTCAACATCAGCAAGGTCGACAGATTTCCGGTCGCCACCACTCGGTCATATACTTGCAGCATATACAACGGCGAGGTCAACATCAACATATTGATAATCAAGCTAAAACCGGCGGCGGATAAAAAAGCCCCTTTACAGAGTTTAAGAGCAATTTGAATGTCGGTGGGTTGGGAAATGCTCACGACGCGTTGAAAGAATACTGGCCAAAGTTAGCCCTCCAAGAGTAGCATGATTTTGGCTGTTACCTAGGGAATGTTGTTTTTTACCTACGCAACGGGACGTCTCCGCCACTTGACGATAAAAAGCCGCCGAATTTCGGCGAAAAAAAACCGGCGTCCCGAAAAGAGTACGCCGGCTTTGGGTGCCGTCAAGCGGGATTAGCCTTGCTTGCGCAAGTACTTCTCGACACCGGTCGTTCTGGTATAGCTAACTTCGTCGGATTGTAACGCCTGTCTGGCTACGTATTTTGACACGCCTGACACGCTAGGCACCTCTCTATCCGCCACTTCCTGCTTGGCCATGTATTTGGCGACCCCAGTCACTTCGCCGGCGGCCTTTTCTTCGACGGCGTGTTTCGCAAGATATTTGGAAACCGAACTCACCACCACCTCGGGCTTGACTTCCAGCCGCTGCTTGGCGACGTACTTGGCAACACCGGTCAATGTCGGCAATTGTTTAGCTAAGACGGATTGCTTGGCTAAATAACGCGCCACGCCGGTAACCGGCGCGGCCTGGCTTTGCAGTTGCAATTGTCTGGCCAAATATTTAGCGACACCGGTTGGCTTCGGCGCCAGTTCGGCCGCCGCGGATTGACGGGCCAGATAGCGATCCACCGCCGAACCTTCGACAATGACTTCGGCGGCAAATGCGATTTCCTCGGCTTGTTCCTGCTTCATCAATGCCTCCGCTTTTTCAGCTTGCAATTTGGCTTCCGCTTCGGCGTAGCGAGCCACCAAAGCCGACGCCGCGGCTTTACGCGCAGCCAACTCCTGTTCGGCAACGAATTTGGCGACCCCGGTTAACGGCGCCTGCTCTTTCAATAACTTGTCTTGCCGAGCCAGATATTTTTCGACGCCGCTCAAAACAGGTACATCCTTGGAAACCAGCGCCTGCTTAGCCAAGTACTTGCTAACGGAGGTTGCCGCCGGCACATCCTTAGCCGCCAAGTCTTTTTTTAGCACGTATTTAGCGACGCCAGTCACCGCTGGAGATTCGGCCATATTTTGCCGAATAACATATTTGGCAACCCCGGTTACCGAATGGTCTTCCCTATCGTGCATGGTGACGTATTTGGATACGCCGGTCATCGGCGCGGCCTTGGACTGGATTGATTCCTTGATCAGATACTTAGCGACTCGGGTAACCGGATGTTCAGCTTGCAGACTCAAATACTTTTCGACACCGGTCGGTACCGGCTCGGGCTCGACAACCTCGACGGCTTCGACGACCTCCTCCTCAATCACTTCTGCTTCGGCCTCCGCTTCCGGCTCGACCGCCGCCGGCTCAAGAGCCGCCAGATAGCGAGCCACGCCGGTCAATGCCGGTTCGTCGTCGGCCGTTTGCGGCTCCAGCCGTTGTAGGTAACGCGCCACGCCGGTCAATTGCGTGCCTCCGTCTTCGCTATTACCCTCGGAGGTACCGCCACCGCCGGGCTTATCGAAGAAAAAGCTCGGCAACAAGCCGAATAAGCTATTCATCAAACTATTATTTGCCATTTGAGAATACTCCTGAATGTTATCGTTGTTATTTTAATCGACCGGTCAACCTGAACTGGCCGGTTGGATTAACCCGAACCGCGCCGCAAGCCTGGCCCGCCGAACTGAGTATTACGACCCGGTGCCGCTAAACACGACTTTGGGTTGAAAGCTGGAGGCCGGATATTTGGGATCGGCTTCCGATTGCGTCTGCGCCTGCTGATTGACGCACGGCACCGCTGCGGCGCTTGTCGGAGCCGAGCTCGCGGTCGGCGCGGCTTCGGCAAGCGCCGGATCGCGGTAAACCACCTTGGGCTGAAAATCGGCCGCCGGATAGTCCTGGGCCTGCGCGGCCGCGGCGGTCAACAGTAACGCAACGAAAAATCCTCGTTTCAATTCCACGCTTTTCATAGTGCTCACCTTCCTCTTCCGTATGAATCGCCCCTGCCCGGCGGACAGGGACGTTTGACAAGTTACCGGCTATTAAAGCACGGCTTCCACATTAGCGACGACATTATCCACGGTAAAGCCGAACTCTTTGAAGAGTTGGCCGGCCGGGGCCGATTCGCCGAAGCGGTCCAGGCC
>NZ_LUUK01000231.1 GCF_001644025.1 Methylomonas koyamae
GATCTTGTTTCATGCCTTGCAGCACGGTGATGACGATCCGTATTTCTATCAGCGGGTGTTCTCGTTGCGGGGTCCTTTGAACGAGACTGCTTTCATTGCCGCCTGGGAGAAGGCCATCGCCCGTTATCCGGCCTTGCGCTCGGTATATTGTTTCGAAGACGCCCATGTGCCGCTGCAAATTGTCTGCAAAACCCGGAACATCGATTTGTTCGATGCCGATTGGCGCGGCATGCCGTCTACTGAACGTTGGAAAATGCTGGCGCAATGTCTGCGCGACGAACGTGCGCAGGGGTTCGATTTTGCCGGTCGGCGCGGATTTGCGTTGAGTCTGATCCGGGTGGAAGACGAGGTCTGGTGGCTAATTTGGAGTCATCATCACATTGCGCTGGACGGCTGGAGCATGGGCTTGGTGTTGCGCGATGTCATGCAAGGCTATCATGGTAAAACATTACCGGCGGTGCCGGCTTATGCCGACTATCTGCGCTGGTTGAACGGCCGCGATCAGCGTGGCGCGCTGGATTTCTGGCGCAATAGCCTAGCCGGTTGCGAAGACATGACGCCGTTGCCGTTGGCGGTAAGCTCCAACGGTACTGAATCCTCGCTCTATGAAGAAGTCGAGATCAGCTTGCCGGTTAGCGAAACGCAAGCCGTGCAAGCGGCCGCGCGCCGCTACGGCGTGACGGTCAGTACGCTGTTGCAAGGGGCGTATGCCTTGCTGCTCGGGCGGCATGGGGGTTGCGAAGCGGCGCTGTTCGGTGTCACCGTGTCGGGGCGTTCGGCCGATCTGGCCGGAATCGAGGCCATGGCCGGTTTGTTCATCAATACCTTGCCGCTACGCGTCGAGCTGGCCGGCATACAGGCACTGAGCGCTTGGCTGCAAGCCATACAGTCGCAAACCGCCGCCATGCGAGATTATGAATTCACCCCGTTGCCGGAGATTCAGCGTCTGGCCGCCTTTGGCGACGCAAAAAGTCTGTTCGAGGCCATTTTGGTGTTCGAAAACTATCCGCTGGACGAGGTATTGAAGCAACCCATGCAAGGCCTGAACGTCGGGTTGCTGAATGACGAGGATGGCAGCGGTCTATTGAAGCATACCCGAGGCCGTAACAACTATGCGCTGAGTTTGATTGCCGGTTTGAACGGCCATTTGCATTTCACCTTTTCCGGTCAGCAAGCTCGGTTTCAGCCGGGTGCGATGACCTTGTTGGCGCGGCGCTTCCACTTCTTGCTGCAACAAATCATTTCCGCCGAGCCAATGCGACTGGCTGACGTGCGGCTGGACTCGACCGCGCCAAGCGTGTTGGAGTCCGATACTCCATGGACGCCGATGTTTTCAAATCCGGTGGCGGCCTGGCAAGTTCAAGTCTTGCGTCAGCCGCATGCCTTAGCGGTGCGCGACGAACAGCGCAGCCTCAGCTTTGCCGAGCTGGATTTGGCGGCCAACCGGCTGGCAAACGCGTTGTTGGCGCAGGGCGTCGCCGGCGAATCACCGGTCGGTGTGTTGCTCGAGCGTTCGACGCTATTGCCGATCAGCCTGTTGGCGATCTTGAAAATTGGCGCGGTTTATCTGCCGCTGGATATCGCCTTGCCCGAACAACGCTTGACGCAACTGCTAGGGGACAGCGGCGCCGGTTGCGTCGTCACGGATCATGCTGGCGTAAAACAATTAGCGGTTTGCGGTTGCGGCATAGTGAATCTGGACACGCTGGATTGGGCGCAACTATCCAGCGAATTGACAACTCCCGATTTGCATTCACAGCAGGCCGCGTATCGCATCTACACCTCCGGTTCCACCGGCGAGCCCAAAGGGGTTACGGTCAGTTATGCCGCATTGAATCAATATCTGTATGGGTTATTACAACGTCTGGCGTTACCGGACGATTGCGCCATGGCGATGGTTTCGACGCCGGCGGCCGATCTTGGCCACACCGTGTTATTCGGTGCTTTGTGCTCGGGCCGGTCGTTGACTTTGATTGCCGCCGAATGCACCGCCGATCCGGATCGTTTTGCACAGATGATGAGCGATAACCGCATCGGGGTCTTGAAAATCGTGCCCAGTCATTTACGTGGCCTGTTGCAGGCGGCCTGTCCCGCCGATGTGCTTCCCGAGCAGGTGTTGATTCTGGGCGGCGAGGCGTGTCCGTGGGATTTGCTGGAAACCGTTCGCAAACTGAAGCCGCATTGCCGCGTCATCAATCATTACGGCCCGACCGAAACCACGGTCGGCGTGTTGACCCACGAAGCCGTTGCGGTTCAGACCGGCGCTACCGTACCTGTCGGTAGCCCCTTGCCGGGTGTGCATGCCTATTTATTGGATGCCGATCTGAATCCGGTGCCGGCCGATGTGCCAGGCGAGCTGTATATTGGCGGTGCGAGTCTGGCGCGCGGTTACCACGGCAAGTTCGGTATGACGGCCGAACGCTTTTTGCCTAATCCTTTCCGCGAAGGCGAACGTGTATACCGCACCGGCGATCGGGCGGTTTTGCGCGACGCTAGCCTGGTTTGGCTGGGGCGGATGGATAATCAGGTCAAGATCCGCGGTTACCGGATCGAGCCGGACGAAATCGGTCGCGTCCTGCGCGGTTTGAACGGCGTCGCCGATGCCTTGGTGCTTGCCGAAGCCTATGACTGCGACGGCCGGCTGCAACTGCTGGGGTATGTGGTGCCCAAGCGGCAGGCTGTGCTGGATGTAAACGTTTTGCGCGCTGAACTGGCGAATATGCTGCCGGAGTACATGGTGCCGGCGCATATCCTGGCCCTGGACGCGATTCCGCTGACTGCGAACGGCAAAGTAGACCGAAGGGCCTTGCCCAAACCTCGGCAGCAGATGCGCGAAATCGTGGCGCCGCGCAACGAACTTGAAGCTCGGCTGGCGGTAATCTGGCAAACGGTATTGAAAACCGATGCCGTCGGCGTAACCGATAATTTTTTCGAGCTGGGAGGGGATTCGATCCTGAGTTTGCAAATCATCGCCCGTGCCCGCAAGCAGGGCGTCAAATTGACGCCGAAGCTGTTGTTCGAGAAACAGACCATAGCGGAACTGGCGGACGCCGTCGGTCAACCCAAGGTCGAAGCCAATGTCGAGCCCAAGCAAACCGAGATCAAGCGCTGTGGGTTAAACGGGCCGCTGCCGTTGTCGTATGGGCAGGAGCGGTTATGGTTTTTGGCGCAGCTGCAACCGGAGAGCACCGCCTATCACATCAACGGCGGTTTGCGATTGTCCGGACAGCTCGATTTGGCCGCATTGAAAAGCAGTTTTGAAACTTTGACGGCTCGCCATGACATGTTGCGAACTCGCTTCATCGCCGTGGACGGCAAGCCGTTGCAAGTGGCGGAAATTCTAGTCCCGACACCGTTGCGTCTGATCGATTTCACCGCTTGCGCTAATGCGGCGGTCGAGTTGGCCGCTTGGTCGGCACAAGATGCGGTAGTACCTTTCGATTTTGAACAAGCGCCTTTATGGCGAGCGACCTTGATCACCACCGGCGAGCAACGCCACGAATTATGGCTGACCTTGCATCATTTGCTGGCCGACGGCTGGTCGGTCGGCCGCCTGTTGGAAGAGTTTGCCGATTTGTATGCGGCGGCGTTGGAACGGCGCCAACCGTGTTTGTCGGCATTGGCCATCAACTATACCGATTACGCGGTTTGGCAGCGGCAATGGCTGGCGGCAGGCGAAGGCGAACGGCAAAGCCAATACTGGCTTAAACAACTCGGCGACGAACAGCCCGTGCTGGAATTGCCTGTCGATCATGTCCGGCCAGCGGTATCCAGCGCCCACGGGGCTGCGCTCAGTTTCAGTTTGTCGGCGACCGTCAGCGCAAGCCTGAAACAGTTGGCTGTCGAAACATCGACCACGCCGTTCATGGTATTGCTCGCCTCATTTCAGGCCTTGTTGCATCGCTACAGCGGCCAGACCGATCTGCGCATCGGTATTCCGGTTGCTAACCGCAACCGGATCGAAACTGAAGCAGTGGTCGGCTTTTTCGTCAATACCTTGGTATTACGCGGCGATTGTCGCGGCGAGCAGAACTTTTTGCAGTTACTGGCGCAAGTCAAGCAGACCGTGCTGTCCGCGCAGGATCATCCCGATCTGCCGTTCGAACATTTGGTCGAACTGTTGCAGCCGCAGCGCAGCCTGAACCGCAATCCGCTGTTCCAGGTGATGATGAACCATCAAAAACGCGACTTGAGCGTGCTCAAGACCTTGCCGGGGCTGGCTATAGAGCGTATCGGCCGCGAGGTGGATGCCGCGCAATTCGATTTGAGCCTGGTCACCGAAGAAGATGAAACCGGCTTGATCAGCGGCAATTGGGTGTACGCGGTGGAGCTGTTCGAGTCCGAGACGATAGCTCGCTTGAGCCGACACTTTTTGAGTTTGTTGGAGCAATGGCTGGCGCAACCCGAACAGCCGTTGCTGAATATCGGTCTTTTGACCGAGACCGAGCAAAGCCAGCTTGCCG
>NZ_LUUK01000232.1 GCF_001644025.1 Methylomonas koyamae
TAAGTCCGACAGGCTCCTAGTACGAGACAAGTCAAACGAATCCGAACGACTCGGGTTGCTGCGAAGACTCAAGTCCGTATTCCGACCAAAATCAGCCAGCCATTTCGCTTTAAAACCGCCACCAGTTCCGATGCAAACCCAGCCATCGATCCGATGTCATTTCGCCAGCGTTGAATGACAGCTTTTGGAAGTGATGAATTGGCGCAATTGTCCCCTTCCCGCCGGATAAGGTTTAAGTTACGGTAGCCGAAAAAGGCAAATACGCTGTCATTCAAAATGTCATTGCGCGCCGTGAATCGCGGGCTTAATAGGATGGCAAAATAAATCCGGCCTCGCATGATCTTCATTGACAGTGCCGCCGATCAACCACACCGTTCCCGTCGAAACCGGCAGCGGTGCGGTTTGAACAGTCAGGTGTCCGCGTTCGACCGGCAGCGGTGCCGTCGCGACAGGCCATGTTGCCTTTGATACCGGCAGCGTTCTTATCTCAACATGCAGTATCTTCATATGAACATCCAGGGTTCCACAGTGAACGTGCAAACCTTTACGCTGAACACGCAGCCTTTTAATATGGACAGTCAGCACCGCTTGTTTAACACGCAAGCGCCGCTGTTGATCGGACACGCGTCGCTGTTCGGCAGAGACGACTGCCTGTCAATCAGTGGCGGCTCGGTGTTTAGTCGAGATCGTCGCCTGTTCATCGGCGAACGCCCGGCGTCGAGTTGCGGAGCGCCGGTGTTAAACACGCTGCTCTCGGTGTTTGCATTAGAAGCTTGCCTGTTGATCAGGCGTCGCTCAATGTTCAACAGAGGATGATGGGTGTTTATCTAACATCGGTCCGTGTCCGCAATGGATTGTCGGTGTTGTAATGGCAACTCGCCGAGTGATAAAGACCCTGGACAGCTTCGATTCGCCCCAACCGCTAAGGATAGAGCAAGAACCCGCCAGATCGGCGTCAAGCTTCTGTCTCGGCGCCAGTGTAGCTCCAGGTCCGTCGCGCCGACGTTCGCCTTGCCAAGCGCCGCGATCGACAAGTTGCGGTGCCGGTAAGGTTCGTCGAAGTTTTGGTGGATAGCGTTGGCGCTCCGACGGAGCAAAGGCGCGGGCGCAATGAGCGAGATCGACCCTAAGCGGGAGTTAACGGATTAATATTGAATGTCTGGTTACAACTCCCAAACAGGCAGCTAAAGATGGAATAAAATGTGTCGGGGTGAAACCGTGTATTTGAGTCCCCTTCAAACTGGGTACCGCTCCGCTCGACTCAGCTACAGCCATCGTGTGCTAGACTCTTAAGAAACTACGAAATTAGTAAAAATATCCACATTAGGAATAGCATGGCAAGGGCATCTCAGCAAGCAGGGCGAGAAATTCAACAAATTGCGATTGACGATTTGCTTTTAGATGAAGACAACCCCAGGTTGCCAGCATCGATTCATCGTACGACTCAAGCGATTATTGACTACATCGCAGAAACAACTGCTATTGAAGAGTTAATGTCCGCCATAGCGGAAAATGACTTCTTTCCCGGAGAGCCATTAATTGCAGTTGAGTGCGAAAATCATCCAGATAAGTTTACAGTTGTAGAGGGTAATAGAAGGCTTACTGCTCTTAAACTACTGCAAGACCCTGCATTTTGCTCTAAGCCAGGAGCAAGAATGCGTGAAATTTCTAGTAGCGCTAAATTCAAACCTTCTGTAGTTCCGGTAATTGTGTGCACAAGCCGAGAAGAGGTATTGCCTTATCTTGGTTTCAGACATATTACTGGAATAAAGCAGTGGGAGCCACTATCAAAAGCACGTTACATAGAACAACTCTTTAATTTAACCAATGGAGCGTTTCCAGCCAAAGAACGGTATAGTGAAGTTAGCCGAACTATTGGTAGCAGGCGTGACCATATTAAGCGAAATTTGGATGCATTGGCTGTATATAGAGTTATAGAGAACAATAATTTCTATGAAATAGACGATTTAAATGAAGAAACAATTAAATTTGCAGTTTTATCGACAGCTATCGCAGACGATAAGATAGGAAATTTTATTGGGATTAATGTCAAAGATACAGATGGTAATATTCAAATTAGTGATCCAATTGTTGATGGCTCTGTCTTAAAGAAAAATGAAATATCCGAATTAACTCGTTGGTTATACGAAAAAAGCGAAAAAGGAAAAACAAGAGTTGGTGAGTCCAGAAACTTACGCGAACTAGCAGCTGTGGTTGACAATCCTCGGGCACTTGAAGCTTTTAGACGAGGATCGCCGCTCAAAATAGCTTACCAACAAACCGGCAATCTAATTAATGACTTTATTGAATTACTCTACCGAGCTGATGCCTCACTGACAGAAGCTGCTAGTATTGTAGCAACAATAGATTATGATGATGACGCATATTCTGTTGCTAAGCGAATACTGGAAAATATCAAGTTGATAGGCCGAGAACTAAAGGAAAAACGCTCTTCTAACGAAGATGGCTTTTGACATTTGAGGCAAGAAAGAATGGATTTTCAAATTGGCGAAATACATAAAAATACCCCTCATCTTTTTGCCGACTTAGCAGAGTTGGTGCTTGCCACCGGATATAACGGAAGACAAAACCTTCACAAAAACGATCTTATTGCGGTCATTGAAAATGGAAATATTAGCCCTGATGAGATAGATGAAGAATATGATGCAGATAATGAAGCTAAGCTGACGGGGCAAACCAGCGCAGAACGAAATATACGCTTAGAAAAACAGCTAGAAGACGTTCTAGCTCAATTAGGTTATCGCGCTAATTCTTTGGATAGTTTTTATCCATTCAATTTCGAAAATGCAAATTTAATTCTGATCAGTAATAGTCAACTTACAGAAAGGCAGCGCATTTACCGGTTTTTATTGGCTTGCTCTAGGTTGCGTTCGTTTGATAATAAATCGGGATTACATCAGCGTTGGGCGAAGTACTTTTCCTTATTGAGTAGAGAGGCAATGCGCGGATTATTCCCAAGTTACGCAGATGTCCGTATTTTCGATGCCAACTCAGACGACAGGCGAAATTATTACTCCACCAATCTCAAGCATGCAATCAAAAAGCTCGGTGAAGATTTAGCTGTAAATATAATTGAAGATGGATGGAGCCAATTATCAACGTCTGGTGATGAAGGTATTGATCTAGTGGCAACGATACCATTCGATGATGGAGCATCTGCAACGTTTGCCTTTTTAGGACAATGTGGCGCTCAAGAAACTGGTTGGCCAGCAAAAACATTAGAGGCGCATCCCATTAATCTTAGGCACTTATTTCACTGGCAATTTGACATTCCATGCGCCATGTTTACTCCGGTTTACTATCGAAGTTCTGATGGTCGTTGGGCATATAGTAAAAGTGCCAACGGTGTTCTATTGATTGATCGGGAGCGGATCTTAAAATTAATAGGGCTTCAGGATAAATGGGTTGAAATTACTGGTAGTGAGTGGTTTCAAAACTTTGAACAAGAGTTTGCCACTGTAAATACTTGTAGCTAACTCTAAATTAATCCCAAATCTCCGGCAACGCTCTAGCCACGGCTTCGAATAGTGGTGGCGGTACCGCGTTGCCGACCACTGTATACCTGTTATTCAAACTGCCAGATGACGAATCTGGAAACACCATATCACGCTTAAAACCTTGCAAGCGAGCAGCTTCTCGGTAACTAAACCGCCGGGCTCTACCTTCGCTTGCAAATCGCCAAACATTGTGTTCAATCTTCACCAAGCGGGGGCTCATGGGGTGCAATGGCATGTGGCGCGGGTTGGCCACAATTGTTTTTGATGGTTCGCACCAGCCACGCCAGCGGTTGCGAGATAAATAGTACCAGTGGAAATCCAAATCGTAAAACTCACCCTCCGGCCACTCGGGCATCCCTTCCAGCGCCGCACCAATAGTAGCGGTAGGTTCGGATCGTCCTTTGCCATGCGTCGGTAATGGAAATTCATATTCCAGTCCCAAATCGTTCCTCAGGCCAACAATAAAAATTCGTTTCCGCTCTTGCGGCACGCCATAATCGGCGGCATTCAAGACGCCGGCTTTCACGTTATAGCCAACTTCGGAAAAAACCTTAAATTGGTCTTCAAGCAAATGGCGAAAATTTGCCCGCACCATGCCAGACACATTTTCAACAATAAAGGCTTTTGGTTTGATTTGCTTGAGTGCGCGCGCAAACTCTAGGTAGAGGGTATTGATTTTCCGAGAAGGGTCGCGGACTCCCCCTTGGCTGAAACCTTGGCACGGGTAGCAGCCGACGAGGAGTTCTGCATCGGGGAAGTGTTCAATTTTTCTAATATCCCCCAACACATATTCCGTTTCAGGATGGTTGGCAACATAGACATCTTGAGCATACGGTAAGATGTCGTTTGCCATCAGCACATTGAACCCGGCGGCGAGCAATCCAGCATCAGAACCACCACACCCAGAGAAAAGAGAAACTGCGTTAGGCATTCGAATCCTTGACGTAATGAGGCATATAACAGTGAATCACGATTAAAATAACCAAACATCTTAACGGGTTAACACGCTATTTCATATACATTTCGCCTGAGGCTTTTTTGTATCCACTCTACTTCCGCTAAAGATTCTAAACTGGACAATCAAAGAAAAAAAATCGCTGTCAGTTTTTAGCCGATCCAAGGCATTCATAATTTGGTCGGGTATGAATCTGAACCGGTGGCGGTATGGCGAACGGAACGACTGGCGGTTTTAATTGGAATGCTCTCTCAAGACCTACCGACTGACGCAATCGCGGTTAATACCCTAAAATCTTTAACATGCCGCGCATCGCCGGATAATCCGGAATAACGCGTTCCAACGACGCTAGGGCCCGAAGCCGTTCAGTTTACCGCAGCGGCCCCGATCATTCGCCGCCTTAGGAGCGGTGCGGCGAGCATGTTCGGCAGTTCTAAACCTGAACGGTCAATCTGAACGCTGCCATCGCCGAGTAGGCTTTAGTGTCCGAATACAGGTGAACGCACGCCGGTCTCGGAGAACAAAAAAAGGGCCTCTCGGCCCTTTTCCTTATCGTTTAACGCGTGAAGATCAAGCGTTATCGACTTCTTTCATGCTCAAACGCACCCGGCCTTGGCGGTCGATTTCCAGCACTTTGACTTTTACCACATCGCCTTCCGACAGTTTGTCGCTGACTTTTTCGACACGTTCTTCCGAAATTTGCGAGATGTGTACCAAGCCGTCCTTACCGGGCAGTATCGTCACGAACGCGCCGAAATCCATCAACCGAACGACTTTACCTTCGTAAGTCTTGCCGACTTCGACTTCGGCGGTGATTTCTTCGATCATGCGTTTGGCTTCTTCACCGGCGGCTTTATCGACCGAAGCGATATTCACGGTACCGTCGTCGGTCAAATCGACGCTAGCGCCGGTTTGCTCGGTGATCGCCCGTATCGTCACGCCGCCCTTACCGATCACTTCGCGGATTTTGGCCGGATCGATTTTGAAGGTAATGATGCGCGGCGCGAAGTCCGACATTTGGGTGCGCGATGTGGACAAGGCTTTGTTCATTTCGCCCAAGATGTGCAGGCGGCCTTGCTTGGCTTGGTCCAGCGCGACTTTCATGATTTCCGGGGTAATGCCGTCGATCTTGATGTCCATTTGCAGCGCGGTAATACCGGTTTCGGAGCCGGCCACTTTAAAGTCCATGTCGCCCAAATGATCTTCGTCGCCCAGAATATCCGACAACACGGCGAATTGATCGCCTTCCTTGATCAAACCCATCGCGATGCCGGCGACCGGCGCTTTCAACGGTACACCGGCGTCCATCAGCGCCAAGCTGCTGCCGCACACCGACGCCATCGAGCTGGAGCCGTTCGATTCGGTAATTTCCGAAACGACGCGAATCACGTAAGGGAATTCGCCGATCGTGGGCGTCACGGCTTGCACGCCGCGCTTGGCCAGGCGGCCGTGACCGATTTCGCGGCGTTTGGGTGAACCGGTGCGGCCGGTCTCGCCGACGCTGAACGGCGGAAAGTTGTAGTGGAACAGGAAGGTGTCCTTGTATTCGCCCGCCAGTGCGTCGATGATTTGCGCGTCGCGCTCGGTACCCAGGGTCGCGACGACCAGGGCTTGAGTTTCGCCGCGGGTGAACAGTGCCGAACCGTGGGTTCTCGGCAATACGCTGGTACGAATCGTGATCGGTCTGACCGTGGTCAAATCGCGGCCGTCGATACGGGTGCGGTCGTTCAAAATCGCTCCGCGAACGACGTTGTATTCCAAGGTCTCGATAACGTCGCGTATGTCTTTTTCGGCAAACAGACCGTCCGCGGTCAATTTTTCGACAACGGCCGCGCGGATCGCGCTCAAGGCGTCTTGTCTGACCAGTTTCTCGGGAATTTGGTAGGCAGCTTTGATTTGCGCTTCGGCTTCGGCGGCAACGGCGGCTTTCAAGGCCTCGTTGTCGGCGGGCGCCGCCCAGTTCATGGCCGGCGTAGCGACTTCGGCGGCCAGTTCGTTGATCGCATTAATCGCGACCTGCATTTGCTCATGACCGAACAATACCGCGCCCAGCATCACGTCTTCCGGCAACAAATCGGCTTCCGATTCCACCATCAATACGGCTTTTTGGGTGCCGGCGACCATCAGACGCAAACGTGATTCCTTCAGTTGCGGCAAGGTCGGGTTCAACACGTATTGACCGTCGATATAGCCGATAGTCGCGGCGCCCAGCGGGCCGTTGAACGGCAAGCCCGAAACCGCCAACGCGGCGGATGCGCCGATAATGGCCGGCGCCTCGGTGTCTATCTCCGGGTTCAGCGACAATACCGTCGCGATGATTTGTACTTCGTTAGTAAAGCCTTCGGGAAACAATGGGCGAATCGGTCGATCGATCAAGCGCGAGATCAGGGTTTCGTTTTCGCTGGGACGGCCTTCGCGTTTGAAAAAACCGCCGGGAATTTTGCCCGCGGCAAAGGCTTTCTCTTGGTAGTCCACTGTCAATGGAAAAAAGTCGCCGCCGCTACTTTCCTTTTTACCGACCACAGTCACCAGCAGGGTGGTGCCCTCTACATCAATGATCACCGCGCCGTTGGCTTGGCGGGCGATTTCGCCGGTTTCTAGCGTGACGAGACGATCCCCGTACTGAAATTGTTTCCTGATAGGATTCACTATAAGGTTCCTTTTTTAAAGGTTGTGCTGAAATGTGCCTAAAAAAGAAACGGCGTTCGACACGCCGTTTCTTCCGGGCGGTATTACTTACGAATGCCCAGACGCTCGATCAAGGAGCGGTAGCGGGCCACATCGGTTTCTTTCAGATAATCCAGCAATTTGCGGCGTTGGTTAACCATGCGCAACAGACCGCGACGCGAATGGTTGTCTTTTTTGTGAGCGGCAAAGTGCGGTGTCAACTGGTTGATGTTCGCGGTCAACAAAGCCACCTGAACTTCGGTGGAACCGGTGTCGGAATCCGACAAACGATATTCTTCGACGACTGCTTTCTTTTGTTCTGCGGTTAATGCCATTTTAATCCCTATCGATTAATCAATTAAAAGAATGCCATCGGACGATGGCGAAGATGCGCCGCTTCCACAATAGGGTGTAGGAGCGTACGCGGTTTTCGAGGATAATCAAGCATTTCGATCATCCATCAGAAACAGTTTTCTAGGCGCTAGTTTACCATTCAATAGAATTTCGCCCAACCCCAAAAAGGTTTCGGGACCGTAGATTCTCACCGGCCCCGGCTGGCCGCCGCCGACTTCTATTTGTTGTCCCTGCCGTATCCGACCAGCCTCCTCAGCGGCCAAGGCTAGCGCCGGCACGCCGCGCAACGGTTCGTCCGGCGCGATCAAAACCGCTTGAAGCTGTTCGCTGCTCATCGCCTGCAATTGCTCAAACGTGTAGGCTTGCGCCAAACGAAACAATCCGGCTTCGGTTCGGCGCAACGCAATCACGGTCGCGCAGCTGCCTAACGCCTGCCCCAGATCCTCGACCAAGGAACGAATGTAAGTTCCCTTCGAGCAAACCACGTCCAATGTCAGTTCCCGATCGCTAGCCGCCAATAGTGTCAGCGCATAAATCGAAACCGGCCGCGCCTTGCGCTCGATCGTCAAGCCTTCGCGCGCCAGTTCGTAAAGCTTCCTACCGTTATGTTTCAACGCCGAATACATCGGCGGGACCTGGTCTATCGCACCGGTAAAGCGGGGCAAGGCGGCATTTAGCATCGCTTCGCTAAGCACAGGAACCGGCATTTCGGCAACGATGTTACCGTCGCTGTCGCCGGTGTCGGTCATCACGCCCAGCCGCATCGATACCGTATAGCGTTTGTCGTCGTCGAGCAGCATGCCTGACACCTTGGTGGCTTCGCCGAAACAAAGCGGCAACAATCCGGTCGCCAACGGGTCCAGCGCGCCGGTGTGGCCGGCCTTGTTGGCGTTAAATAAATGCCGGACTTCCTGCAAGGCCTTATTCGACGACACGCCTTGACGTTTATCGAGCAAGACGATGCCATGCACGTCGCGCCCGGACTTGCGCTTTGCCATTACTCGTCCTCGGACTTGCCGTTGTCGGACGCGTCGCTCTGATCCTGCCGCCCTTCCAGATCATGCAGCAATTCCGCGACGCGCATACCGGTGTCGAAGGAATGATCGTAATAAAAATGCAGCTCGGATATATGCCTGAGCCGCATCCGCTTCGCCAACTCGTGGCGAATGAACGGCGAAATTTCATTCAATACCTTGACGTTGGCGAGCTTGGCCGCGTCGTCGCCGTTCAACACCGTGATATACACTTTAGCCACCGCCAGATCCTTGGACAGCTCGACATCGTTGATCGTCACGAAACCCAGGCGAGTGTCCTTGACGTCGCGCTGCAAAATAGCCGCCAATTCCTTCTGCATTTCCGAGGCAACCCGCTGGCTGCGGCCGTATTCTCTCGCCATTTAGATTTCCCGTCTGACTTCGATACGCTCGAACACTTCGATCTGATCGCCGTTTTGCACATCGTTGTAGTTTTTCACGCCGATGCCGCACTCCATGCCCATCTTGACTTCAGTGACGTCGTCCTTGAAGCGGCGCAAGGATTCCAACTGGCCTTCGTAAATCACCACGTTGTTGCGCAACACCCGAATTGGCAGATTGCGCTTGACGAAACCGTCGATGACCATACATCCGGCGACCGCGCCGAACTTCGGCGAGCGGAACACGTCGCGCACTTCGGCCAAGCCGACGATTTTCTCTTGAATGTCCGGCGCCAGCATGCCGCTGATCGCGCGTTTCACTTCGTCGATCGCTTCGTAAATGATGCTGTAGTAATGCAGATCGATGTCTTTTTCTTCGATCAGCTTACGCGCCACCGCATCCGCCCGCACGTTGAAACCGATCAGAATCGCATTGGACGCCAGCGCCAAATTGGCATCGCCCTCGTTGATGCCGCCAACGCCGCCGAAGATGCATTTGACTTGAACTTCGTCGGTCGACAAACCTACCAACGATTCGCGCAACGCTTCCAAACTGCCCTGCACGTCGGTTTTGATCACCACGTTCAATGTCGACGTTTCGCCGGCGGTCATCCGTGAGAATACGTCGTCCAGCTTGGAAGCACCCATCGCCGCGTGGCGGCTGGATTTCTTGCGTTCCTCGCGGTGCGCCGCCAATTCGCGGGCCACCCGTTCGTTTTGCACAACCAGCAACTCGTCGCCGGCATCCGGCGTTCCGGAAAGACCCAGAATCTCAACCGGCGTACTCGGTCCGGCGGTTTTGATGGCGTGGGCGTTTTCGTCGAACATGGCCCGAATCCGGCCGTATTCGTGACCGCACAGCACGAAGTCGCCTTTATTCAGCGTACCTTTCTGGATCAGCACCGTCGCCACCGCGCCGCGCCCCTTATCCAGCCGCGATTCGATACAAACCCCGGACGCAACGCCTTCTTTAGGCGCCGTTAATTCCAGCACCTCGGCTTGCACGATTAAGGCTTCGATCAAATCGTCGATACCGACCCCGGTTTTTGCCGATACTTTCAGGAACTGCACGTCGCCGCCCCATTCTTCCGGCACCACGTTCAGCGTTGCCAACTCTTGCATGACCCGATCCGGGTTGGCTTCGTTTTTATCGATCTTATTCAGTGCCACGATAATAGGCACGTTAGCGGCGCGAGCATGCTCGATCGCTTCCTTGGTTTGCGGCATCACGCCGTCGTCGGCGGCCACCACCACGATCACGATGTCGGTGACTTCGGCGCCGCGCGCCCGCATCGCGGTGAACGCGGCATGGCCCGGCGTATCCAGGAAGGTGACCGCGCCGTGATCGGTTCTAACCTGATAAGCACCGATATGCTGAGTGATACCGCCCGCTTCGCCGGCGGCGACGCGGGTTTTCCGAATGTAATCGAGCAACGACGTTTTACCGTGGTCTACGTGGCCCATGATGGTAACGATGGGCGCCCTGCCGACCACTTTGACTTCGTCGGACTCGGCCATCACTTCCGCGAGCATTTCTTTCTCGAAATCGTCCTCGCTTTGCATGATCGGCTTATGCCCCATTTCCTCAACCAAGATCACCGCCGTTTCCTGATCGATAGTTTGGTTGATCGTGGTCATGATGCCCAATTTCATCAAATGCTTGATGACTTCGGCCGCCTTGACGTTCATCTTTTGCGCCAGATCGGACACGATGATAGTCTCGGGAATTGTCACTTCGTAGACCGTCGGCGCCACCGGTTTTTCGAACTTATGGCGAGCCTGAATATCCGGCTCGAAATCGGATTTGTCGCGCTTGGGTTGCGGCTTGGCCTTTTTACCCTTGCCGCGTCGCGGATCGCCGCTACGCGCGCTATCGACATCGACTTCGGGAACGGTGCCGCGGGTCGGCTTGAATTCGGCCTTTTTCTTGTGCAGTGTTTGTTGCTGCTTGGCTTCGGCCTTTTTCTTGACCTTTTCGGCGTTGCGCTGCACCGCCGCTTCGAGACGCTCTTTCTTCTCTTTTTCCAGACGCTGTTCCTCGGTCAATTCAACGACCGGGCTTTCGGCTTTCGGTTGAACAGGCTCGACGACGATTTCCGCTTCCGGTTTTTCGGCGGACACCTCGATGGCGGGCGAGACGGCAACCACCGGAGCAGCTTCCTCGACGATAGTCGGCGCGACTTCCACCGGCTGACTGGCGTCGCCGGCCGGTTGGGCTTTTAAGGCCTGCTGCTGGCGACGACGCTCTTCTTCCTCCGCCAAGCGCTTTTTCTGCTCATCCAACGCCAGTTTGGCGCGTTCGGCCTCTTTTTGGTCATCGCTGACATGCGCTTCGCTGCGCTTAATGTAAGTTTTTTGCTTACGGACCTCCACGCTGACGGTCTTGACGGCACTGCCCGGCGGCGAAGCCTGCTTCAATTCGGTTTTGGTGCTGCGCTTCAGAGTGATGCGCTTAGGCGCGGCGGCCTCCGGATCGGTTTCCGCTTTACCGTGGCGTTTGCGTAAATGGGCCAGCAACTTGAATTTTTCCTGGTCGTCTATCACGTCGTCGGGATCACTGGCGCTCAATCCGGCTTCCTTAAGCTGTTCCAAGAAACGCTCCAGAGGTATGCCGACAACCTCCGCCAACTCTCTAACTGTTTTATCGCTCATAGTGTCCTCCCGTCTCAGCCCTTGTCCTCTGCGAACCAAGATTCGCGGGCCTTCATGATTAGTTTACCAGCACGTTCTTCGTCCATGCCGGCAAAGCCGATGATATCGTCGATGGCCTGTTCGGCCAGATCGTCCAACGTGACAATGCCCTTGGCCGCCATTTCGCGAGCCAACTCTTCGTCCATGCCCTCCATCGCCAGCAATTCCTCGCTAGGCTCGGCGGTTTCGATTTTTTCTTCCGACGCGATCGCGCTGATCAACAAGGCGTCCTTGGCCCGACTGCGTAGCGCCTCGACCAATTCTTCGTCGAAACCGTCGATTTCCAGCATTTCCTCGACCGGGATGTAGGCAATCTCTTCGATGTTGTTCAAACCGACTTCGACCAAAACCGTGGCGATCTCTTCGTCCACATCCAGTTGCTCCATAAACAATTGCTTGGATTTGGCCGCTTCTTCGTCGTGGCTTTTGCCGAACTGAGCGGCGTCGATAATGTTCAGCTCCCAGCCAGTCAACTCGGAGGCCAAGCGCACATTCTGGCCGCCGCGCCCGATGGCCTGCGACAGGCTGTCGGTGGCGACCGCGACGTCCATGCTGTGTTTGTCCTCGTCGACGACGATCGATTGAATCTCGGCCGGTGCCATGGCGTTGATGACGAATTGAGCCTCGTTGGCGTTCCAGAGAATGATATCGACCCGTTCGCCGGCCAATTCGTTGGAAATAGCCTGTACCCGAGAGCCGCGCATGCCGACGCAGGCACCAACCGGGTCCAGCCGCGGGTCGTTGGCGCGAACCGCGATTTTAGCCCGCGATCCCGGATCGCGGGCGGCCGCCAAAATGTCGATCAAGCCTTCGCTGACTTCCGGCACTTCCAGCCGGAATAGCGCAATCAACAACTCCGGCGCGGTACGGCTAACAAACAATTGCGGACCGCGCTGTTCGGAACGAACGGCCTTCAAGTAACCGCGCACCCGGTCGCCCATTCGGACCGGTTCCTTGGGAATCATGTCTTCGCGAGCAATATAGGCTTCGACGTGGCCGCCCAAGTCCAAGTAAACGCTGCCTTTTTCGACGCGTTTGACAATGCCGGTCACCAATTCCCCAACCCGGTCTTCGTAGGCTTCGACGATCTTGCGGCGCTCGGCTTCGCGAACTTTTTGAATAATGACCTGTTTGGCGGTCTGCGCGGCGATCCGGCAGAACTCCACCGATTCGACTTCTTCCTCGACGTAGTCGCCAATTTGTATATTCGGCTCTTCGATCTGAGCGGCTTCCAACAGGATTTGCCAGCCCGGATGCTCGACATCGCCGTTAATATCCGGGTTCGCCTCGACCACCTGCCAACGCCGGTAAGTCGTATAGTCGCCGGTGTGGCGATTGATTTCCACCCGCGCCTTGACCGGGTTTTCGTAACGTTTGACGGTCGCCGCTTCCAGAGCGGATTCAATGGCTTGAAAGATCAACTCCTTGTCTATGTCTTTTTCGTTAGCGAAAACATCCGCCACCAGTAAAATTTCTTTATTTGCCATTGCGACCTCCTTTATTCAGTAAATATTCGGGTACCAAGCGCGCCTTACTCATCGTGTGAAACGGAATGGCGATTAAACGTTCGCCTTCCCGTAACACGACAGCGTCGCCCTCGACCGCCTTGATTTCCCCGGTGATCCGGCGGCGTTTGTCTATCGGCTTGAACAATGCGACCTGAACGCTGCTGCCGATGTAGCGCTCGAATTGATTTAGCTTGAAAAACGGCCGATCCGCGCCGGGCGACGAAACTTCCAATTGATAATTGCCTTGTATCGGGTCCTCGACATCCAATGCGCCGCTGACCTGATGACTGACTTTGCTGCAATCGTCCAATAAAATCCCGTTTTCGCTATCAATGTAGATGCGCAGCATGCCGTGCTGAGGATGCGGATTGTATTCGATGCCCACGCACTCGTAGCCAAGACCTTCGACAATCGGCTCTATCAACTCGACCAAATGTTCGGGAGCTTGCTTCATGACCGCCTAACCTTTTCAAACCCAAAAAAAAAGAGCCTCAGGCTCTTCCATAAACAACCAAGAACTTGCGAGCTTCGCCATTTCGAAGACCCACAAAACAAAAAACCCCTAAAAGGGGCTTTCGAGATCCACCAACCGGAACGTGGTGCCCAGGGACAGAATCGAACTGTCGACACGAGGATTTTCAGTCCTCTGCTCTACCGACTGAGCTACCTGGGCAATGTTTTCGGCCATAAGATTTGAGATACGTAAGAACCAGCCGAACTTTCGAATCTGATTAACCGCAGCCAAACTTAAAGCGCCCATTCTACCCAAATCGGACGACCTTGCCTAGCGTTTTTTAGATAAGCAATACAAACACAACGCTGCGATCTCGACGACGCGTCGAATTGGCGAGAGACAAAGCTATCTTAAATTTCAAGAATTTAATCCTGGCGTAGCGAGCCGAGTGCCCCCGGATATAGGCTCGGTGGTTAGGTTGAGCCGAATCGCGGGCCCGCAAGCAAAACCTGGATGGATTCGGTATTTTTGACTCCCCTAAAAATCCGAGTACAGGCCTAAAATCCCTTTTAATACGAACGGCCAACGCCTCCCAATCTGTTGCCGGTATGGCCGCCAACTAGATGCTAAAAGGTATCGTCGGATTAGCCGAATTCAAGCTCGATTTAGTTGGCGGAACAATCCGCCTTAAGAAGCGCCCATATGGCGAAAAAGACTCGCTGGAGCTGTGTCTGGAGGATTTTGCAGTATTTCATGACGGAGAGTTTTACCGCTTCATTATTTGCCACGCGTGCTCGGACGAACGATGGCTGCGCAATTTGCTAGCCAAATTGATAAGTACGACCTGGAAAGTCCCGGCGATGCCGCAATTAAGCGCTCAACAGATATTGATTGCGGAGGTATTCAAAACGACGCGCCAGCATTGGAATTTGGCCGGTTGACTTTTCGAAATCGTTCCAAAGGTAAAACGCGGAACGCAAACTCACGGCGTTTTACAGCGGATCAACCGAATCCGCTGTAAAACAAGACCTAACCCACTTGGATTTGAGCCGATAACGCTCTTTAGGTGTTCGGGTCGCCTTGAATCGCCCGATCGATCATGTAGACGCTACCGCGAATAACCGCGGCAAATAACAACGCGGACACGACGAACTCTAAAGGTAAACCCGCTAATACGCCTGCCGATGCCAACAGTCCGATAGCAGGGCCGGGTTTTCCAATTTTCGGAATTGTCATTTTGCCTCCTAAACCGTATTTCGGTCGATGAGTGAATACGATTCCACTATATCGCCGATAGAAAATTACACAATACCGCTGGATATTGATTAATTGTTTTCATAAAAGCAACAATAAGCGGTATAAGCTTAATCTTAGAACGTATCTGTTCCGGTATCCGAGCGTTGGTTCGCACAATCAATCGGCGTTCGCCCGGCATGGACCTGCTTCCCAAGGCTCATTTAGCGGAACGGACGCCGATTTCGAGCATCCACTCGTGCGGATCGGCCGCTCGAGGTGGCTTATTGGCGGACTCGCTTCCATCCATGGAAGCCAGCCGGCTAGGCTGAACGCATTGAGCCGGCGAATTCCGAGTAAAATGGCTACCAACCTTGCCTAAACACTTCGACTTTTATTACAGATCTCGTGGCCAAGCTATTTCAAATCCCGCAAAACCATCCGCAACGCTTCGTGCTGCACAACGAAGTCCATGCCCGGGCATCGTCGATTCCGCGCCTGCCGGTGAGGGCCAGTTACCTAGCGCTGACTTTGTCGAACGACGAAAAAATCCTGGAACGCCCACATCTAAAAGCGCTGTGCGAACGTTTCGGCGTCATTCCGCCAGGCAACGACGCCGATCATTTCAGCGCCAGTTTCGATGCTTTTCAGATGAGTTGGGAGCAGCACGGCGAATTCAGCACGTATACGTTTTACGCTTACGATGCCACCGATGAACCCTTCGAGGACCCGGCCTTGAGTAAAGTGCCGGTGGACTGGCTAGCCCGAATCGGCGGCCAAACCATCGTCGCCGCGCACGCCGCCGTGGTCTCGGCGGAAGAAATTCGGTATCAAGACGAAACGGACTTGTCGCCACTGACCGCTTACTTCGTCGGCAATGCCGTCGCCGGATCGAAAGTGACAGGCGGTGCCGCGTCGGTATTTACCGATTTTAGAATTCACGTCGACGGCTTCAGCCGCTTTTTGGTGGTCAACCACGAATTGAAGACCGCGCAGGCCGGTCGCTTGCTGCACCGTTTGTTCGATATTGAAGTGTATCGGGTCCTCGCCTTGTTGGCCTTCCCGATAGCCCGCAAACAGTACCCGGAACTTAAAAAGGCCGATCGCCAGCTCTACGCGATCACCAACTCGATGACCCAACCCGACGCCGACGACGCGAAACTGCTGGACGAACTGACCGCATTGGCGGCGGAGGTCGAAAACCAAATTTCCAGCCACCAGTTCCGCTTCGCCGCCGCCAGCGCTTATCACCAGCTAGTCGGCCAACGCCTGACCGACCTGCGCGAAGTGCGGATTCAAGGCATTCAGACCTTGGGAGAATTTTTAAAGCGCCGACTCGATCCGGCGATGACAACCTGCAACTCGCTCTCGCACCGCTTCAACCTGGTCTCGGAGCGCGTCAGCAACGCCAGCCAATTGTTGCGCACCAAGGTCGACATTATCATCGAGCGGCAAAATCAAGGATTGCTGTCGTCGATGGCCCTACGCGCTAAAATGCAATTGCGCTTACAACAAACGGTCGAAAGCATTTCCATCGTCGCGATCGCCTACTACGCCGCCAGCCTGACCGGTAAAATCGCCGAAGGTTTGCACGCCGCCGGCTGGCCTATCGACCCGGCGCTGGTCGAAGCGGCCGCCATTCCGTTTATCCTGGTGATCATCGCGATCGGCACCAAACTCATCCATAAAAACATCGCCGATACGACCGACCTGTAAACGCAACTCCGATCCACGAAATAGCGTCTTGGTGGTTGATTACACCAGCAAAAACCTTCGGCTAGGACTCACGGTACACCGATAACGACCACTCAAGCCGGACCGCAATCGACGCATCCGCCAACCTCGACCTTGGAAAACAGCGCGCGTATTGCATCAATACGAGCCGGATCCAACGCCGCCACCCGGTTGTGTTGACGGCATAGCGCGCCGCGGAAGCCCAGATAGTCCGCCGCCAACGGCAATAAACCGGGCACGTCCGCCAATCGCAACGATCCGGCCAAGCCGGTCAGCAGTGCGTGCTCGCGTGCCAAGCTCAAAAACCGCTCGAGTCGCTCGAGGCTCTGCCAATCGGTCAGCGAGCCGCCACTTTTGTCCATCGTGTCCAGCATCACCCCGCGAAAGCCCGCTTGCGCCAGTAGCGGGACCACCGAGAAATCCGGCTGAGCGTCGGCAAACAGGACCGCTATCAGGGATTGCTTATCGGCGAATCGACCGGCGGCGGCAATGCTACCCGACCAGTCGCCGCCCGGAAACAGGCCGATCTTAACGTAATCGACGCCGGTGGCCGCCATCCCGGCCACCGCCGCGCCGACCAGATCCGGCCGCATCGGCAAATCGCCGATTGTCGCACTGACCACCGTGTCCGGTCGTAGCGCGGCAACGATCGCCGCCACGTCGGCCACGTCCAATGCACCCAATGCCCCCCTGGCCGGTTGCTTCAAATCGATGATATCGACATCCAGCGCTTCGATCAGCAACGCTTCGTCCAAGCAATCGACGCTAGCCAACATCCCGGTCATGAAGCCTCCTTGCCGCGAAAATCGGCTATCGCCGCCATCAACCAAGCCCAGGCTTCGCGCTCGACCGGGCCGGCTGTCTTATCGAGACCTATCCGCAAATAACTTAGCTCCGCATCGATTTTTTCCCACGGCAGCATACCCAGACGGCTAATCAAAATCGCCGCTTCCAACACCGCATATTGCGCCCGGTTAAAGCCGCGAAACGGTTTGTGATTGGCGGTGTATATCGCCTCGCAAAACAACTTTGGGCGATGTTCATCCTCTTCCAGACGGCTCAAGCGCACTTCGCTATGCGCCAGCGCGTCGGTCAAATACATGCCCGCGACTTGCTCGGCCGGTGTTAGCGGCCAATCGCGGCGACCGGTAACGCAGCCGGCGAAAATCCGTACGTCGTCGCAATAATTGACGACGGCCACCCCGGTTTCCAGGATGTTGTCCAGTGTCGTCGACGGCTTGAACGGCAGAATCGCCAAGCCGCCTTCCGCGACGTGAATACCCATCGGTGCGATATGCGGACGACCCTGGCGGTTGACCGTCGTCACCACGGTTTCTTGAATCATAGGGAATAAGGTCTATTCTGAATCGGGAAATAATCACCAGTCCATCGGCCGGCGAGCGCGCAATTCTAATCGCGACGCCCACTCTTGGGGGTAATTTATTTATCGCCGTCGCCTCGCGTCACTATTCAAGCAATGACATCATGCATGCGATCAACATAGCCGACTTATCGATTCTACTCATTGAGCCCTCCACGACTCAACTGAAAGTCATCGTCCAGCATTTACGCGGCGAGGGCGTCAGCACCATCGAAGGCGTCGGAAGCGCCGCCGACGCGTTGAAACTGCTGCAAACCGGCAGTCCGCCGGATTTAATCATCAGCAGTCTGTATTTACCCGATATGACGGCGGTCGAACTGGTCGAACAACTCCGTCACGATCCTAAACTACACACCATTCCGTTTATGCTGATCTCCAGCGAATCGAGTTTCTCGGTCCTGGACGCTATCCGCCAAGCCGGCGTGGTCGCGATTCTGCCCAAACCTTTCGCCCACGAGGATTTAAAAAATGCGCTACGAGCGACGATAGAATTCATCGATCCGCAGGAAATTAGCCTGGAGCATTACGACATCGAGAATGTCAGGGTCCTGGTCGTCGACGACAGCAATTTGGCCCGTAAGCATATTTGCCGGGTATTGAACAACATGGGCATCGTAAAAATCACCGAAGCTCGAGACGGCAAGGAAGGCGTCGAACTGTTCGAGCAAAATCAGGATGGTTTCGAATTGATCGTCACCGACTACAACATGCCGATCATGGATGGCCAACAGTTGATCAAACACATCCGTCAGGTCCTGGGCAATTCCATCGTGCCGATTCTGATGGTCACCAGCGAAGATAACCAAACCCGCCTCAGCAACGTCCACAAGGCCGGCGTGTCGGCGATTTGCGACAAACCCTTCGATCCGCACACGGTCAAGGAAATGCTCTACCGGGTACTGGAGCCGGATTGAGCGTTGGCGGCTCGGATTCTCAAACTTGGATCAACCCAGCCCGCCGCCGGCCAAATTCCCGCGAACAGCGGCCGCCGTTTAATTCAAGGCCTGCAAGGCCTTCAAAATGGCTGGATAGTCGAAATCCTCGGCGAATTGAGTCAAGGTTTTACCCAAACCCGGATCGCTCGCGGTGATGCGGCCGATCACATCGGCGATCCGTTCCGCCTCCAGACTCTCCAAGGCTTGTGCCAACTCTTCGCGTAGCGACGCCGGCAACACCAGTAAACTGCCGGGCGTCAAAACGGCGGTTTGCTGTTCCGGCCGGAACGAACCCTCGTAAATAAAGCGGATGCCTAATTGCCGAGACAAACAATCGTAAATTTCGCTGAACCGGTAGGGCTTGCGGACAAAGTCGTCCATTCCCGATCGCAATAACTCCTCGCGCTGTTCGACGAATACCGACGCGGTGACTGCCACTATTTTGACAAGCTCGCCGCCCGGCAGGCCGCGAATGATTCGGGTCGCTTCCTGACCGTCCATGACCGGCATACGCCGGTCCATCCAGATCAAATCCGGCCGCCATTCTCGAAACAGGGCTACCCCGCGCTCGCCGTTCTCGGCGACCCTGACCGGCAAACCGACCGACTCCATGAGCTTGCTCAACAACAATTGATTTTCGATCTGGTCCTCGACGATCAAGATACGATAATTCGGCTGTCCGGGTGCCAAGCCGACCACGTTGGCCGGCTCTCGGCGCGGCGAACTGAGTACGTCGGCTTCGTCCGCCTCGATCAGCGGCAGATCGACTACGAAAATAGAACCCACCCCAGGGCTGCTGCGCAATTCCAATTTGCCGCCCATCAAGCGCACGAACTGACGGGTGATCGTCAAGCCCAATCCCGTGCCCTTGTTGGCGCCCTGCTCGCCCAATTGTTCGAACGGCTCGAACACCCGTTGCTGGTCGCGCGGCTCGATACCGGGACCGGTGTCTTCGATTTCGATCAGTAGGTGCGAGGTACTGTTCTCCCGCACACCCAAGCGCAAGATCACCCCGCCTTGCTCGGTGAATTTAACCGCATTCCCGACCAAGTTAATCAACACTTGGCGCAAATGCGCCTGATCGCCAACCACGTAACGCGGAAACCGCGACGACTGATCGACCAACAAGCGCAAGCCCTTTTCCTTGGCGCGAATGTCCAGCATCTCGGTGATATCGCGAATCAAACCACCCAAATCGAAAGCGACGTTTTCCAATTGAAACCGACCGGCCTCGATCTTGGCCATTTCCAGTACGTCGTTGATTAGATTTAGCAAATGTTCGCCGCTGCGGTTAATAATGTCCAAATTCATACGCTGATCGTCGCGCAATTGCGGATCGCCGCGCATCACATTGGAAAAGCCCATAATGGCGTTCAGCGGCGTGCGCAACTCGTGGCTCATATTTGCCAGAAAAGTGCTCTTGGCCTTGTTGGCGGTTTCGGCGGCATTGCGGGCCAACACCAAATCCGCGGTGCGCTGCTGCACTTCGTCCTCGAGATGGTCTTTATAACGCCGGAGTTGCTCGGCATTCCGCATCCGCTCGGTCATGTCGATGAAGATCGCCAACACGTCATCGCCCAATACCACGCCGGCAATATCCATGACCCGCACGTCACCGTTTTTGCAAGTCACCCGGTATTCGCGCGGACGAATACTTTCGCCGCTCTCGATGGCTTCTTGAACGGCCGCATCCCAGGTCGCGATAGCCCAGATTCGGTAGTCCGGATCCGGGTAGGCCTTTTGGAACCAATCATCCAACGTCGGAATGTCGGCGCGCGAGTATCCGAACAATTCCGCGAAGCAATCGTTGAACTCCCGGATCACACCGTCTTTGTCGGCCGAACCCAATGGTATCGGCATGACTTGCACCAATCGGCGAAAACGCGCCTCGCTGGCGAATTTGGCGGCTTTTTCGGACTCTATCGCATCCAGCATACGATAGAGATGGCGCGCCAAAACGCCAACCTCGTCTCGACGGGTCAGCGCCTCGCGCCGAAAGGTCCGACCATGCTCGGCATCGATCGCGACGGTCATCAAGTGATTCAGGCCGCGGGTCAATCCCCTCGACAGCGCGGTTGCAATCACGACGATGCTCAGCAACAACAATCCGGCAATCCCCAAGCCGGCAAAGGCCAACGAGCGCAGTTCACGGATTTTACCGACCCGGCTCAATTCGACTCTCAGCCAACCGATCGGTGCGTTGTTGGCCTTGATCGGGACCGCGACATCGATCAAGTCATCCCGATTCAAAAGGACTTGCGGCTCCGCGGACCGGCCTAACAAACTCAGACTGACCGGATCGGTGAAATATCGGCCGATATACTCAGGCCGAGTGGAGGCCAAGACTTCTCCGCGCGGCGAAATGACAACGGCAAAACTCAAATCGGTGGTTTCCGCCGCCCCTTTCAAGACTTCTTGCAAGCCGGCCAGGTCGTTGGCCAACACCCACGAAGCGCTACCGAAGGCCAGCGTCCTGGCCAACTCGAACGCGCTTCGCTGACCTTGCTCATATAAAAATTCGCGTTGCGCCGATAACAATAATATTCCGGCACCGGCGACTGTCGCCAAAGCCGCCAGCGAAAACGACCAAACCATCTGGCGACGGATAGAACGCCCCCAAAAGCTGTGCGCGCCGGACAGCAACTCGCGTAGCCCTTTCATCGAAATTTGTCGTTCATTCAGTCTAACGGCCTCACCGCGCTCGAAAATTTCACCAGAAAATCGCGAACCGGCCGGTAGGTCTCGGCGTCGGCCGCTTCGAAACGCGATACCGGCAAACCCGCCAGTATCGCTCTGCCCTCCTCGCTATCCTGCAATGCCAGCAATTCCTCGGCGAAGCGTCCGGCCAGCCCACCCGGAATATCCGCGCGAACGACCCAGGCGTTATTCGGTAGCGTATCCGTCCGCCATTTCACTTCCAATTCGGCGGCCTGCTCCGGACGCTGTTTGGAAAAGCTGGCCCAAGGCACCGGCCAAGTCGCGCCGGCGGCGACGTGGCCGAGCAATACGTTGATAATCACCGACTCTTGCGATCCGACGTAGCGATTCTCGATGTCGCGGTTAACGTCGATACCGTGGGTCTGCAAAAAATATTGCGGTAACATCGTCGCCGCCAACGCCGTCGGAGCGGGATAAGCCACCGCCTTGCCTTTCAAATCGCTTAGATCCCGGATCCCGCCATCCTTGCGCACCAGGATGATGCCGCGAAAGTTCTCGTCGTCGGCCATTTTGGCGAAGATTCGATAGCCGTGTTGCAGGGCCTCGACCGATTGATAGGGGTTAGGCATCGCGAACGCAAAATGGCCCGCATACAGTTTTTTGTCGAATTCTTCGTAATTGCGCGAAGCTTCCAGCTTGAAGCGGGCGTCGGGCAGGTACCGGTTCATATGATCTACGATGGGGCCGTATATTTCCATCAAGCGTTGCGGATTATGCAAGGGATGGATGCCGACGACATATTCGACGATTTCCGTCGGCACATCGCTCAGACTAGGACTATAAGCCGGTTCTTCAGCGCGCTGACAAGCCATCGCCGTTAACGACAGCAATAGCCACGATCTACCGCGCCTTAACATGCGACTTAGCATGGTTGGCATCCCGATCCCCCCAAGAGTTTCAATTCACGCCGGTCTTCCATACCCTACGTTGACTAAGGATAGTCTAAGCGGCCACCAACGACGCCACGCGGACTTCGCCGATAGCCGCCGCCCGCGCACCGTTGGCGAGACGTCAACGCGCCGGCGATCCCCGCCAAACCGGCCGGAGCCGTAACCGCGCTAACCAAACCAAGCCGCGACGTAGCGTGCTCATCAAATCGTCGATCGCGGTATACGCCACCGGAATCACCACCAGACTCAGCGCGGTCGACGTCAGCAAGCCGCCGATCACGGTAATCGCCATCGGCGCCCGGAAACTCGGGTCGGCGCCCAGGCCCAGCGCGATCGGCAACATGCCGGCGCCCATCGCGATCGTCGTCATCAGAATCGGTTGCACCCGCTTACGGCAACTATCGATCACCGCGTCCAGCCGGCTCATGCCGCGCTCGCGGCGGGCGATCATCGCGTATTCGACCAGCAGGATAGAGTTTTTGGTGACGACGCCCATTAGCATTAACAACCCGATCACGCTGGGCATCGCGAAACTGCCGCCGGTCATCAGCAAGGCCAGGAAGGCTCCGCCCAGCGACAACGGCAATGCGCCGAGTATCGTCACCGGTTGGCTGAAGTCGCCGAACAGCAGCACTAAAACCACGTAAATGCACAACACGCCAATCGCCATCGCCCCGCCGAAACTGCCGAACAACTCGTTCATCCGTTGCGCGTCGCCGGACTCAATCGTGCGCACGCCGGCCGGCAGGTTTTGCATGGTCGGTAATTGCATGACTTCGGCCAGCACGTCGCCGACTACGCGCTCGCCCAACTCGATTTCGAAGGTGGTGTTGCGCATCCGGTCCAAGCGATCGATCTGCTGCAAGCCACCGGCCAGACGAATGTCGGCCAAGGTCGCCAAACTGACGCTGCCGGCGCGTCCGGCCACCCGCAGTTGGCCGATTTCGTCGAGACTGTGGCGCACGGACTCGGCCAGCCGCACCCGAATCGGGATTTGCCGTTGCGGCAGATTCAGCTTGGCCATCACGTTGGCATAGTCGCCGTAACTGGCGACCCTAACCACTTCGGCCAAGGCCTCGACCGTGACGCCCAATTCGGCGGCCTTGTTGAAATCCGGGGTAATCTGAATCTCCGGGCGTTGCAAACTAGCGCTCGACGTAATGTTGCCCAGGCCGCGCACTTGCCTCAGTTCCAGTTCGACCGCGTCGGCGGCCCGGCGCAAGGCTTGCGGATCGTCGCTAGCCAGCGTCAGTTGCAGCTTTTCGCCGCTACCGCCGCTGCCGACGGCCACGCGCACGCCGGGCAAATCGGCCAGTTTGTCGCGTATCGCCGCCTCGATCGTGGTTTGAGTATACGGGCGTTCGGTACGGTCGCGCAGGCTTAGGGTTAAGGTGGCCTTGCGCACCTCGTAGTTGGTGCTGGCGGCATCCGGACCACCACCGCCACTGCTGGAAACGCCGTCCGCCGTAAAGACTTGGGTGACGTCCGGCAACTCGCGCAAACGGCGTTCGGCCTCGGCGGCGATTCGGCGGGTTTGCGCCAGCGTGCTGCCCGGCGGCAATTCCAGCGAAACCTTGGTTTGACTGTTGTCGGAAGCCGGTACGAAACCCTTGGGCAATAAGGGCATCAGGCTCAGCGAACCGGCCACGAACGCCACCACGCCGACGCCAACCATCCAGCGATGGCCTAGGCACCAGTCCACCACCTTCAGATAGGCCCGCATAGCCGGATTATCGCCGCTGTCGCGTTCCGGATGCGGTTTCAACCAATAGGCCGCCATCATCGGCGTCAGCAAGCGCGCCACCAACAATGAGGCCAATACCGCCGCCGCCGCGGTCATGCCGAATTGGCGAAAGAATTTGCCGGGTACCCCGCCCATGAACGCGGTCGGCAAGAACACCGCCACCAAGGTAAAGGTGGTGGCGATGACCGCGAAGCCGATTTCGTCGGCGGCGTCCATTGCCGCCTGCAGCGGCGTCTTACCCATCCTTAAATGACGCACGATGTTTTCGATTTCAACGATGGCATCGTCCACCAAAATACCCACCACCAGCGCCAAGGCCAGCAACGACAGAATGTTCAGACTAAAACCGAAATACCACATCGCCGCGAAAGTCGGCAGGATGGACAGGGGCAACGCCACCGCCGCGACCAGCGTCGCCCGCCAGTCCCGCAAAAACCACCAAACCACGACCACGGCCAGGAAGGCCCCTTCGTACAGCAAATGCATCGAGCCGGTATAGTTGTCCTCGACCGGCTGGACGGTGTCGAAGGCCTCGCGGATTTGTACCTGCGGATGCGCGGCGCCAAACTCGGCCAGTGCCGCGCGCACCGCTTCCGCCACGGTCACTTCGCTGGTGCCTTTGTTGCGGACGATATCGAAGCCGATAACCGGCTGGCCGTCCAGCGTCGCGTAGGTCGACCGTTCGGCGATGGTGTCGCTGATGTCGGCAATTTGATCCAGCTTGATGTGGCTGCCGTTGGCGAGCGGTATATCGAGGTTGCGCAATTCGCCGGCCGTCGCCACCCGGCCCAAGGTACGCACCGCCTGCACGCCGCCACCGATGTCGCCGCGACCGCCGGACGCATCCTGCTGGACTTTTTTCAGCTGCGTCGCCACTTCGCTGACCTGGGCGCCCAAGCCGGCCATCCGTACCGGATCGAGATCGACGTGGACCTCGCGATCGACCCCGCCGGTACGCGTCACCCTGCCGACGCCGTTGACCGCTAGTAAACGCTTGCTGACATCGTTATCGACGAACCAGGACAGTGCCGCTTCATCCATATTCTCGGCGCTGACCACATAAGTCAGAATGGCGTTACCGGCCGTCGTGGTCTTGGAAATGATGGGCGCGGCCATCGCCGACGGCAATTCGGCGCGGACGCCATCCACCGCGTTGCGCACTTGGTTCAACGCCTCCTCGGAGTTCTTGTCGATGTTGAACTCCACCTTAATCGCCACCGAGCCGTCGGTGATCGTGGTGCGCACGTGCTCGACGCCGCCGATAGCGGCGATCTTATCCTCGATCTTGCGCGCCACTTCGGTTTCCAATTGCGCCGGCGCCGCACCTTCCAGCGTGGCGGCGACGGTGATGATAGGCACTTCGATGTCCGGGAAGTTTTGTTTGCCTAATTGCTTGAGACCCATGCCGCCCAGGATGGACAGCACCGCGAACAACAAAAGACTGGGTACCGGCTTGCGGATGGCCCATGCGGAAAAGTTCATGATTTTGCTCCCACGCCCAAGACCGCGATGCGGTGCTTGGACATTGATAAATAGCGATGCGCTCGGCATCGCGGCTGAAAAAGTCGCCGTTGGCAGGCGGACGGTCCGGCGTCAGGCCGGCGCGCTACCGGGCGGACTGCTTCGGCGCGGTTCAGGTTTTAGGCGTTACGTTGACGATGTCGCCATCCTTCAAAAACGCCCCGCCACCGGCGATCAAACTGGCATCGCCGGAGATGCCTTCGCGGATTTCCACCCAGTCGCCGACTCTGCGGCCGGTGACGACGCTACGTTGAATCACCGATCTGGCGGTTTGGTCCGCCGAGCCGGAGGGCTTGGCGATTTCGAACAGGTAATCGCGGCCGTCCCGCAAGACCAACGCGGTCTGCGGCACGACCAAGGCGGTTTGCGCGCCGACGACGATGCTGCCTTGCAAATACATGCCCGGCTTGGCCCCGGCGTTGGGAATATCGACGTAAACCAGCGCGTTGCGGGTGGTATCGTTCACGGTCGGCGCGGTCATCCGCACATTGCCGATCACGCTGCCGCCGTCGGGCAAGCTCAATTCCACCGCTTGGCCGACGCGGATTTGCGCAAGCTGTTGGGCATTGACCTCGGCTCGCCACTCCACCCGGCCCTGGCGCACCAGCCGGAACAACTCGGTCCCGGCCGCCACCACGTCGCCCAGGCCAGCGCCGCGCGCTGAAATCACGCCGTCGTCCGGCGCGACGATATGAGTCTGGCTCAAGCGGATCCGCTGGTTTTCCAGCTCCGCTTGCGCCAAGGCCAGATCGGCGCGGGCGGTTTGCTCGGCAATCACGTACTCGTCGATTTTTTGCGACGACAAGGCGCCGCTGTCTTGAATTTCGCGGGCGCGGGCGGCGTCGGCCTGGGCCTTGGCCAGATTGGCCCGACTCTTGTCGACGCTCGCTTGTTGTTTGTGCAATTCGGCGAGGACGGTGTCGTCGGCTAACACCGCCAAGTCCTGACCGCGCTTAACCCGGCTGCCGACGTCGACCAAAATTTGCTTGATGCGCAGACTGCCGATTTCGGCGCCGATTTTGGCTTCTTGCCAAGCCGCCACAGCGCCGTTGACCTTAATCGCCACCGGCCACTCCTGTCTAGTCGGTACCAGCGTTTCGACCGCCAGCACCGCCTTGGATTTAGCGGCGACCGCCGCCGGCGCCGGCGCGCTGGTCAGAGCCGGTAACGCAATGCTTAGACCGGCCAAGGTTAACCCGGCAATCCAGGTCGGTATCGAAAATGTTTGGCTGATATTCATAATGACTCCTCGCGCTGGGTGTCGCCGGCGCTCAATTGCGTGTCCTGGGCGCGCCAACCGCCGCCCAGCGCCTTGTACAACGCGATCCAATACTGAACGCGATTTTGTTGTTGGGTGATGTGACTGATTTCTTGGGTGATCATCTGGCCGCGCGCGTCCTCCAGCGACAGCAGACTAAGACCGCCTGACCGCCAGTTGAGCTCGGCCGCGCGAAAATACTGGCGATATTGCTCGGCGCTACGGCCTTCCACGCGTTCCCGTTGCTCGGCACCGCTAAGATTGACCAGGGCTTGCTCGACTTCCTTGACCGCGCTGCGAATGTCGCTCCGGTAGGTAGCCAGCGCGCTGGCGTAAGCCGCTTCGGCGCTATCGACCTTCGAACGCAATTCGCCGCCGTCGAAGATCGGCAAGGTAACGGTCGGTCCGATCGACCAGGTGTTGCTGCTCAAGGTCAAGCCGGTGGTTTCGGTTTTGCGTTTGCCGATAGAACCGGTCAGACTGACACTGGGATAGCGCTTGGCGACCGCGTTGCCGATGTCGGCGCTGGCCGCCGCCAACTTACGCTCGTCGGCGGCCAAATCCGGCCTCTGGGTCAGCAAATCGGCCGGCACACTATCCACTTGAAATTGCTCGGGTACCGGCATGCCTCCGCCAGCCGCCAACCAAGCGCGTAAATCGGCTTCGGCCAGACCGGTCAATGCCACCAGGGCCTTAACGGTGTTGTCGCACTCCGTGCGTTGCGCGATCAGACTGGATTCGCTGGCATGCAAGCTGGCGTCGGCCAATACCGCGTCGGCCGGCGATGAAAATCCCGCACCGGCCAGCACGCCGGTCAAGCGCGCGGTGTCTTGTTTGGAAGCGATCGCGTTTTGATAGGCGATCGCCGTCAGTTGACAGGCCCGGTAACTGACGTAATCGCTCGCTACCTCGGCCGCCAAACTCACTTTAGCGTTGTGCAGCGTCAATTCGGCCGCCGCCAGTCGGGCCTGCTCGGCCTGCCGGTTGAAGGCGAACTTGCCGAATAAATCCAACTCCCAACTGGCATCGAGACTACCGGACAAGATTTGAGTAATGCCGGTGTTGAAACTCGAGCCGCTAGCGCTGGTAGTTTGCGCGCCGGTTCCGGTGGTGGTGCCACCCTTGGAGCGAGTGAAAGAGCCTTTGGTGGTCAAGCTGGGCATGCCACCCGCCTCCGCGCCGGCCAGGCTGGCGCGCGCCGACGCGATATTCGCCACGGCTTGCTCCAGCGTCGGATTATCCTGTTCGGCGGCCTGGAGCAAACGGCTCAACACCGGATCGTTGAACTGGCGCCACCAGTCCAGCCGCTCCGCCGCGCCGGCGGCTTCGGTCCTTTGGGCTTGCCATTGGGCAGGCGTGTCGATGCTCGGCCGGACATAGTCGGGAAACACGCTGCATCCGGCCAACGCGCCGCCGGCCAGAATAGCCAATATGGCCGCTCTCACGCAGACCTCCCGTCGGCAATGCCGAACAAAAACACCTTAACGACAAATTCGACGTGGGCGCGGGCATCCCAATCGGCAGCCAGGCAACCGAATAGCGCCTTGTTTCTCGGCTCGGCAACCAACATTTCCAAGAACAGGGCCGCCGCGCGCTGACGCTCTGAAGCGGATAACCCGCTTATCTCGCCGTGGCCGCGCAAATATTCGGCAATCATTTGGTAAATCCGTTGAGGACCGCTGGTTTCGATCAAATCGCTCAGCTCCGGAAATTGCCGCGCCTCGGCAACGCCCATGCGGTAAAACGAGATCATGTCGGGCTGCATGACTTTAGCCAGCAACGTTTCGCCGAGCGCGGTCAAACCCTCACTACAAGACATCGTCGCCAAACCATCGATACGCTGCAGTTCGGAAATATCGGTTTCTACCAAGCGGTCCACCGAAGCCAGCATCAATTCGGCTTTGTTTTTATAGCGTTCGTAAATAGTTCGGGTCGAAACCCCGGCCGCCGCCGCAATTTTAGCGATACTGGTGTTGGCATAGCCCTCGCGCATGAACAGCGCCAGAGCCTGATCCAGAAGATAGTCGTTCCGCTCGGTTTCGGTACCGGCTCTCGGCCGCCCTACTTTGGGTTTGTTCATCGTTTCCGCTGCCATAATTTGCTCCGGGAAAATAAAAATAAAATGTTTCGTTTTTATTATTCCCGAAAAATTGCGTTCCGACAAGCACTCCACCATAAATTTTTTGATCGGTCTCTGAAAATTGACACTTTTAGGTGCTGTCAAATGACGTGATGCTGGCGCGAGGGTGTTATGACTAGACCGACTTCCGATTTACTATGAAAGTCAATGGATGCACCACCCAATAGCGTGTCGGAACGCTGTCAATCGCGGCTAAAACGGCTGCTACGCAATGGCTGTCATTTACCGGGGAGATGCAGCGGTTTCATGATCGTTAGCTTGGAAAAAGATGGTTGACGAAATCCGGGATAGTCGTTTGGTAACTAGAATACGGGGTTATGCAGATGGCAATTCCGATCTGGCTCCAATGCCCCTAGTACCGTCACTCTGAGGAACCGTTGAGTTCCAATGGCACCGTTTCCTGGACGCCGCCTATTTCAACCGCATAGCTTTTTCTCGAAAAATAAGCATTTTTGAAAAACTCGTAACGATCGATCGCCGCTTCATCGATGATTTTTCCCTTTTCCAAATTGTCTGCCCGTTTATCTATGGCGCGGACCGCTCCCGATAACCCTGATACGGCAAAAGACGCACCAAGGTAAGTGGTCGGGTTAAACGCGGCGTCGCCCGCTATCCCCCCAAGGCCACGCGTCGAACTTGGACCGACCAACGGCAACACCAAGTAAGACCCGGTATCCATTCCCCATACAGCAAGCGTTTTGTCGAAACTTTCGTCGTGCTTGGGTAGATCCAGCATGGCGCCTACATCGATGAAGCCACCTAAGCCAGCGGTAGTGTTGATCAAAAATCGAGCGCCATCCTCGCCCGATTGGGAAAAATTGCCTTGCAGAGCATCGTTGGCAATCACGCCGATTTCGCCAATGTTGCTAAAGAAATTGCTAATCCCTTGATCGGCAAAATCTGGCATCAACCACTTGTAGCCCTCCGCCACCGGTTTCATCACATAATCATCCAAACCGTCGTTAAACGATTGAACTTTTCTGTTGTAGTTTTCGTACGGGTCTCTAGGGTCCGTTGTCGGCGTTGAAGCGCAAGCGGATAACAAAGCCAGCGCGCCGACTGCGCAAAATGTTTCAGTTCTCATACAGTACATAGCGATTAATCCTCATGGGACAGGTTGAGTAAAAAGCAAGAGCGACTTAAAAGTCTTCCCTCTAAAACACAATCAGCGCGATTTCGGGGGTGCGAGGCGACAACTCAGGTATTTGAGCCTGGTTGTTTCGCGGCTCGATACGAACCTCTAGGATTCATTGAAATCAGTTTTCACATCTTTCGCTTCAGCATAGGAGTGTCATGTCGCTCAATAACTAAACTGAACGGTATGGTTAATATTAGATTTGACAGATTCCTTTTGTCAAGCAAAAATGAACTCATTGGTTTAGTTAAGGAGTCCCCCCGTTGAGAAAAAAAAGCCCTGAACGTCGCCAGACTATCTTGGAGGCGGCAAAGATTGCATTTGAGAAATTAGGTTTCGAAGGCGCGACGATGTCGGATATCGCAACGTTGGCCTGCGTATCGAAAGCGACTGTTTACGGCTACTTCAGCTCCAAGAACGAGCTGTTCCTGGAATTGGTGGAGTCTTCCGCAGACCACCACAAGGGAATGTTTCAGAAAATTTACGAAGGCGAATCGGCGTATCTTTACAACGATGAATTGCGCTTAACGGTTGCGCTGCTTCAACCATCGGAGAACGTTGCCTCCACTTTAAAACTGGTTGGAGAGCGCGTGCTGAGTACGTTCTTCACGCCGGAAAAACTGGCGGTGAGGCGCATGATTATCGCCGCGTCCGGCAGTGGGGATGTCGGCCGACTGTTTTTCGAGCGCGGCCCAGGGGTAGGCATGAAATATTTGGAAGACTATTTTGCCGCAGCCATCAAGGCCGGTCGGTTGCGTCCCGCCGAGCCCCGCGTGGTTGCGGCCCACTTTCGCGGACTGTTGGAGTCGGAAGTGTCTGAACAGTGGTTGATGAACATCTTGAATGAACTGCCGCCTGACCTGATTCATGATGTCGTCGAGCGCGCCGTCGACGTTTTCATGAGAGCGTACGGCCCGGAGCGCGACCAAAATAACTAAGCATAGGGTCTTGGCAATTGGCACGGCCGCTTGTTGGTGGGTGTATCACGCGGGCGCTAAACATTCTTACGCTCCCAACCATAAATTCGCCTAGAGGCACTATCCATCGGGCCGTCCGGCATTACCCGAGTCGTCTGGTTGTAGACCATTTTGGCGATATACGTCCTTTTGGATATAAACGCCTTGGCAATGGCGGCACGATCTTGCGTCGGGCGCCGTGGAAAGCCTCTCCGCTAAACACCGCGCGAGACCCTTAAATTTTGGGTTAAGTTGGTTTGATTTGACAGGGTTGTGGCATTTAGTTGAAGCAGGGGCCCATCAAATCAGAAATCTTCGAAAAGGTTTAAACGGAGGATAGCGCTAAAAAACAACCCCCTGGCCCAAATCCTGCTCAGGGGGGAAGCATGGACGTGCTCTCGCAACGTTTACGCCGTCACGACAACCGCAGGCGATGTATGAATTTCAAGAACGATTGGAATAATTCTAATCTTGAATACCGCAAGCCTCATCGTGCGGCAATCTAGCGCTAAATCCACGCCGTATTCCATGAACGACTTAGGCGCTGATGCTGTTTTTGCGGCGGTTGATACCGAACAAACTCAACAAAGCGGTGCCAAACAACCATGCCGCGGCTGGCAGAGGTACCGCCGCGACCGGCGCGATGCTCAGATGGCCTATAGTCGTGCTGAGTTTTGCTCCGGTAGCACCCAAAAAGCCCGAGTAGGAAAAGCCACCCGCTTGATGGGCCGGATCAGGCAAAAACTGCAGGTCGCCGTCAAGCATGCCGGTCGTCGCCAGATTATCGACGACGTTTACCAGTTGGAATAAGGTGTTGTCCGGAAAGCCGGGTGAGTGGTCCACTAGGTTCCATGTACCGCCGATTTTTTGCAACGTCCAATCCTCGGACGACAGATAGGTTGACAGCGAAGGAGCGGTAAACCGGAAGGCGCCGCTAAGGCCGATAACCCCGACCGAGGAATTGCTGGTATCCATCGTCGTCGCCTGAATGGTGCCGGCGGTACCGAAACCACCGATGACGATCGTCGTCGTATTGGTGTTAATCGGTGCCTCGAAAGCACCGGTAAAGCCGCTAATCGCGGTTCCGCCGGCGAGAGAGCCGCTTATCATCGTGTTATTAAAGGACGAATCGAAAAAAGTCGTCGGAGCCCATCCTGAAGCGAGAAACGCCGAGTTCCAAACACCGTTTAGCGAGATGGTCGCTGTTCCTGAGACTAGGGCCGCGCTAGCGGTTTGCGGGGCCAGAGTCGCGGCGGCCAACATCATAGCCAATCCCGCGAGTTTAGTTTTGCGTATTGCGTTAATTTCCAAATTCATTTAATTACCTTGTTTCAAAAAAGAAGGGTTGAATGGATAAACTTCTCAACTGTGTATGCGTCACTTGCTTTAACTCTCTTCAAGGCAATAGCAGTCTTTCCCGGCATCCCTACCCGTGACACAGCAACCCGGCTATCTTGCCTACAAGACCCGTGGCTTTCCGGCCCTGCCTCGCGACAGGTTTGGCTAGCGCTCAAAATAGAGCACTTACTGGAAAGCAATAAAAAGACCAAAGAACAATCACTATAAATTTCATATACTTATTAAAAACCCAACACCCCTGTTAATTCATTCGACCGTCGGCTCTACGGGATTTGACACAGTTCTAATTAATTGTTGCGGCATATGCCATAGTCCAAGCTGATTATCGATGAGCCTCAACAACTTAGAAGTCTCCGATAAGTCCGATGAAAGTATTAGTCCGACTGCAGGATCCTGACATTAAGAAGAACCCGATCCAATTTCAAAAAGGCTTCGATTTGATGGATGTTCTGAAGCTGTAAACTACCGATGCCCAGTACGCCGAAACCCTATTTCAGGCACGATGACCGCCGGTTTTCAATACCCAAGTTATGGTGGTTTGTAGTGGTCAAGACCCGCAAACTTTATCAATGTGCGGCCTGTCATCACCCAGCGCCACTGACCAACGGGGACGCTGTTTGAAGGTACCAAACGGCCTCTGACGGTGTGGCTTCTGGCGATCCAAGCCCAAACATTCGCCGCGCTATCTAGCCGAGTGTTGGCATCGATTCAACCACCTATTCGATCTGCAAAGACTATGATGATCAGGTTTTTCATCGCGGAGGCCAATACTCCGCCATGCCAGTCAGGGCGTTTGTTCAAATTGACCGAGGCTTATGAGTCATCAGAACGATATATATAGGACAATTACCATTGGCTCCTTGAACCGTACTGGTCATGGCCCGCTTCAAACCGACGGCGTTAAAAACAGAATTCACCTCGTATTCCTCGTTGGCCTTGGTGGGACATGCCTGGACATCATCAACATCGAAGCGGTGGTCGATGGGCGGATAAGCGCGACGAACGCGACGCGATCAAAGCACTCGCCTTCCCTGCCGATCTGCGGTTCCCGATTAGCGGCCAAATAGCTAGAACATGCGACGGTGAACGGAAATACCGGGGTTTTTGAGGAAAATTCGACAGTAGACCGCGCAAAATAATGAGCTCATGGCCCGGACGACCGATAAAAAGCGCTTATGCGCAATCGGTGGCGTTTAGACGACTGGGAGCACGAATTCCGGTTAAATTTTTACTAGGAGCCTGTCGGACTTA
>NZ_LUUK01000233.1 GCF_001644025.1 Methylomonas koyamae
GTCCGACAGGCTCCTAGGCAGGCAAGAGGGCGAGGTCTGTTCGTTGACGAACATAGGGACGGAACAATGCGGGCCACACCAGCGCATGGCCTGGCGAAGACCGGACTGGCTTAACGGGAAACACCCCGGTGAACGCGGAATCCTGACGAGCTTGGAAAGGCGAAATCGGAACGGATTCGACCGCCCCGGCCGGTTTGAAATCGGTCGGAATCACACACAGGCGGTGCTTGAGAACGCCGGAATGACCATTCCAACGCCCCAAGTGCGGAGAGAAAACCAAACAACGCAAACGCCGGCCGGAGCAGCCGGGTTTGCGGGTTCGAACCCTAAAAACTACGTTTGGCGCATTGCAGCTTCTTCAGGACGGCCGCCAAGCGGTCGATTTCTTCGTAGGTGTTGTAAAACGCCAGCGACGGCCGTACCGTGGCTTCCAAGCCAAAGCGACGCAGGATGGGCTGCGCGCAATGGTGGCCGGAACGGACCGCGATGCCGGCTTCGTTCAGTGCCTTACCGACATCCTGGGTGGAGTGCCCCGCCATCACGAAGGACAGCACACTGGTTTTGTCTGGCGCGGTGCCGATCAGACGCACACCGGGGATCGCGCGCAAAATGTGCATGCCGTATTCCAGCAACTCGTGTTCGTAGCGGGCGACGTTTTCGATGCCGATCCGACTCAGATACTCCAACGCCGCCCCCAAGCCCACCGCATCGGCGATATTGCCGGTGCCGGCTTCGAATTTGGCAGGCGCCGGTTGATACACGGTTTTCTCGAACGTAACGTCTTCGATCATGTTACCGCCGCCTTGCCAAGGCTGGGTGATTGCCAGCAGTTCCGGCTTGCCGTACAACACGCCGATACCGGTCGGGCCGAAAATCTTGTGTCCGGAAAACACCAACCAATCGCAATCCAGGCTTTGCACATCCACCCGCAAATGCGACACCGATTGCGCGCCGTCCAACAACACCTTGGCGCCGGCCTGGTGAGCCAGCGCTATCATCTCCGCCGCCGGCGTCACGGTACCCAAGGCATTGGACACCTGGGTAAACGATACCAGCTTGGTTTTGGCATTCAGCAGTTTTTGGTACTCGGCCAGAATCACCTGACCGTCGTCGTCGACCGGAATCACCCGCAAGAGCGCCCCGGTTTCCCGGCACAACTGCTGCCAAGGCACGATGTTGGCGTGATGCTCCAGCCAACTGATGACGATTTCGTCGCCTTCGCCGATAAATTGCCGACCCCAACTTTGCGCGACCAAATTGATCGCCTCGGTAGCACCGCGCACGAACACGATATCGTCAGCCGACGACGCGTTAATGAACCCCGCCACGGTAGCGCGCGCGCCTTCGTAGGCGTCGGTGGCGCGCGCCGCCAGTTCGTGGGCGGCCCGGTGGATATTGGAGTTCTCATGACGATAAAACTCAGATATCCGATCGATGACGCACTGCGGTTTTTGGGTGGTCGCGGCGTTGTCCAACCAAGCCAACGGATAGCCGTTGACCCGCTCTTCCAGAATCGGAAAGTCGCGGCGCACCGCGTTCACGTCGAACGGCGGATGCGCCGAACCCAGGCCGGGAATTTGCGCGGCACGAGCTAGGCCGGACAGTTCATTGAGAAAATAAAACGGCGCGCTACCGGCACCGGCACCTGGCCCGGCTGGCGGCCGACTACTGGTGTCCACCAACCGCTGCAACTCCGACAAGCCCGGCAAACCGGCACTCGGTCCGGCCAGACCGGCGACGGCACTGCTATCGATACCCGGCCGATTCGCGAAACCGTTAGGCACCGCGTGATACGGCACCGAACTCGCCGCCGAGGCCGGTACGTTGTCGATGGCTTGACCATCGCCGGTCGGCATATCGCTGTAGTACAGGTTGGCCAAGCGGCTTAATTCGGCGGTGTCCGGCAAACCAGCCGGCACCGTACCGCCGCTCAGCGCTTGTTGAGCGAGCCCGGCCAGATCCGGATTAGGCGTAGTCATAGTAATTGTCCACTTCGACGTTTTCGAGTACGCCGATCGCGTCGTCGGTCAGTATCGCCAGCGAGCAATACAACGAGACCAAATAGGAAGCGATAGCTTTGTGGTTAATGCCCATGAAACGCACCGACAGTCCCATGCTAAGTTCGTCGGTCAGGTTTGGTTGATACAAACCGACCACGCCTTGCCGGCTTTCACCGGTGCGTAGCAGTAGTATGTTGGTTTTGCCGTTGACGATTTTCAGCTTGTCGGTCGGGATCAAAGGCAATCCGCGCCAAGTGATGAATTGCGAACCGAACAAGGACAAGGTCGGCGGCGGCGTGCCGCGGCGGGTGGCTTCGCGGCCGAAGGCTGCAATCGCCCGCGGGTGGGCTAGGAAGAAGCCCGGCTCTTTCCAGACTCGGGCGATCAGTTCGTCCAAGTCGTCCGGCGTCGGCGAACCTTTGCGGGTCTTGACTTTTTGCGATTCGATGACGTTGTTCAGCAAACCGTATTCGGTATTGTTGATCAGCTCGCTTTCCTGACGCTCTTTGACGGTTTCGATGGTCAGCCGCAATTGCTCATGAATTTGGTTGTGCGGGCTGCTGTATAAATCGGCGACGCGGGTATGTACGTCCAAGACGGTGTTGACCGCATTCAGGCGGTATTCGCGGCCCCATTCTTCGTAATCGACGAAGGTTTGCGGCAGCACTTTCTCGTCCAGACTTGAGCAATCGACGGCGATGCTGGTCTCGCTTTTGACTTTGTTGACCCGGTAAATACCCGCTTCGACCGGGATCCAAGGCAGCAGATGAACCAGCCAACGCGGCGTGATCGTGCCCATCATCGGCACGGTTTTGGTCGCATTGGATAAAGTGCGCGCGGCGACGTCGCCTAACGCGGTATGGGCTTGATGAATGTCCGACATAAGTGTCCCTTGCAGTTCTGGTTGATGACTTGGAATGCGTCTATCGCTCGGGCCGTATTTCCATCGGGCATAAAAAAAGCCAATGGCTCTGACGAGCGCATTGGCTTCCGGCGATCCGGTCAGCGATTGACTTAGATTCAAGATACCGATAGCAGACTAAACCTGTCAATACCGGCATGTCGGCGGCGGAATTTGCTTATGTCTATTCGCGACATGAATATCTAAAAATATCGTATACCTCGATTCCAACGGCAACTCGGCAACAAAAGATCCAATCTAAGCCATTGTTACTAATCACTTATTTTTTAGCCGCGCCTACTCCGCGTTCTACGACATCGGGCTGTATGATATTTTTCGAAGAAAGTTTGGTTGGCGTATCGGCCGTTCTGACAACTCCCCGACCTAGACCGGGACAAGGTCAAAATATTTCACTGAAATTTCAAGGCGTTGAACGTATTCATTCAAATCCCTGCGCCGGACTCGTACATTTCGCTACGGACTTGCGCCTGACTGACCTGACTGCCCGGCGGAACGCTGTGCGTCAACCAGACATTCCCGCCTATCGTCGAACCCCGGCCTATCGTGATTCGCCCCAAAATGGTCGCGCCGGCGTAAATCACCACATCGTCCTCGACGATAGGATGGCGGGCGTTACCCTTGACCAATAGGCCGTTTTCGTCCTTGGCAAAGCGCTTGGCCCCCAACGTGACGGCCTGGTACAAGCGCACGCGCCGACCGATGATCGCGGTTTCGCCAATCACGACGCCGGTACCGTGATCGATAAAAAAACTGTCGGCGATTCGCGCGCCGGGATGAATATCGATGCCGGTGGCCGAATGCGCGATTTCGCTGACGATGCGCGCCACCAACGGTAAGCCCAAACCGTATAACAGATGGGCCACCCGGTGGTGTATCACGGCGGTGATGCCGGGATAACAGGCCAGCACTTCGTCGGGACAACGGGCCGCCGGATCGCCTTCGTAGGCGGCGCGGATGTCGCTGTCGATCAACAGTCGGACGCCGGGCAGTTTGGCCGCAAACTCACGGGTCAGCTCGCTTGCCCGCCGCCAGACGTCGATGGTTTCGCCGTTTTGCTCGGCGACGAATTGCAGTTCCAACGCAATCTGCCGGCTTAAATCCCGTAGCAGACTGTCCAGGGTCTGACCGACGAAATAATCGATGCCTTCGTCGGTCAGATCCGGGCGGCCGAGACGGTTGGGGAACAAGACCGCCCCCAATTGTTCGACGATCTGGGCCAACACCTTACGGGCCGGCAATTTCGGCGGATGTTCGCGGCGATGGCGTTCCTCGAGCGAATGCAAGCGTATCGCCCGCAGTTCCGCGACCAGATCATCTATTCCCCAAAAGGGAGACGCAATCGCCAACGCCGCTTCGTTCATAGCGCCGAGCCTTGGGCGTCGAACAAACCTTCGAACAGCGCCGAACTCAGATAGCGTTCACCGGAATCCGGCAATACCACGACAATGGTCTTGCCGACGTTTTCCGGCTGCTTGGCGAGTCTGACCGCCGCCGCCACCGCCGCCCCGCAGGAAATGCCGGCCAAAATGCCCTCCTCCCTGGCCAAGCGGCGCGCGTAGTCGATGGCTTCGTCATTGCTGACTAGTTCAATCTGATCCACCAACGATAAGTCCAAAACGTCCGGCACGAATCCGGCGCCTATGCCCTGGATTTTGTGTGGTGCCGGTTGCAATTCCTGTCCGGCGCGGAATTGGGTCAGAATGGGACTGGCTTCCGGCTCGACGGCCACGGTATGGATGGGCTTGCCCTGCTTTAACTTAATGTAGCGCGACACGCCAGTAATCGTGCCGCCGGTACCGACGCCGGATACGAAAATGTCGATCGCGCCGTCGCTGTCGTTCCAGATTTCCGGACCGGTGGTCAGTTCGTGGATTTCGGGATTGGCGGGGTTTTTAAACTGTTGCAACAGCACATAACGTTCGGGTTCGGACGCGGCGATTTCTTCGGCCTTGGCGATCGCGCCTTTCATGCCTTTGGCGCCTTCGGTCAAAATCAGTTTGGCGCCGTAGGCCACCAGCAATTTGCGGCGTTCCAGACTCATGGTTTCCGGCATCGTCAACGTCAACGGAATGCCGCGCGCCGCCGCGACGAAGGCCAGCGCGATACCGGTGTTGCCGCTGGTCGGTTCGATGATTTCCTTACCTGGCCCCAAAACGCCGCGGCGCTGAGCGTCGTTAATCATCGCCGCGCCGATCCGGCATTTCACCGAATAAGCCGGGTTGCGACCTTCGACCTTAGCCAGCAAGGTCACCGGCGCGCCGTCGGCGATGCGGTTCAAACGCACCAACGGCGTGTTGCCGATGGACTGCGAGTTGTCGGGATACCAATGTGCCATGTTTAAATCCTTGAAATTTAGATACAAAAAAGCCAGCGGCCCCGTGCGGGACGCACTGGCTTCCGGCGGTCCGGTCAGCGTAACGTGACTTGCCGGTTAACTTAAGGCGGCGGGCAACAGGTTGTCAAGAAAAATTGCTAATAAAAACCGCCGCTTATCGAATATTTCGATGATATGTTCTGATTTTGGCATGAAGCGGCGCCGCGATTATCCTATTTTCGGGTGTAGCGATGTTTGACGCCGGCCGGGAAATACTCGGGATCGGCGAAACGCTGCAAGGTCACCTTCGGGGTTTGCCGTTCCACCGGCGTGTAGTGGGCAAATTCGCTGTTGAGCCGCAATAGCTGGACTTTGATCGATTCGGCGACCCGCCCCGCATCAACGTGTTCGGGATCGACATCCGGCAAGACTTCCACCGCGACGTGCAACTCGCTATCGCCGGCGACGTTTTCCCTGACTTGCAACACAAATTTGCCGGTCAACCAGCCGGTCAACTCCGGTTGTTCCAATCCTACCGTGACATTCTCCGGATAAATATTGGCGCCGTAATAGGACACCGTGAAATCCGCCCGGCCGAACACGAACACGAACGGCAGCTCGCGCGGTTTAAAATCGCTAGGCAAGCCCAGATCGGTCACCGATTCGATACCGGCGGCACGCAAGCGCTCCCAGATTTGCCGATACGGGATGACGCCGCCTTTGTCGGCGATGTGGTAGCGCACCAGCGGCACGCTGTTCTCGCCCGATACCACCAAGGTATCGGCTTCGACTTCGAAGAAGCGGCTCGCCGGGTCGTATTGCACCAGCGTCGGCAAGCGCGACTCGCCGAACCATGCGCGGGCCTCGTCGGGATGACCGGCCAACCAGCGCCGAATCGCGATGCTCAGCGGTGTTTCGTTGCCCAACACCCCGCCGTCGGCGGTACCGTACAGCGACGCCGAATCGAATTCCGCTCGCTCGGCACCGATGCGTTCGCCGACCAAGGCCCGCCATTCCTCGCTAAACACCTCGCCGGCAAACACCAATTTTGGGTTGAAGTCCGACCAAACGATGCCCTCGGCGCTACCGGCATCGATAACATCCTTGATGAAAGGCGGATAACCCAATAACACGGTTTGCTCGAATTGCGGCGCCAGCTCGCGCACCACCCGAAAGATTTCGGCCTTGTTGTTACCCGGCGTCGCGACCATTATCGGGTAGCCTTTGCGCGCCAAATGCCAGCAGCATGAGGTCGTGAATAAACCGCCAACCCAGTTGCCCAGCGCAAAACACACCACGGCCAGGGTCGTACGGCGATCGGCGGCGAAGCTGTCCTTGAAGACCTGCTCGAAACGCAGGGCCACATCCAATTCGTCAGCGGCGGAGCGCGGCCAGAACGTCGGCTGGCCGGTCGAACCGGAAGATACCGCGACCCGGTCGGCTCCGACCAAACTGCCGCCGAAGCAACGTTGAGCCAGCGGGTAGGCCCGCATGTAATCTTGTTTGCTCATCAACGGTAAGCGGGAGTATTCGGCATAGTCGACCACTTGCTCGGGGCTGACGCCGCGCTCGGCCAGAAACTGGCGGTAGGCCGGCACTTCGGCGGCGCAACGCCGAAACAGCGCCAGCAATTTCTCCTCGGGCTTGACGTCTTGCCCGCCCAACAAATCGTCCAGCGGCGTGGTCAGGAAACGCTGAAAAACGGCATTTAAGTCGGTCATCGTCGGATTGCTCAATTCGTGGGTGGTCATGTCGGGTATCGGTTTACGACAGCACTGGTCACTTCCCGTGCTGCTCGTCGTAAGAGGAAGGAGTCACGCCGGCTCGCTCAAGCAGTTCCCGGACGTGTTTGACATCCTGCTTGGCGAAGACACCGCCGTGGTGCGGATGATGCAAAAAGCCTTCGAATTGGTTTAACACCACTCGAAACTTGGCGCCGTGACCGGACTCTATCGTGGCGCCCAAGTGATGCAGCAACGATTCGACTTCCCGCCAATGGATGTTGGCGCTGATGGGATCATGAAAGATAGCTCGTAATACATTGGCGTGATGACTCATCGCGGCATTCTCCCTACAAGTGAGCCGACAGCATACGCCGTAAATGCTCCAGGCTACAACACGGCCGCTAACGAGCCAGACCGCAATTGTTTCCCATATAAAAACAAATCATGCACTATCAGCATTATTGTAAATATTTTCACAATTGTTATCATAGAACCGTCTTCACGAATCAACCGATGCTGTCTTAGGAGTCCGACATGAACAAACCCCTTTTATTTTATAGAGACGTATTAACCGGCCTGTTTTTTACCGCTGGCGTATTCGGTTTCGTTTCCGGCGAGTTCATTTTCTCCACACTGCTGTTCGGCGCGGCGTCGCTGTCCAGCAACCTGGACTTGCATCGGAACCTGCGTGCTTAGTTCCTCGTTGTACCTCCCTCGTTGTTAAGCTAGCAACCCCTCCGAAGCTAGCAATACTACATAGCCTCCGTCACTTGTGGACGGGGGCTTTTTTTTGCGCGGACAAAATACCGATCGTTGATTCGGCGGAAAAGCCGTGTAGCGAGAATACCCCGAGGCTATCGGCCAAGGCCGACCATGCCAGACACGAGCTCAGTCAAAATTAGAGGAGAAATCGTCGTCTATCGACCGATGAACGATAAACAAAGCCGATGAGATTAAGTGGCTCCGAATGCACTACGAACGCAGAAGTGCAACGGGAACTCGGAAGGGGCGCCACTAAAACGTCCGCAACCGTGTTCACCGGCGACTCCCGGCCGACCAGAGGGACTGGGCCAAGCACGGTAAGCGCGAGGTATCAGACCAAATTCAGATAAACCGGTTCTGAATAGGCGATTAAAAACAGATTAAATCATCGCCAGGCACGGCGCTTAGAAACGCTTCGTCATGCGTGTGTTAATCCCTTGCCTACGTCGCTGCACTACAATATCCCTATTTTACCGTTTGCCCATTTGCGATGAGACTGCTGCTGATAGAAGACGACACCGACCTGGCCCGCTCGATCCAGGTCGAACTTGAAATTGCCGGATTCGCGGTCGACTTGGCCTACGACGGCGAACAAGGCGAATTCCTGGGCGCCACGGAGAATTACGACATCGCGGTCTTGGATTTGGGGCTGCCCAAGCTGTCGGGTCTGGCAGTCCTTAAGAAATGGCGGGACGCCGGTAACGCCATGCCGGTCATCGTGCTGACCGCGCGCGACGCCTGGCACGAAAAAGTCGACGGTTTTAAAGCCGGCGCGGACGATTACCTGGGCAAGCCCTTTCACATCGAAGAATTGCAGGCGCGCATCCGGGCGTTGTTAAAACGCTGCCATGGAATCACCAATACCGGTCTGACCTGCGCCGGCGTTACTTTGGATGAAGAATTGCAAACCGTTACGATGGAAGGTCAGCCATCCGCTCAGTTAACCTCGCTGGAGTTTCGTCTGTTACGCTATTTCATGCTGCACTCCGGCCAAATTTTGACGAAAACCGATTTGATGGAGCATGTCTATGAAATGGACGGCGATCCGGACAGCAATGTCATCGAAGTCTACGTCAACCGTTTACGCCGCAAACTCGGCAAGGATTTGATCGCTACTCGGCGCGGCCAAGGTTACGTATTTGGGCAAACCGCGTGATTTCATTGCGCTTACGCTTGAATCGCGGGCTAGCGGCTATCTTATGCGTGATATTTGCATTGCATTGGCTGGCGGCCGACTGGGTGATACGCTCGGTCGCCGAAAAACAGATGTTGACCCGCCTGACTCACGACAGCGACTCGATACTGGACACCCTCGACTTCGACGCCGACGGCCAGCCCAGCTTCGATACCAGCCACGCCGGCTCGGTTTACGGCCAAGCCTATTCGGGCCACTATTTCGTGCTACACATCGACGGCAAGCCGATTTATTCGCGCTCACTCGCCGGCACGACGCTACCTTTCGAGGCCATGGCCGTCGATACTACCAGACAATTCCATTTCAAGTCCGGTCCCCACGACCAACTGTTATTAGTCTTAAGCCGCGGATTCGCCAAAGCCGGCCACACCATCAGCATCAGTACCGCCGAGGACTTGACCGACATCGGTCGAGACATCACCGCGATCCGAATCGGCTATCTGGCATTGAGTCTGACTGTGCTGGTCGCGGCGATCGCGCTGCAAACCGCCGACGTTAAACGATCGTTACGACCGCTACGCGCGGTTACCGGCGAACTGGCGGCCATCGCCCACGGTCAGCAGCGTCAGATCGAAGCCGAGGTTCCGTTCGAAATCCGACCGCTGGTCAAGGAAGTCAACCGGCTATTGATGTTGGTTGAACGCCGCCTTCACCAATCGCGGACCGCGATCGGCAATCTGGCGCACGCCTTGAAAACGCCGTTGGCGATGCTGTTTCGGCTGGCCGAAAATCCGGCGCTACGCGACTTGCCGGAATTGAAACGACAGTTGGAACAACAGAACCAAACGATCTTGAAACGGATAGACCGTGAATTGAAACGAGCGCGGATTTCCGGAAACGCCCAACCCGGCGCGACCTTCAATCCCCATGTGGAATTAACGGCGCTGTGCGAGCTGATGCAGGTCATTTACGCGGAAAAGGCCTTGTCTTTCGAGATACGAGCGCCCGATCAGTTATTGCATCTGGACCGCGAGGACATGCTGGAAATGATAGGCAACCTGCTCGATAACGCCTGCAAGTGGGCCAAATCGCGAATTGTCATCGACGTCGCGGAACGGGAAGGTTTGACGTTACGAATCGCGGACGACGGCCCCGGTTGCGACAAGCAGCAACTGCGGCAAATGGTGCAGCGAGGGTTGCGTCTGGACGAAGCCACACCCGGCCACGGGCTGGGACTAGCCATCGTCCACGACATTGCCGGCTACTACGGCGGCAGCCTGGCCTTGAGCCGATCCGCCGAACTGGGTGGTTTGGCGGCCACGGTTAGGCTGCCACCCACTTGAATCTTTAACCGCTGCCGTGTGGGCGGCACCGGTTCGCGGCTACCGGTAATCAGACCTCAGCCCACCTCGGCAACCGCGAGATTGCTCAGATATCCGTGCTTGCGCGCCAGATACTCTTCGACGAAGGCTTGCATCGGCTCGACTTCGTAATCCCGCAAGCCGCTGACGGCCAGCTTCTTGAAGCCGGAACCGACCACCGCGTCACCGCAGCAAATCTGAAAGTGCAGATAAGCCGTCGCACGTTTGCCGTTGACCTCCATCTTGGGTTCCAACATTTCCAGACGCGGCTCGCTGAATTGCATGCAATCCAGATGTAGCGTCATGCTTTCGTAGATGACCAACGGCCGGTCGATGTTGAACATCACATTTTCCTTGGCTAGCAGCGGCACCAGCACGTACGGAAAATTCTGCCCGGAAAACGCCACGTAATCGCGGATCAGGGCCTCGATCAGGCTGGGATCGCGGATCACATCGCCGGAGCGCTCGATTTGTAGATAGGTCTTATCTTGTTGACTGTCGGTCACATCGAAACGCTCGGCATCGGTCTCCGGGAAATTCAACAGGACGTTGTGACCCACCATGCCGGAAAAGATAAAGTGCATGTTCTGGCTGAGCCCGTACTTTTCCAATACAAGCGAAAACAATAAATCGCCGGGTACGCAAAAGCGCTTGGCATCGGCATCGTGCAAAGGATTAAAGTCGTGCGCCACTTCCTTGGCAAACATGCTGGCCTGCTCGGCGCTGATGGCGATACCACCGTCGCGAACTTCATAAAACTCTTTCAAAAACATGGCGATTTTTTATTTTTAATATTGCGGATCAAAATCTTGCGAGTCCGGACGCCGCGGCGTCCGGATACAGCCCCCCATCGCGGAGAGCTTAGCAACGCCGCGATCGTAGCCATTCGCAAACAACAGCGGCCGATAACGCTCTGTGTCTATTAGTATCGCGGAACGCCGGAATCGCATGCCAGCGACCAAGCGTCTATACCGCCCTGCAAGTTGTATAGGCGACTATAGCCATGGTGTTGTAAAAAGAAACAGGCTTGCTGGCTACGCATGCCGTGATGGCAAATCACGACAATATCGCGCTCGGTATCCAGCTCGTCCAGTCGTTGCGAAATCTGTTGCAACGGAATCAACTGACTGCCTTCGATACGGGCATAGGCGAACTCTTGGGGTTCGCGAACATCCAGCAGTAGTGGCGCCGGCTCGGCTTCCAGGCGTTGCTTAAGTTGTTGTGGGGTATATTGGGTTATCGGCATAAAAAGGTTTCCAATCGGGTCAGCGCGGCGGCCATTCTATCGACAGAAGCGGTATATGCAAAACGAATGTGCCGATCGGCGCGATAAACGCCAAAATCCCTGCCAGGCGTCACGGCCACGGCCTGGGTTTCCAACAACTCTTTGGCGAATTCGAAACTATCGTCCGCCAAATCGCTGCTGTCTGCGTAGACGTAAAAAGCGCCTTGCGGTTTGCGGGCAATGCGAAACCCCAGTTTCGGCAAATTTTCGCACAGAAAGTCGCGGCGCCGCTGAAACTCCAGCCGCCGCGCTTCGAGTTCCGCCAAGTTTTCCGGGGTAAAGCTCGCCAGCGCGGCATACTGCGATTGGGTCGAGGTGGCTATAAAGATGTTTTGCGCCAAGCGCTCCGCGGCATCGATAAATTCTTCGGGCACCACCAACCAGCCGACCCGCCAACCGGTCATGCCGAAAAACTTGGAGAAACTGTTGATAACGAAGACTTTGTCGCTAAAGGCCAATGCGCTGGACACCGCATCGTCGTAGACTAGGCCGTGATAGATTTCGTCCGAATAAAAGCAACCGCCCAACTCGGTAACCTTGGCGATGGCTTGACGTAGCGCTTCCCGGCCTATCACGGTACCGGTCGGATTCGACGGCGACGCAATCAGCGCGCCTTTGCATTCCGCGCCCCAGTGTTCGGCGATCAGGTCGGCACTGAGCTGGTAATCGTCGTCCGCGCCAACCGGAATTAATTCGCTACGTCCGCCGAATAGCCGAACAAAATTATCGTTACAGGGATAGCAAGGATCGGCCATCAGAATCCGCTCGCCAGGATTGATGCTGATACCGAAAGCCAACAAAAACGCACCGGAAGCACCTGGTGTCACGAAAATTCGCCGGGCATCGACGTTGATACCGGCCGCATGATAATAATCGGCGATAGCCTCGCGCAGCGCCAGTAATCCGGCTGCTGGGGTGTATTTAACTTCGCCTGTCCGCAGAAAGCGGTTCCCGGCAGCGATCACCGCCGGCGGCGTCGGAAAATCGGGCTCGCCGATTTCCATGTGAATCACGTCGCGCCCCCGAGCTTCCAATTGCTTGGCGCGCTGCAAAAGTTCCATCACGTAAAACGCGCTGATCCCGTGCATCCGTTCCGCAATATGCTGCTTCATTCCCGCCGACCCAGAAACCAAAAGAGCCGCATCATAACAAACTTCTTGCTTGCCCCTGGCTATTCTGATAAAAAGCCCCGATTTTTTCAGTCCGCCAGGAGTCATTGGATGAACAATTCTCAACCTGCTACGTCAGAATATTCTTTTAAACCTTACGAGGAAAAAGATGGCGAAGAGTACATGAACGAAGCGCAGCTCAAGCACTTTGCTGCGATTTTGAACAAATGGAAATCCGACCTGATGAAGGAAGTTGACCGCACGGTCACGCATATGCAGGACGAAGCCGCCAATTTCCCCGATCCCAACGATAGAGCGACCCAGGAATCCGAATTCAGCCTGGAATTGCGCACCCGCGACCGAGAGCGCAAATTAATCAAGAAGATTGATGAAGCCTTGAAGGAAATCGAATCCGGCAATTACGGTTATTGCGAAACCTGCGGCATTGAGATCGGCATCCGCCGTCTGGAAGCCCGCCCGACCGCGACCCTGTGCATCGATTGCAAAACCCTGGACGAAATCCGCGAGAAACAACTGGGTTGATTGCGCAACCCGATTCGGTACGCTACAGCGGCCGGTTCGCGCCCTCGCCCACCGGCCCACTTCATCTCGGCTCGCTCTACACCGCGCTGGCCAGCTTTCTGGATGCCCGCAGCCACGGCGGTCGCTGGTTGCTGCGAATCGACGATCTCGATACACCGCGTAACGTCGCCGGTGCCGCCGAACGTATCATCGACACATTATTCGGGTTCGGGCTGCAATGGGACGACGATATCGACTTCCAGAGCCAACATCTGGACGAATACGCCGCCGCGATCGAACGGCTCCGCGAGCGAGGCCTGATTTATCGCTGCATTTGCAGTCGCGCCAAATTGGCCGACTCGCCGGATCGCTATCCAGGCTATTGTCGAAATCAGAATCCCGATCCCAGCCAAGCTCATGCGTTGAGGCTCGCCTGCCCGAACCAAGACATCCGCTTTATCGATCGCTTGCAAGGGCCGATGCGGCAAAATCTGGCCAAACAGGTCGGCGATTTCGTCGTCCTACGTAAGGACCGGATTTTCGCCTACCAATTGGCGGTGATCGTCGACGATTGCCGGCAAGGGGTCAACCATGTCGTGCGGGGTTACGATTTATTGGACTCCACGCCCAGGCAGTGTTATTTGTACCAGCTATTCGGGCAAGCGCCGCCAACATACGCGCACATCCCCGTCATCGTCGACGGTAAAGGCCAAAAACTCAGCAAGCAAAGCCGTGCCGCCGCCGTCAGCACCCACTCGGGCGCTCGCACCTTATATCGGTTGCTATGCTTGCTGAACCAAGCGCCACCCCCGTCGTTGCGTAATGCTTCGATCGCGGATTTACTCGACTGGGGAATCCGCCATTGGCAACCGGCGCAACTCAGCGGCGTCGCCCGAATTAGCCAACCTGTCGCCCACGATTATTAAAAAAGGAGATGAAGATGTCCGACCAGAAACTGTATCCGGTGATCCCGGCCATCGCCGCCAGCGCCCATATCGACACCGACCGCTACCATGAAATGTATCGTCGGTCGATAGACGATCCGGAAGCTTTCTGGTCCGAGCAGGCGGAACAATTTTTGGACTGGGAGCGCCGTTGGGATAGCGTACTGGCTCACGATTACCCGCGCGGCGAAATTCAGTGGTTCATCGGCGGCAAGCTAAATGTCACCGTCAATTGCCTGGATCGGCATCTGGCCACTCGCGGCGACCAAATCGCCATCATCTGGGAAGGTGACGATCCGAGCCACCACAGCACCCTAACTTACCGGGAACTACACCGCCAGGTCTGCAAGTTTGCGAACGTGATGAAATCGCAAGGTGTCGGTAAAGGCGACCGGGTTTGTATTTACCTACCGATGATCGCCGAGGCCGCCGTCGTAATTTTGGCCTGCGCCCGGATCGGCGCGATTCATTCCATTGTGTTCGGAGGCTTCTCCGCCGACGCCCTGCGCGACCGTATACTCGACGCCGACTGCCGGTTTTTGATCTGCGCCGACGAGAGCTACCGGGGCGGCAAAATCGTCCATTCCAAACTGAACGTGGACAAGGCCGCCAAGCAGTGCCCGAACCTGCGAACCGTCGTCGTCATCAAGCATACCGGTCACGATATTCCGTGGAGCAACGGCCGCGATGTCTGCTACCACGAAGCGATGCAGAGTGCCGACGAGACCTGCGAGCCGGAGTTAATGGACGCCGAGGATCCGTTGTTTATTCTCTATACGTCCGGATCGACCGGCCTGCCCAAGGGCGTTTTGCACACGACCGGCGGTTATTTACTGTATGCCGCGATGACCCACAAGTATGTGTTCGACTATCGGGAAGGCGACGTTTATTGGTGTACGGCCGACATAGGCTGGATCACCGGGCATTCCTACGTACTGTACGGCCCACTTTGCAACGGCGCGACCACGTTGATGTTCGAGGGGGTCCCGACCTACCCCGAACCCGATCGCTTCTGGCAAGTCATCGATAAGCACCGGGGCAACATTTTTTATACCGCGCCGACCGCGATACGCGCACTGATGGCGCAAGGCGATGCCTACGTTCAGCGTACTGGCCGCGACTCCTTGCGTGTACTGGGCAGCGTCGGCGAACCCATCAACCCCGAAGCCTGGGAATGGTATTACCGCGTAGTCGGCGATCAACGCTGCCCCGTCGTCGACACTTGGTGGCAAACCGAGACGGGCGGCATTCTGATTACGCCTCTGCCCGGCGCGACCGCATTGAAACCCGGTTCGGCAACCCTCCCGTTCTTTGGTATTCAACCAGCCATCTTGGATCCCGAAGGCCATCCGCTGGACGGCGAAGCGGAAGGCATACTGGTATTGACCTTTCCATGGCCGGGTCAAGCCCGTAGCGTCTACGGCGACCATCAACGCTTCGTCGATACCTATTTCAGCAAATTTCCCGGTTACTATTTCGCCGGCGACGGCGCCCGCCGCGACGCCGACGGCTATTACTGGATTACCGGCCGTATCGACGACGTATTAAACGTTTCCGGCCACCGCCTGGGCACTGCCGAAATCGAAAGCGCGCTGGTCCTGCACGACCAGGTCGCCGAAGCGGCGGTCGTCGGTTTTCCGCATCCAATCAAGGGTCAAGGCATATACGCTTACGTGACGTTGAATGTCGGCGTCGAAGGCAACGAGACCCTGAAAGCGGAACTGAAGAATTTGGTCCGCGAAGAAGTCAGCGCGATTGCACTACCCGATGCGATTCAATGGTCGCCGGGACTGCCCAAAACGCGCTCCGGAAAGATCATGCGGCGCATATTGCGCAAGATTGCCGCCAACGAGTTCAGCGATTTGGGCGACACCTCCACGCTAGCCGATCCGGCTGTCGTTGAGCAGCTGGTCGCCAACCGACAGCATCCGAGTTGAAGCCACAGCTCGCGCTAGCCTATTTCGGGGTCGTCCTGATCTGGACCACGACACCACTGGCGATAAAATGGAGCAGCATTGGTGTCAGCTACGTGTTTGGCGCGACCGGCCGGATGTCCATTGGTTTGGCCTGCCTGCTGGTTCTGTTATTACTGCGTCGGAAAGGCTTGCCTTGTCACCGGCTAGCGCTACGCACCTATTTAGCCGTTTCGATGCAGATTTATGCCAGTATGCTGATCACCTATTGGTCGGCGCGTTTCGTACCGTCAGGCTGGATCTCGGTCATTTTCGGCCTCGGCCCATTCATGACGGCGTTCATGGCTGCCGCTTACCTAAAGGAGCGCAGCCTAGGTTGGCGAAAACTAGCGGCTTACAGCCTAGGCGCTTTTGGTTTGGCCGTGATGTTCAGCTCGGCCAGGGAATTGCATCCAATGGCCATTCAAGGCACGCTCGGCATATTGCTGGCAACCTTTATTCACGCGGCTAGCGCGGTCTGGGTTAAGCAAATCGACGCCAAACTACCGTCGGTGCAGCAGATCACCGGCGGATTGCTGATTTCGGTGCCTTTATACTGGTTGACCTGGCTAATATTGGACGACGGCGCCCTACCGACACAAATTCAGCTACAAACTCTATATGCGATCATCTATCTCGGTGTCGTGGCAACAACACTGGGATTTGCCTTGTATTACTACGTGCTTGGACAACTGCCGGCCACCGACGTGGCCATGATGAACCTGATGACACCGGTATTGTCGTTATTACTGGGGTATCTGGCCAACCGCGAACCGATCACGATGAAAACCGTCGTCGGCACCAGCCTGATCATGGCGGCATTAGCACTGCATCAAAGGGCTGACCGTGCCAGTCTACCCGTTCAAATTGCAAAATCCAAAAACCGACGCGCGAAAAAAAACCGGGGCCGCTAACGCGGCCCCGGTTTCCAATCCTACCTAAAAATTAGCTAATTAGGCATTCACGACCGATTTACGGCGGCCAGTGTACAACAAGCCCAACAATGCGCTGGTTAGCATCCAAATGGAAGCCGGCAGCGGAACTTGAGAGACTGGATTGTCGTCAACGACGGTTGACGGAGCGATGTCGGTAACCAATGCGATGTCGGTCAGCAGTTTGCTACCGAACGCCAGCAAGTAGGAATTGTCAACCAATTCCAAGCCTTTCTTAACATTGGTCCAAGTACCACCGCTGGTTTTCATACCAAATTGAAAATGACTTGAGCCTTTCAATGTGCCGGTAACGCTAGGATCGCTGAGCAAGCTCACGGTCCAATCGGAACCGCTAGCAGCCGCAAAGCTAACAGTAGCGCCGCCAGTGAATGTCAAAACAGGCATTGCACTGCTTGATGTGGCGGAATCTTCGAAAATGCCGAATTCTGCACCCGAAAAACCCAACACAGAAGCAAGGGTAATAAAATTGATGTCACCGTCGGTAGGTTCCCACACAACGCTTGCAGAAGCAGCGTTGGCAACCATCAACAGGCACACCGCCAAACATTTTTTGAAAGATAAAATCATCTTCATTGATTTTCCCCATAGTTAACGTTAACAAAAGGCCATCCTAATAGCCAACCTTTCCTAGAACCGATATTGATCCACAATGCCGATCATAAGAGAGACATGCGCAAGTGACTTCGTGCCAAATGCTCATGTCAATTTTATTACTGCAATATGCATACCATGTATTCAACATGTTAAAAATCAAAAACTTAAAAACATTAGGATTCGATTATGTAAAAAAAACCAACAGAATTTCGCACGTTAGTGTTCAACAGGCCGTTTATTCACCAATCCGGTGCGAACGGCAATCCGCATCAGTAACGGTAACGGCATCGTCTTGAAGCCTATCGACAACACCTTGCCGGATCAGAGCGTACCAAACCGGCCGAATGCGGTTGCGCTGACGTACGGCCGCCACAATACCCAGTTTGACAAGCTGGTCGCGGTAAAGAATCGCCCGCGATTTTTCGGTGAATACGCCCAGAGACAATGCGCTTTTCAAATCGCCGGATGGAATCGGCCAAAAATCCGTCAAGCCTTTAGCTCTAAGCATCATTTTGTTGATGCGTAATTGCTCGGCGTCCCTAGCAGGCGGAAAGTACACTTGAAAATCGCCGGGAACGGTGAATTCGTCACTGTAGGAATCGACCGCTGTCAAGGATTTCGCAGCCAGCCAACGCCTCATCTCCAGGCGATCGGCAAAGGGTCCGATTCGCAGACAGCCGGAACGGTCGCGGTTTTCTCGAGCCTTGCTGTCCTCCGCTTGGGGATCACGCTGCGTGATTTGCAAATCGTGCGGTTGGCTGAAAAACGCTGAAACCTCTTGGGTGGCGGAAGCAAGTGAGCGCTGCGAATAGCGGTCGACGATTGCCGAAATCGCCGCTCCCCGCCGGGCATTCTCGCGTTCGGAAACCAGTAGTATCGGCGGCGCGGTCGAATCGCCGGACGTTGGCGCATTGAAAACACCGGAGTGCAGCTCCCAAAAAAACCACACAGCATTTGCTAAGCACAATAGCAGAAAAAAAAACCTCATCTCCGGCCCGCCTCGCAACAGATCAGCAAACCCTTTAATACTAATTTGACATCGACGACGGCCTCCACCGTCAACAGCCCCTGTAACAGCTCAGCATCGCCGCCGCACATTAGCAACCGGTAATGCGGATGCCTGATCAAAGTCGCCTCTATCAACCCGATTGCAGCGGACAACACACCACTATCGATGGCCGCTTCGGTAGTCATTCCAAGCCCAAAGTCCGCTTGCCGTTCGACCAGCGGCAGTACCTCCGTACCAAACGCCAATACCCCCTTCATCAGGCTAACGCCAGGAGCTATCAGACCACCCTGATGCCGGCCATCTTCGGAAAGCAAGTCCAACGTGATTGCGGTCCCGCAGTCAACGATACACCATTGCCCCGGATAATCGCGGCGAGCCGCCAGCAAAGCCAGCCATCGATCAATTCCAAGCTTATCGGGAAAGCGGTAAGCATTAACGACTCCCGCTGAGCTCGCCGTCGATAACGGCTTCACAATCGCCACCCCCGGCCACAACGATTGCGCCACCCTCAGGACATCGTCGAGGACTGCCGGCGCACCGACCGCGGCGACGCCGATACACTCGGGTGTGGCATATGTTTGCCATTGCCGCCGTAACCAAGCTGCGAATCCGGCTTGTCGATAATCGACCGCGTGGAGGTCGCCGACTTTACCGTCGACCGCCAATGCCCATTTCAAACGGCTGTTACCCAGGTCGACCAATAAAGTCACGATTTGCTAAAACTCACCTCGCCGGACGCGAAGCGGCGTAGCTCACCGTTCGCATCCGTTAGCAACAGAAAACCTTGGTCGTCGATGCCGGCCACAGTTCCGCGATGCGCAAGGCTCCCTATTGAAATATCCACCGTTTTTCCCACCATGCAATCGACCTCACGCCAGTCTTCGATGTAATCGACCAGGGTACGCTGCTCGAACTCCGCCAACACCGGAAGCCAATGATTTAGTAACACGCCGCTGACCCGATTGCGATCGGGACGAGCGGAGCCGCCCAAGACTGCCACCAAATCCGCCCAGTCCTGATCGATAGCCTCACCTTGCTTGGTCGACATATCGACATTCAATCCTAGTCCGGCCACCGCATGGCAGGGTCCGTCGCTTTCACCGGAAACTTCAATCAAAATACCGCCCAATTTCCGCTGTCGCCAATAGATGTCGTTAGGCCATTTCAATCCGACGTCGTGAGCTCCCAACTGACGCAATGCTTGGATTGTCGCTACGCCCAGCGCCAGACTCAGTCCGGCGATGGCGGCGGGACCGCCTTGAAAACGCCATAGTATCGACAAATAAATATTCCGCCCAAACGGCGAAACCCATTGCCGACCACGCCGCCCCTTGCCGGCTGTTTGGCGTTCGGCGAGGCAAACCAGGCCGCCAGGCACACCTTGTTCGGCAAGTTCGTGTAAGTAGGTATTGGTGGAAGCAATAAGGCCGTGGACCTCCAATCCAGTCAAGAGACCGGAAGCGCGATGGTGCAAATAAGCGAAAATTCGCTCACTGTCCAACAGATCCATAGGTGTAGCCAAACGGTAACCCTTACCCGACACGGCCAATATTTCAATACCCAGCTCGCTCAACCCTTGCAAATGCTTCCAGACCGCCGAGCGACTGACGCCGAGCGCTCCCGCCAATTCGGTACCTGAATGAAATCGCCCGTCGACCAAAAGGGCAATGAGTTGTCTATCGACCGGAGAAATCAATGAACCGTCCCGCAACTAAGGGCCCAGGCCGTTTCAAGTTTCGTTTTTATCGCGTAGTTGTTGCAGCTGTTTTTTAACCACATGCTTGATCAATAACTCCCTGTCGTCTTCTTTCATGTTGATGTATTCCACGCAAACCGCGTACGGCCGCTCGGGATTATCCGCCGAAATATCCTTGCAGTGCACGACTCTGGCGTAAGCGACAATGACCGCCATGCAGGACGTCAGCAACATTCTCAGTTCCAGAACTTCACCTTCCGACACCGGCGTTTCGTTGCTAAACGCCAAACCGGTGGCGCTCAGGCTGACTTCCCGGGTATCGTGTTCCGAAAATTGCTCGGACTGGCTGGTCAACACCTGGGCGATCAAATTGATTTTGGTATCCAGCAACTTCAAATATTCGAACAGATCCGGATCGCGCCGTTCCAATCTCGGCGCCAATAATCTGGCCTCTTGATTAAGCACTTCCAACGCGGACGCGAGCGAACAGTTGCTGAGCACATCGTCGGACACATGGCTCAATACCTTGACGTGATTTTTGTCGATGACTTTGTGCAACAAGTTAATCGTGTCGTTGACCCGAAAATATCGCCTTTTTTCTGTAATTTCGTCCGCCATGGCCGCTCTGTCCTCAAATTTTTAGATAGGATTCAATCGATATTCCAGCAATTCTAGCGTATCCATGATCGGAAACGTGAACCTTAGCCGCCCACGACCACATCGTAGCCGCTGAAAAGCGCGGGCAAATCGCAGCGCCCAAGCGGCTTCAGAGGTATTATCGGCACAAAGACCTCCACACCGCGTTCGATCAGGGACTCATGTTCGACAAACACGTCGGAGACCCCATAAAAAGCCAGCGCTTCGAACATTCCCGCCGTATCTTTTAGCCCTAGCCCACTCGCTCGCTGCCCCTCGACCACCTGCCAGACGCCATCATCGACGAACAACACATCAACGGTCTGATCGAATGCGGCGGTCGTTAAGATCAAGTCCAAGGCTTCCTGGACACCGTTACCGCAATGCGGGGCCTGGGACAACATAAACAAGTAACGTTTTTTCATCGCGATTAGAACGTCAAATAACGGTCCGCGACCAAAGTCGCTTCCAGCCATTGCCCCAAGCCGGCAATCCGAAAACCGGGCGCCACATCATCGTCGTTTTTACCCTGGCGCCGCGCCTCGTCCGCGCACAACAGGCCGCGCCGTTGCGCCGCCGATATGCAAACCACCAAATCGATGCCATTCAGTTCCGCCAATCGACTCCAGCCCGCGACCGGTGCTCGCTCATCATCGGGCGGACTGGCGTAGCGGAACGCATGGTAGACACCATCGCGATAGAAGAACACCCGAACGACCTCGTGACCTTGAGCCAATGCCGCTTCCACAAACCGAAATGCGTGCAAACCGGCATTGGTCAAATAAGGACTACCATTAACCTGTACTGCAAATTTCATCACGCTGTAAAATGTACCGGGCAAATTCAACCATACGCCGCATTTTAATACGGCTCTAACGACTTTGCCGCGAATCCTTACGCGATTGAACCCTTGACCGCCGTTTGCTGTCCCAGCCTTCATGAAATTGACTGCCCTAATTCTCGGCTTAAGCCTGACTTTGTTCACCGCCTCTGGCGGAGCCATCGAAATCGAAAAAATGCAACTACCGGACATGGGTGATTCCGCGGGCGCGCTGATCTCGCCGGTCCAGGAACGGGAATTCGGCGAGGCATTTTTCCGCAATCTGCACACTCAGGCCGAAATCAGTCAAGACCTGGAAATCGAGCAGTACATTCAAAACATCGGCAGGCAATTGGCGGCGCACAGCGACAATCCGGCAACGCCGTTCCATTTTTTCGTGGTCATGGAACCGGATATCAACGCCTTTGCCGGTCCCGGCGGCTACATCGGCGTCAATTCCGGCTTGATACTTTTGACCGAATCCGAAAGCGAATTGGCGTCGGTCATGGCTCACGAGATCGGTCACGTCACTCAACGTCATTTATACCGCTCGATCGAGAAAGCCAGCAAAATGTCGATACCGACCGTCGCCGCGACGTTAGCGGCCATTCTGGTCGCCACTCAATCGCCGAACATGGGCCAGGCAGCCCTGATGGCGGTCCAGGCCGGTAATATTCAGTTTCAGATCGATTTTACCCGCGAACACGAAAAAGAAGCCGATCGGGTCGGCATGCAGACGTTGGCCGATTCCAATTTCGATCCGCGCGCGATGCCGGTATTCTTCGAAAAACTAATGCAATCGACTCGCTATTACGGCAAGGGCGTACCTGAGTTTTTACGTACCCACCCGGTCTCCGAAAGCCGGATCGCCGACACCCGCGGCAGGGCTGAAACCTATGCCTATCGGCAAATTCCCGACTCGCTCGGCTACCTATTGACGAAAGCCAAGCTGATGGTCACCACCGCGAGCGATAAAAAATCGGCGCTAAAGCACTTCGCGACCTTGGAACTGCAGGGCACGACGGAACAGCGGGCGGTAGCGCGCTATGGCATCGGCTTGATCCACCAGGACGCTCAAGAATTCGCCCAGGCCTCAGAAATCTTTCAGCAATTGACCGACCAATATCCGAATCAACCGCAATACCCGTTCGCGCTGGCTAGAACCGCAATGGACAGCCACGACTATCAAAAAGCCAGCAACCTATTAAGCAAAACCAGCGAGCGCTTTCCCAGCAACGACGCGATCAAAATCGAACTCACCCGGGCGTTGATCAAAAACAGCCAGCCCGAGAGAGCGCGACAAGTCTTGCAATCAATGTCGGATTATCAAAAACAGCAACCCTTCTATTACGAGCTACTGGCGCAAATCCATGCCGATTTAAAACAACCGGCCGAATCCCACCGCTACATGGCCGAATATTATTTCGCCAGCGGCGATACTGAAGCCGCGATGACCCAAATCAAACTCGCCAGACAAGAAACCGATCTCAGCTTTCAACTACAAGCCATCCTCAACGAACGCCTGAATTTCTTCATCAGCGAGGAGGAGTCTCGCAAAGCAGAACGCTAAACAGCAATGTTAACAGGCACTTATCTATCGCAAACCCTTGTAATTCTCAAATAATTTCGAGGCAAAACAACCATCCCGAAATCGCGCATTTTTTGTTGGACAGTCGGAACTTTTTTCACTACACTTCGCCCACCTTTTACGGAGTGCATGCGACCCAAAGCGGTCGTAGCTTTAGGGGGAGGGAAGCGGCCTGTATAAAGGCTGAACAACAATAATAATTAGTGTAACTGCTTAACTAAACTGTCTTCGAGACAGGCGTCCACAACCATAACAACAATAATTACAACAACAGGACGGGCCCGCGTTAGCGGGCTTTTTATTGCCTATCGAATTTCCCCGCCTACGCGACTCTGTTCGACAATTGGCTAAGTCGGCCTTTTATCTTATAATCGAAGCCCCGCTTGGGCCGCGGCCCTAAGATCGAGCCGTCCTCAGTGCTCAGGCATCCTCACAAAACTCACCAAGGTTAAAACATGGCACGCGTTACCGTTGAAGATTGTTTAGAAAATGTCGAAAACCGTTTCAAACTGGTATTACTGGCCAGTAAACGGGCCAGACAATTGGAAAAAGGCGCGGACGAGTTCGTCCCGCGCGGTAAAGACAAGGATACCGTCGTGGCCCTGCGCGAGATCGCAGCCGGTTTTGTATCCGAAAGCAATGTCGACAGTCTGCATCGCGCCGGCTACGTTTCGGAAACCCATATCGAAATCTAAAGTCCATGCCCGAGACAGCCGCCAAACCCGCCCCGGCCCTACCCGCGATAGAGCATCCCGAAGAGAAACTGCTTCACCAGCTCTGCGAGGGCCTACGCGGCTATCTCGATGCCGACCAAGTCAACGACGTCGTCCGCGCCTACCATTACGGTGCGGCGGCACATTCCGGACAATTTCGCCGTAGCGGCGAAGCCTATATTTGTCATCCGGTTTCGGTGGCGATCACGCTGGCGAGCATGCACATGGATGTCCACGGCATCATGGCGGCGATCCTGCACGATGTCATCGAAGACACGCCGATCAGCAAGGAACAACTCGGTCTGCAATTCGGCGTCGAAGTCGCCGAACTGGTGGACGGCGTCACCAAATTGTCCAAAATCGATAGCCGCTCGCGTGCCGAAGCTCAAGCCGAAAACGTCCGCAAAATGTTTCTGGCAATGGCTCAGGATTTGCGCGTCATTGTCGTCAAGCTTGCCGACCGGCTGCATAACATGCAGACCATGGGCAATATGCCCTCCGACAAGAAACGCCGGATCGCCAAGGAAACCCTGGAAATCTACGCCCCGATCGCCAACCGACTCGGGATGAACGAGATCCGCCATCAGCTTGAATCGCTGGGGTTCAAGGCGCTCCACCCTTACCGTTATTCGGTGATTTCCAATGCCGTCAAAAAATCGCGCGGCAATCGTAAGGAAATCATCGACACGATCCAAAACGCGATCCAAAATCGCTTAAACGAAAGCAGTCTTAGCGCCACCGTGGCGGGCCGCGAAAAAAATATCGCCAGCATTTACCAAAAAATGCTGAACAAGCGCATCTCCTTCACCGATGTGTTCGATGTCTACGCCTTCCGGATTTATTGCGCCCAAGTCGACGACTGCTATCGGGCGTTGGGCTGCGTGCACAACCTTTACAAACCGGTGCCCGGCCGCTTCAAGGACTATATCGCCCTACCCAAGGCCAACGGCTACCAATCGTTGCACACGATTTTAATAGGACCCTACGGCGTGCCGATCGAGATTCAGATCCGCACCCACGACATGCATCGCATGTCCGAATCCGGGATCGCCGCGCATTGGCTGTACAAGTCGGATAAGGATAAAAGCGAGACGATACAGGCGCGCGCCAACGAATGGTTGCGCGATCTGCTGGAAATTCAAAAGTCCGCCGGCGATTCGCTGGAGTTCATCGACAACCTCAAGGTCGATCTGTTTCCGCAAGAAGTCTTCGTGTTTACGCCCAAGGGCAAGATCATCAAACTGCCGCGCGGCGCAACCATCGTCGATTTCGCCTATATGGTGCATACCGACGTCGGCAACGCCTGCATCTCGGCCCGGATCGACAAAAAGCTGGTACCGCTGCAAACCAAGTTGGAAAACGGCATGACCATCGAAGTCATCACCGCCGCCTGGGCCCGCCCCAACCCGTTGTGGCTGAACTACGTCACGACCGCCAAGGCCCGCAGTTGTATTCGCGCCTATCTGAAGAACTTCAAACAACAGGAAGCGATCAACCTCGGTCGCCGCCTGCTGGAAAAAGAACTGCAAAGCATCGGCATCCAGCTTGAACAGGTCGATAACAGCCGAATTCTGCAAGTGTTGCAAGTCTTGAAAAAGCACTCGTTGAACGACTTGCTGGAAGACATCGGTCTCGGCAACAAAATGCCGTTCCTGGTCGCGAAACACATCGCCCAAACCGACGTCAACGCCGCGGTCAAGCTGCACGACAACGTGCCCAAGGCCAGTACGCCGCTGATCATCAAAGGCACCGAAGGCATTGTCGTCAGCCTGGCCAAATGTTGCCGGCCAATCCCCGGCGATCCGATCATCGGCTTCTTCAATCCTGGCAAGGGCATCGTCGTTCATCACCACGAATGCCGCAACAGCAACGAAGTCAGAAAAAAACAAACCAGTTGGCTGGACGTGGAATGGAGCCCGGAAGCCAGCGGCGAATTCCCGGCCGAGATCCGCATCGAGTTATTGAACCAACGCGGTTCGCTAGCGACGATCGCCTCGACGATATCAGGGATGGACTCGAACATCGAAAACATCACCGTCGTCAGCCAGGACGATCGAGTGTCGGTCGACCTGCTGATCCTGGCGGTGCGCGACCGGGTCCATCTGGCCAACATCATCCGCAAACTGAAAAAACTTTCCATCGTTTTAAAAATCACCCGCATCAAGGCCTAACATGAGCAAGGAAATCATCTCCACCCCGAATGCCCCGCAAGCGATCGGCACCTATTCTCAAGCCGTCAAAGTCGGCGATACCGTTTACCTGTCCGGCCAGATCGCTCTCGACCCGGCCACGATGCAAGTGGTCGAAGGCGACGTCGCCGTCCAAATCCGCCGCGTGTTCGATAATCTGCAAGCCGTCGCCCAAGCCGCCGGCGGCGATCTCGGCGACATCGTCAAACTCAACATCTTTTTGACCGACCTCGGCAACTTCGCCACCGTCAACGAAATCATGGCCGAATATTTCAGCCAACCCTACCCCGCCCGCGCCGCTGTCGGCGTGGCTTCTCTACCCAGAGGCGTCGGTGTTGAAATGGATGGCGTGATGGTCTTGGCTAACTGATCATTCATCGCCGCGCTACCACATCCGGAGCGCGAACTCGGTGCCGACTTGCAGGCACGGACCTTCCCCTCGGTCAGTACGCTTTCCGCTTAGGCCAATCCAAGACCAGGCTTTATCAAAGGAATCCAGGCGAGGACTCCAGAAACAATTCGGTGCGAGAGACCTCGGTTTTACCGATCTCTTTCAAGGAATCGGATCGCCACCGTCGATGCCTCCAGCAAAGGCCTGCCGATCCGTACCCTAAGTTTGAAACACCGACAGCACTTGCAAAAAGCTCGGTTCGGGCGAAGCCTGCAAATGCAGACGCTCGCCGGTAATCGGGTGCGGAAAATCCAACGCGGTGGCCGCGAGCATTAATCGCCCTTGACCGAAACGCTCGGCGAAATAACGGTTGTGGCGGCCTCGGCCGTGATTGGCGTCGCCGATGATAGGGTGACTGATATGTTTCATATGCCGGCGCAATTGATGCTTTCGACCGGTTTCCGGGCACAACTCGACCAGACTGTAGCGACTCGTCGAATGGCCTTCAATCTCAACCGGGATTTCCGTCGTCGCCAGGCGCCGGTAACGGGTGCGGGCTTCACGCTCGGGCTGCGACTCGCCTTTCCGCCGCCGGTCTTCCGGCTCGTCGCGTAAAGGGTGATCGATCAAGCCGTGTTCCGGCAACCAGCCGCGTACCATCGCCAGATAGGTTTTGGAAACCTGACCCGCCATCAGCGTTTTGCCTAAGACACTCGCGGTACTCGGGTCGCGAGCGAACACTAATAGACCGGAAGTGGGACGATCCAGCCGATGCACCGGGTAGACGTGCTCGCCGCCGTTCATCGCTCGTGCATATTGCAGAGCGAACTCGGTTTCGTGCTTATCGATGGGACTGCGATGCACCAGTAAGCCAGCCGGCTTGTGTACGGCCAACAGCCACGGGTCCCGGTAAAGCTCGGTTAGCGGATTACACTCTAACGACATCGACGATTCGCTGGCCGATGTTGATATAGCCTAATTCGAGCGCGGCGAACTAAGAAGAACCTTGCGCGCCGACACTCAACCCGGCTGGCCGTCCAGGCGCGGCGCGGTCAATATTGGCGCATAGTAAAACGCAAACAGCGAAAACGCCGCCAGCCAACAATAGGCTGATGCCATCACCAGGCCGCCGTACCAGGTCGGCACCAGTGCAGGGACCAGCACCCGGAACAAGGCCGCCAGATTGACGGCGATAAAGGCGATCGCAATCACGTTGGAGGCTTTCAAGGCGCGTCCGGTGTGGCCGAGCGCGACCCTCGCCATCATGCCCAAGGTCAAAATCCCGATCCCGCCAACCGTGAATGCATGCAAGGCCAAGGCGGGCGCCACCCATTCAAACGCCGACAGCGCCACCAGAACGAAACCGACAATCACCCAAGCGTAGCCGATATACAACACCCACAGCAGCGGCACATACCAGATTCGCGGGTTGTACCAACCGCCGACGCGCAACAGGCTCAAAACCGCTGCCGCAAACGCCGCCGCCGCCAGAAACAGACCGGAAACGCCGATCAACAATAATAGAAATACCGCCGCGCCGGCCAAGATTGCCGCGATGTCCAAGGCCGGGCTACGAATGCAGATGACCCCCGACAAACCCCGTTCGGTAAAAAACGGGAACACCCGGCCGGCGATCACTAAAATCATCACGACCACCAGTCCCGCCATCAAATTCAGCCCCCGCGCGGCTCCGGCGACAGACCAGCCCAGCACTTCGCCGTGTATCCAGGCATTCGCCAGTGCCATCAGCAGTAGCAACGCGACGAACACCCCGTGTTGATATTGCCGGGTTTGTAAGATCGGTCGAGCGACAAAGTAAGTCAACGCCGGCAGAAAACTCCAATCGACCGCCGCGATTAACACGTCCGGCAGCCATTCGGAATAAAACGGCAGCACCCTGCCGTACAACCACAGAAAACTCAAGGATGCCAATTGATCCGGGCTGACCGTCTGCCGCGAGGTCCAGTTGGCGACGGCGGTCAACAAAAATCCGGCGATCACCGCCGAGGTGTAGCCCAGCAACATTTCGTGAGCATGCCAGAGCGTGCCTGGAAAATAGTGGTCGACATGCAGATTGCCGTTGGACATCGCGTTCCAAAGCCCAATCAAAGCCAGCGCCGATAAACCCGCCAACGCGAAAAACGCCCGAAAGCCCATCGCGAACAGCGGATAATCAAAAACCGGTTTGTTATTCATGCAAGCGCTCCTCCAGCCAATCGATTTCGTGATCCGAGAATCCGGCGATTATACGCACTTCTCGGTTAAACGGGCCCTTGGGCTTGCCTTGGTAATGCGTCAATAACAAGGTTTGGTAGTGCTGTTCCGGATTTAGTCCGCGTTCGGCCGACAAGCGCTTGAACCAATAGGAACCCCGCTCGACGTGGCCGATTTCATCCTGGTAAATCTGCGTCAGAACGGCAACCCCCGGCACATCGCCCAATGCCTGAAGCTTCGCGATCATGCCCGGCGTCACATCCAGGCCGCGCGCCTCCATGCAACGCGGCACCACGGCCAGACGGGCCAGCACATCGCCGACGGTATCCTCCGCATGCGTCCACAAGCCCCGGTGCGCGGGCAAATCGCCGTAATCCACCGAATAGCGGCGCATGTGCTCGCGAATCATCTCGAAATGTTCGGCCTCCTCGGCGGCGACGGCCAGCCAATCCCGATAAAAATCGGCCGGCAGGCCGCGAAATCGGTAGACCATGTCCCAAGCCAGATAAATCGCGACGAATTCGATATGCGCCAACGCATGAAAGAATGCCGCCTTGCCAGCATCGGAATCCAAGCGCCGCCGCGGCATGTCGCGCGGCATCGCCAGGATAGGCCGAGCCGGAAATACGGTATCGGCCATCGCCAGAACTCGGCCGGTATCGTCAAAGGCCAGCGCCCCGGCATCGCAAAGCTGCTTCGCACGCCGTGTGTGGTTTAACTTGGCGGCGATATCGCCGTCGAATAAACAATGTTCGGCAATCTCGAATAAATTTTCCAAATTCTCTCCGTTACCGCCGGTTATCAAAGGCCGGGAATCGGCCGAAACAGCGGTCAGAAGCGAGATTTTAACGGATAGCACCACGCTCGGCGCGCGCCGGCGGCAGACGATTCACGGTTAGAGGTGGAAATAGGCAATGGTTTTCTCGAGCGCGCCGGAAATACCCTCCAACTCCCGAGCGGCATCCGAGGTTTTGTGGACGGCTGTCGAGTTGTCTACCGTCATTTGCGCGATGCGCTCGACGTTACGGGCAATTTCGGAACAAGCGATGTTTTGCTCATGGATCGCGGCGGTGATTTGTTGAATGTGTAGCGCAACGTTCGCGGAGCTATTTTCGATCTCGTCGATCGACAAACCCGCCTGTCTGGCCAAGTCCGCGCCGGCATCGACCTGTGCCACTCCCGCCGACATCGTCGTCACCGCGCTTTGGGTGCCGCTTTGGATTTTCGCGATGGTTTGGGCGATTTCCAAGGTCGAACGCGAGGTGCGTTCGGCCAACTTGCGCACTTCGTCGGCGACCACCGCGAACCCCCGCCCCTGCTCGCCGGCTCGAGCCGCTTCAATCGCGGCATTCAAGGCCAGCAAATTGGTTTGATCGGCAATGCCGCGAATCACGTTGACGATGGCAGTCACTTCATTGGACTGCTGTTCCAGGCTGGCGATAGCCGCGGCCGAATCGGCGACCGCGGCGGCGATGTTGGCCATTCCGGAGGCCGCCCGCAAAATCACCTCGCGGCCCGCGCTGGAAATTTGCTCGGTTTGGCGGCTGATTTCGCGGGCGGAACTGGCGCTGTTGGCGACTTCGCTGATACTGGCCGTCATCTGTTGCACGGCGGCGGCGGTCGTGTTGGCGGCTTCGCTTTGAACGTAAGAAGCCTTCGATACTTCATCGGCGGTCTCCGCCAATCGATGCGCCGCCAGCGCGGCCCGATGCGAACCTTGCTCGATCGCACCGACAATATCGCGCAATTTATCGCGCATGCTGGCCATCGACGCGACCACGCTAGCGGCATCTCCCGGCTTGACCGGAATCTTGACCTTTAAATTGCCGGCGGCGATTTGACTGGCGATGTCGCTGACCTCGAACGCTTCGCCGCCCAGCTTGCCGAGCACCCCGCGTACAATGAACACTGCGGTGGTCAGGGAGAACAACACCACCACCAAACCCAAGCCCAGGTTAGTCCATTTCAACCCGGCAAATTGCGCCAACATGTCCGCGATTTGCCTATCCATCTTATCGGTCTGGGCGTCGCCGAGTTTGCCGATCAATCGAACGTATTCGCTAATGTTGCCGCGTAGCGTGTTGACCAGATACCGCTTGGCCTCGTCCGCCATTCCGGACTTCACCAACTCGACGTACTGTTTGCGATTGTCGGTATAGGTTTTACGAGCGGCGAGGGTCTCGGCCAGCAATTGCTTGTCCGCCGGATCGGCGACGGCGGCGTTCAAAAACTCGAAGCTGGCGGTGATACTCGCGCTATTGGCGGTCATCTCGTGGGTAATCGCTTCGATCTCGCCGGGATCGCTGGTTTCACCCAGTAACAGGGTATTGGCCCAGTTGCGCAACACGTTCATGCGAATGTTGTTGGCATGCGCCGTGGTCGGATACACCGTCTCCGAGATAAACTTGGCGCCGTCGCCCACTTCGCTGCTCTTGAAATGCGTCACGCCGACCATCGCGACGTTCAAAATCACGACTCCGCTGAGACTCCAGGCCAATAACGTGGCAATTTTCAAATTCGCCAACATATCTGCTTCTCCCTTATCAAGACGATGAGTGTCAGGGAAGTATAGACAACAAGCGAAAGCGTGGTTTCGTGAAGCGCGTTGACTGAATAGAGGGCCATCAAGCCGACCGGGAAAGATCGCCGACCGGCACTGTTACGGGAACACGAGACTGGTAACTCGCCGTACCAAGTACCCCGGCCGACCGGCGGGATTCTGATACTGGCGCCAAGCCCGTGTTATCGCTCGGCGCCTATCTGGAAGATGGACTTAGTGACTGCAACCGGCACCGTGAACATGGCCGTGAGACATTTCGTCGGCGGTGGCCGGACGCACGTCGACCACTTCGACGTCAAAGGTCAAGGCTTCGCCCGCCAGAGGGTGGTTGCCGTCTATCGTGACGTCGTCGCCGTTAATTTCGGTCACAGTGATGACGCCGGAACCATAATTGACGTCGGCGTGAAATTGCATGCCGACTTCGACCTCCATGTCGCCGAACATGGTTTTCGACACGACTTGCTTCATTTCTTCTTGAATTTCGCCGTAAGCCTGATCGGGCGCTATCGTGACGTTGAATTTATCGCCGGTTTGCTTGCCGGCCAGCGCCGCTTCCAAGCCGGCGATGATGTTGCCGGCGCCGTGCAAATAAACCAACGGTGCTTCGCCGCGCGAACTGTCCAGCTGCTCGCCGTCCCGGTTGGTTAAGGTATAATGAAAGGAGACTGCGGTATTGTTGGTAATCTGCATAAAGCGCCTTGATAGGAAAAAATTTGAAGGCGCCATAATATAACCTTTTCTCCGAAAATACATGTCGCGCTGGAGACCTCCCCGCCCTAAATCGTCGCCGTATATCACCGCCGCCGGCTATCAAACCTTGGAGCTCGAGCTGAAACAACTTTGGGAACGGCGCAAGCACGTGACCGCCGCGCTGGCCGCCGCCGCCGCCGAAGGGGATCGCTCGGAGAACGCGGAGTACATCTACCGCAAGAAGGAACTGCGTGAAATCGATAGACGTATTCACTACCTGCAAAAACGCCTGCCCGGCCTGACCGTGGTCGCCGAAAAACCCGCCCGCCAAGACCAAGTGTTTTTCGGCGCCTGGGTCACCTTGGAAACAATGGAGGGGGAAGAAATGACTTATCGCATCGTCGGCGCCGACGAAATCGACACGTCCGGCGGCTTGATCAGCCTGGATTCGCCACTGGCCCGCGCGCTGCTGAAAAAGCTGCTGGACGACGAGGTCGTGGTGCGTCATGCCGAGCAAGAAACTCGCTATTACATCACCGCAATCCGTTACTAAGGCCCATGAGCACCCATTCCTACTGGTTACGCATCAAGCTGCTATTCGCAGTGGCGGTATTGACCGTGTTGGAAATTGGTCCGATTCCGTTGTTCGGCTTGCTACTGATTTGGGTCATCGTATTTCGACCGCGTTGGTTCAAGGCCTTGCTTGACAGGATTTACGAGACCTGAGCCATGCCGGAAACTAATCTCCCTCTATTCGTCTACGGTAGCTTGCGTAGCGATTGCGGTCCCGCCCACCAGGATTTTTTAAGCGCCGCCACGGCCTTGGGGCCGGCGAGCTTGACTGGAGCGCTTTACGATGTCGGCCGCTACCCGGCTGCTGTCATTGGCGACGCCATGTATCTGATCCACGGCGAACTTTACGATTTGCGCGGCGATACCGATCTGCTAGCCTGCCTGGATGCCTACGAGGAATGTTCCGCCGAATTTCCCGAACCGCGCGAGTACCGCCGCGAAATCGTCGAAGTCACCCAAAATCAGCGTATCCGCCCGGCCTGGGCCTATTTGTACAACCGGCCAACCCAAGGACTACCCCGCATCGAATCCGGCGATTACCGCCAGTATCTGACCTGTTAAATCCATGATTACCGTGATCCAACGCGTCCGCCACGCCGAAGTGGTCGTGGACGGCATCGAAATCGGCCGGATCGGCCCAGGCATCCTGGCCTTGGTCGGCGTCGAAAAGCCCGACACCCGGAAAAGCGCCGACCGGCTGCTGGAACGCATTTTAAGCTACCGGATCTTCGCCGACGCCCAGGGCAAGATGAACCTGAGCCTGCGCGACATCGGCGGCGGCCTGCTGTTGGTGCCGCAATTCACGCTGGCCGCCGACACCGATAGCGGCAACCGGCCCAGCTTTACCGCCGCCGCGCCGCCGGCACTGGGCCGCGACTTGTTCGCCTATCTGCAAGGTCGCGCGCGCGACCTCCATCCCGGCGCGCAATTTGGCCGCTTCGGCGCCGACATGCAAGTCTCGCTGACCAACGACGGCCCGGTGACCTTTACATTACGCAGCGCGGATAAGTCCGACCGATAACGATCACGCCCGCTCCAGCGTTACCGCCACCCGGCCGGGCAGCGCCTTCAACCTAGGGCAAGCCGGAAACCAATACCGTGGTCACGATCGAAAGGCTGGTCCCCGCTACGGACTGCGGAACGCACGTCCCCTCCGTCGTCGTACCAACCACCACCGCGCAACACGCGGGCAACGTCCCGATCCGTCGGATCGAACAGCGGGTCGGTAACATCGTCGCAGCCCAAATCCTCCCGCCAGCCGTCCCGGCACCATTCCCAGACATTGCCATGCATTTCGTACAAGCCCCAGGCGTTGGCCGGCAGGCGTTTTACCGCCACGGTGGCTGCCCGATATTCGCCCTTTTCGCCGTTATTGAAGGGGTAATTGCCGTTGTAGTTGACTAGTCTTGGGCTGATAGCGTCGCCGAAACTGAACGGGGTTTCGGTGCCGGCACGGCACGCGTATTCCCATTCGGCTTCGCTGGGCAGCCGTGCTTGCAATCCGCCGATTTGCCGGTTTAACTGTTCTATGAAACTTTGCACCTCGTGCCAACTAACCATTTCGACCGGCTTGACGAGATCGTCGTTAAAAATGCTGGGATTCTCGCCCATCACCGCCTGCCAAAGGGCTTGGGTGCAGGCGGTGTCGGCCAACCAGTAGCCTTGGCTCAAGCCCACCCGGTGCCGGGTTTCTTTACGGTCACCCCAAGGCTCGCGCTCCGGCTCGTCCGGCGGCGATCCCATCCAAAAGCTGCCCGGCAACAGCCAGCGGAAACGCTGAATCACATTTTGATAGTACAACTTGGCAAACAAGCCGAACGCATCTTCGCCCCAGGCATAGGCCCAGGGCGGCGGAAAATTGGCAGGCAATAAGTGGTGATCGTTGCTCATACGGTCTGTTCAAGTAACTGTGGTGGCTTACGCAGCGGCCGGGCAGCGCCTTCAACCTAGGGCAAGACGGAAACCGAGGTTGCTGATACGCCCGCCAGACGCGTACCCGTAACGGACTGCGGAACGCAAGCCCTCAATGCCACTGTCATAGCCGCCTCCGCGCAACACCCGGTCAACGTCTTGATCCGGTGCATCGAACAGCGGATCGATGACATCGTCGCCGCCCAAGTCCGCCCGCCAGGCGTCCCTGCACCATTCCCAGACATTGCCGTGCATTTCGTACAAACCCCAGGCATTGGCCGGCAGGCTTTTTACCGCCACGGTGGTTGCCTGATATTCACCCTTTTCGCCGTTATGGTAAGGGCGACTGCTGTCGTAGTTGACTTGCCGTGGACTGATGTTGTCGCCGAAATTGAACGGGGTTTCGCTGCCGGCCCGGCAGGCGTACTCCCATTCCGCTTCGCTGGGCAGCCGCGCCTGTAGTTCTCCGATTCGCCAGTTTAAGTGCTCGATGAAGGTTTGCACGTCAAGCCAACTGACCGTATCGACCGGCTTGAAAGGATCGTATTTAGAATGGCTGGGCACCTCGCCTAGCACCCTTTGCCAAAACGCTTGAGTGCAAGCGGTGTCGGCCAACCAAAATCCTTTGGTCAATGACACGGTATGTTGTGTTTCAAACGCAGTACGCCCTGATTCCGAAACCGGCGAACCCATCAAAAAACTACCCGGTTCTATCCAGCGGAAACGCTGCGTTACCGTATTGAACTGTAAATCGGCGTACAAACCGTAGCCGTCCACGCCCCATTCGCTGGCCCAGGCCGGCGCGACGAACGGCTTAATCGCGATTTCCCGGCGGCCGGTATGCAGCCAAAGTTGTTGGTCACTTTGGTGGCTGAATGGTGCCGCGACCGCTAGCAACAGCAGGTCGTCCAATAAAGGCTGCTCAAACCAATACCAAGGCCGATAATGCCGGGATTGGCCGGCCGATTGCAGCGACCACAGCACGACCGGTCTATCCAGTTTCAGGGTTAACAAGCGTTGCCGGCACGGTTCGGCCGGGACATCGGTCGGCCGGTCCAGCATCGCCAGCGTCCCGTCGTGGCGCCACAGCAGATCGACGGTTAGCGGGGCTATCGGCGGTTGACGTTGCAGCCAATCCGCGCCGTTCAAACCGGCCGGCAAGGGCCGACGATCCAAAGGCCGGTGGCGGCTGACCGCCACCGATAAGTGGTTCAGATAATCCTCGCCGGCCAGGCTGGCGGCGGCGTGCTGCAAATGATGGTCGGCGATGTTCAGCAGCAAATGCCGTTCGGCCGGCTGGTAGAGGCCACCATCCGGCGTTTGCAGGCTTTGGGTGAGTTTACGAAAAAACCGCCGGGCATTTTGGGCGTGCTCGGTTTCGGGTACCGCCGACTCCGCATTCACCAGGCCGCACCACAACAGAGTTTCTTCATGATGAATCATTTGCGGCAAGCCGGCATGGTAAGCGCGCAGACTCGCCAGCAAGCGTTGTTGCAATGAAGGTTCGAGCCTGGAAAACAGCCGTTGCAGCTCGGCCGCCGCGATTTCGTTGACCGCGCAGGCGGTGGCGGCGGTATTCAAGCGAGCGTCCAGCCAGACCGCGCCTTCCAGGCCGGCGTTATCGGCCTGCGTCGGCAAACTGAGCCGCAATGCCCTGAGCAAGGCCGGTTCGGCGCGGGTCGCCATCGCGAGCCAGATCAGCAACAGCCGGTAAGCCGGATCGGCGTCGTCCGGCGCGCCGGCTTGATGCTGCGGCGACAATTTGGCGATAGGCCGCAGACTGTTATCGGGGCCGAGGCGAAGCAAGGGCATCAGATTGGCGGTTTCCGCGACCAATTGGCCGTGCGCCAGCGGCGCGGCGATCAAACAGGCGATGTCTTGACGGCGCAAGCCTTGCAAGCGCCGCTGCCAGTGGTACCGGGCCGAGGGCCGGATAGCGTCGAGCATGCCCAGATCGCTGGCGATCAACAGGGTTTCGCCGCTGTCGGCGCTCGGCCAGGGCCGGGTTTGCCTGCCGCCGCTCGCCGGCCAGGCGTGTAGCCGTTCCGCGTCCGCGCGGTATAGCAGCGACACGCTTAACCGCCCTCTCAACAATGGCTGCAGATGGCCGGCCAGCCAGCGCCAGTCGTCCCAGTAGGGCGTCAGCCGGTCGGAAAAATCCAGAATCAAATGCAGTTTGGCCGGCCAGCATTGGCGGATTTGCCTAGGCAAGCGGCTGACCGGTTTGGCTTGCGCCAGTTGCCGGGTCAGGCTGACCACGTCCAAGCCGGCCGAATGGCGCCGGCTGACGGTTTGATGCAGACGCGGCCACAGCCGGGTCCACGGCACCAAGGGCTGAAACGGCGGCGCGGTCGCGTCCGCGTTCCAGGGCGCTTGGTCGGCATCGCTCAATACGCCGTAGTCGGTGGCCGCCGCCGGCTTTTGCCAGTCTTCGGAACTGGCGACGAGTTCCAAGCGTTGCGCATGCATGGGCCGGAACAGGCCGCGCGGTAATCGGGCCGTCCCGCCGTCTGAGATTAAGTGACTCTCAAAGCCGGTTCCGGTCAGAGTCCCAACACCGGGATCTACATTGACGCTTTTCGGCGAAAACTCGAAACCCAGCACCTCCGCCAGCGCCAGCAAACGTTCGTTATCCGCGTGCTTATGGTCCGCCAGCATTTGCAGCAAATCGGCGCGGCCGAGCGCGGATTGGTTGGCGATGTCTATCCGCATGGTGCTAAGGATTCCGCTAAAAATAACTTCCCGAAATGAATTTTTCCCGCCAAACCGTTCGTGCTGAGCCTAGTCGAAGCATGAACGGTTTGGCGCGGTGGATGCCCGGATTTTCCCGTCCATCCTTCGACAAGCTCAGGACGAACGGGAAAATCCTTGTAACCCGAAACAGGGGAGTTATTTATAACCACATCCTAAGCGCTTAGCGAGGCGCTCTTGCGGTAGGCAAAGTCGCAGACCCGATCCAACCACTGTTGTTGTTGCGCGGGATCATTGCGCGCCAGGCTATCCAGACCGCGCAACAAATCCAGGTACTCCGCCAATCCCGGCAAATGGGCTTCGCCGCGCAATTGCGCTCTGTCGTCCATCAGTCGTTGCGCGGCTTGCTCGAGGAGGGTTTGTGCCATCGCCGGCCGGCCGTCGCCGGCCTGGGACGTATCGTCGGGATCGCGGTAATGGCTGCGCGCCCTAGCGATGAGCCATTGCTTGAAATCGGCATCCGCCGCCAACGGCAACACCAGGCAACGGCGCACGAAGGCCGCCGGCAATTCCCGGTCTTCGTTGGTGGTGATGATGATCAATGGTTTGTGCTGACGGGCTTTGACCTCGTAACCGTCTGCACACGGCAAGCGGAATCCGCTGTTGGCCAGCACTTCTAAAAGACTGTTGGGCAATTCGCTGTCGGCTTTATCAATTTCATCCAACAGCAACACGCAGCCCTTCGTTTGGGCGCGTTGAGCTTGCTGAGACACTTGGCCTGATTGATCGGTCAGTTCCGCATCCGGCCGCTGCGCGTGGACTTCGTGTTCGCGTAGCCATTGTTCAGCGCCCCGCCAATCGATAGACCACCATAACGGACCGGGGGCTATGTAATGACTGACGTCCTTGGCGCGGGGTTCTTGGGCCTGGGCATCGGCCAAGCGCGCGACCGCATCGAAGCGCCACAACAATTCCTGCGGCTCGCTACGGGCGGTAACGACTTCGTAGACGAAGGCGCGCTCGAACATTTGCGCCGCCGCCCGCGCCAGATCGCTTTTGCCGGTACCCGGCAAACCGCGCACCAGCAATGGCCGGCCGCTGGCCTCGGCCAGGCGGATGGCGTCCTGGCAGCGACCGTCCAGCAGATAATGGCTTTCGGGCCATGTCCCGACGGCCGGGAGATAATAGGTGACGGGGTCGGGGCGCTTGATGTCGGTCATGAGTTGTTAACTGAGCAGGGGAATAAGGATTTGACTGATTTTTTCGATGCTGCCGGTAATGCTGGCGATATTTTTAAAGCCCTCCAAGGTTTTTGCGGCGGCGGCCAGTACTGTCTTATCGGCTTGCGGTTTGGCGATTTCGTTTGTCACCGTGTCGGCGGCGGCGGCAATTTCGGCATAGTGTTTTTTGCCGATACTATCGTCCTGGTCGGCTATCGTTTTGAGATTGGCTAGCTCATCCGTCAATACTTGCTTGATACTGTTATCGATCACTTGGCTGTTATGGTCGCCGACAATCGTTCCGGGGCTGTTGTTGACGACCGTGACGGTAATCGGATTCGCTGGATTGCTCATGTTGGTTTCCCGTGGCGGGGTTGGTGTGATTTTGGAGCCGGATTCTCGTCTGTAACGCTCGACTACAGCGCCAATTTTGTTTTCATCGGTGTGCAGATAATCCGAAGCATTGCCTTCGGTTTCAGCTCCATAAACATATATCGGTAAGCCAGGTCCAATTTTTTGTAGAAAGTATCTGGCGATGTCGCTATCGGATAAAGGATGCTGGTTAAAAGCATTTTGATGGATTCTTATCGCTTTGATAGGTTGGTAACGGCGTTCAGTGTCGTAAGCGCTCAGGAAATCACCCAACTCGCTCAAAGGGTCTTTACTGTCCGCTCGCAATCCGTTGATACTGGCTAGTATCTGTTTCGCGATTTCCCGGCTTACCCGTTCTTCCTCCCAAACTCCGATCTGAGGCTGGTAATCGCTGTGAAAAATGCCATGTTTCTTCAGGCCATTGGTAAATTCCATCTCCGTGTAATCGGGTATTAGCGCTTGGTGATTTCGACTGGCCGTCAACAAATCTAAAGTCGCCGGGTATTCAAACGGCATATGGTTAATACGATGCCTGTCAATCTGGTCGTTACGAATCAGGATATGCAGCAAGTAACCCAATAACATTTCAACATTCTGAACACCGTCATTTGCAAGTAAAGCATCAAGAAAATGCAACACTTGCAGCCGACGCCCTTCGTCGTCGGCTTGGTTGACCAAATAGGCCGCGAAGTCTTTGCAGCCCTGTGATGTGTCGGCATCGGAAAAGGATGTGTCGAAACCCTGATTGATGCGAGCCACGTAATCGGCAACCAACGATTGTAAATCGTGGCGCTGCAATTGCTCGGTCAGCAAGTCGATGAGCGCTTGCCGCTGATGCGGAGCGCTGTGATTATTTGCTTGCGCGGCTTCGCGAATTCGATCGGCTTTCGGCGGCTGGCCGTTTTGACTTTGAGAGTCGTCGGCACTACCGGTAGCGGAGTTGTCCGAATCGCGGCTTAAGCCGCTCCTACGCCGAGTTGTTTCGTTATCCGGGGCGATCATCCTTACATGATCGTTGGGAAGATCATTTTGAGGCGCTAATACAACGCGCGGGCCGAGAGGCGGCATCTCCACTTCCGGTTGATCGGTCAATACCCGATACAGATTTAGATAATCCGCCTGGATTCTATAAGTCGTGCCGCCTTTGAGCATCAGCGGTACGTGATCGATGCTGCCGTTGTCCGGTATCAGCGGCAGAAACTTGATATTGTTTTGAAATTGATCGTACAGCGTTTGGCTGATCAGCAAACCTTCGATATTCACGCCTCTGCCGCCTAATCTGTCGTCGCCTTTGAAACGTTTCAGATAAGTCTCGGTACAAATCACCAACACAAAATCCGCCCATGCGATTTGCCGTTCCATCCAACGTATCCAGCCCTCGGCCGGCGCACCGTTGACGTAGCGATCGATTCTGCAATCTATGCTTTCATCGCGCAGCCGATTGGCCAAAGCCAGTACATCCGCGCGGTGCTCGGGCGAATCGTGGCTGTAACTGATGAATACCTTGGGCGCGGTTTGTTGATCCAAGTACCAATCCTTTGTCGGTTGTGTTTGCTTGGTCCGACGGCGATGCCGGATGAATTGACGGTTAATGCAGACTCGGATCGAATGCTAGCAAAATCGGTCCTGGTCCGCCAGATTCGCGGCCACCCAAAGCCCGTCAAACAACCGTATCCTCAGACAATAGCGACAATTGGCAAGCTAATGCCAGAGACCACTTTTGCCCCGGCGAATATCGCCGATCGGCGTGTGAGCGGCTTTAGCCGCGTTGGACAACATGCAAAAGGATGAAAGTCGCATAGACCTATAACCTCAATACGAAACTGCCCCCACTCTCCCGCCCCGCACCGTGTAGCCGCAACCGGGAATTTCGCCGCCATAAATAAAACTGTGTTAAATAACATACTTTAATTTGCCAACTCTGCCTCCCCTGCCTACAATGTCGCCACTTTTAACACCACACCAAAGGGAAAAAATAATGAAAATAAGCCATGTCGTATTGCTGGTTAATTTGGCCGCGACCACGTTATTGACCGGTTGCGAAGCCAGCAAACCGGCCACCGAAGCCAACGCTCAACCCGTTGTCGCAGCGCCCGCCGCGGCCATCGAGGCGGCGGCGCCCGCGCCGGTCGCAACACCGACGCCCGCCGTCGAACCCAAACATTGCGACAAACACCACGCCGCAACCGACGAACACGACTGCATCGCTCATTGCGCCAAAAGCAAGGGCAAGAAAAACAAAGCCTGCATCAAACATTGCAAAAGCCATGTAGCGCCTCATCACGATTGCGCCAAACATTGCGCCGATCATCCCGCTGAAAAAGACAAAGCCTGCGCCGAACACTGCGCCCAAGATGCAAACGCCCCGGCCCACCAATGCCATACCGAACATTGCGACCACCACGCTTCGGCCGCCGCGAAAACCTGCGATACCGGTCACTGCGCGCATCACAAAGGCGGCGCGGCTCATCAATGCGGCACGGAGCATTGCGAAGCCCACGGCGGTAACATGGCCGATTGCTGCGGCGACGCCCATAAGTGCGACATGTAACGCCAGCCGTCGGGCCAGGCGACTCCCAACCAACCTGACGAATGCAAAAAGCCGGCGACAGCCGGCTTTTTTTATTGCTCGCGCGTCTGGCTCACCAAGGCATGACCTTACCGTCGCCGTAGCGCAGAAAGCCGCCGGATTGGGCCGGCGTGTATCCGTCGATAACGTTGATCATGCCGGAAACGCTTTCGTCGGCATCGATCAATGCGTTTGGTCCGCCCATATCGGTTCTGACCCATCCCGGATGTAGAATCAACACACCGATACCTTGCGGCGCCAAGTCGATCGACAAGCTTTTCATCGCCGCGTTGACGCCGGCCTTGCTGGAGCGGTACAAAATACTGCCGCCGCTGGTGTTGTCCGTCATGCTGCCCATCAGACTGCTGACCGTGACGATCAGTTTGCGCTGTCCCGCTTGCAGATTGGGCAACAGCGCCTCGGCCAATTTGACCGGCGCCAGCGTGTTGATCGTCAATGTATCGAGCCAGGTGGAATAATCCAGATTGCCGAATCCATGGCCGCTTCGGTCGCCGTAGACGCCGGCATTGTTCAACAATACATCGATCGGCGTGCCACGTAGTTCGGCGGCCAACGGGTCGATTTGCCCAAAGTCCGCGATGTCCGCCGCCAGCACTTTCACTCGATCCGAATCGGCTGCCAGCGTCAATAATGCCTCGGCATCGTCAGGGCATCGGCAAACCGCGAGCACCCGCCAACCGGCCGCCGAATACTGTTTACAAAACTCCAATCCCAAGCCGCGATTGGCGCCGGTAATCAACACGGTTTGCATAAAATCTCCCAAGTTTAAAAGCGATAGAGTCAGCCTAATTGCGCCTGCGCCAGCCTAACCCAATAACTGGCGCCAAGCGCAAGTATGTCGTCGTTGAAATCATAACTGGCGTTGTGCAGCGAGCAAGGTCCCGCACCGTGACCGGCGCTGCGATGATCGCCGTCGCCGTTACCCAGAAAGCAATAGCAACCGGGCAAGACTTGCAACATGAATGCGAAGTCTTCGGCGCCCATCGTCGGCACCTGCGGCAACACCCGCTGCTGGCCGACCATATCAGTCATGACTTGCCTGGCTTGCTCGACCGCGCCCGGCTCATTGACCGTGGCGGGATACAGCCGCTGAAATTCGAAGTCGCCGCGCATATCGTGGGCCAGACAAATATGCTCAGTCAGTTGCGCCATTCGTACTTGAATCATATCCAGCAAATCGGCGGAAAAAGTCCTGACCGTACCGGCCAGTTCACATCGATCGGCAATGATGTTGGTGGCCTCGCCGGCGTTCAACATCGTCACCGAGATCACGCCGCTGTCCAGCGGGTTGGCGTTGCGGGTCAGTATGGTCTGGAAGGCGGTAATCAACTGAGCAGCGACCGGAACCGGGTCCAGCCCCAAATGCGGCATCGCCGCGTGGCAGCCCTTGCCGTGCACCACGACTTTAAAGCGGCTCATCGACGCCATTACCGGACCCGCGCCGACCGCGAACTCGCCGACCGCCAAGCCCGGCCAATTGTGCATGCCGAACACCGCCCGCATCGGAAAGCGCTCGAACAAACCGTCCTTGATCATCGCATCGGCACCGCCGCCGCCTTCTTCGGCGGGCTGAAAAATCAGATAGACGGTGCCGTCGAAATCGCGGTGCCGCGCCAGATATTCCGCAGCGGCCAGCAACATCGCAGTATGGCCGTCGTGGCCGCAGGCGTGCATCTTGCCTGGATATTGCGAGGCGTGGGCAAAGCCATTGAGCTCTTGCATCGGCAAAGCATCCATGTCGGCCCGCAGGCCGATCGCACTATCGCCGCTGCCCGATTGGAGAACGCCGACCACGCCGGTCTTACCCAAGCCCCTATACACTGGAATGCCCCATTCACTCAACTTGGCCGCCACCAGCTCGGCGGTACGCCTCTCCTCGAAACACAATTCCGGGTGGGCGTGAATGTCGCGGCGCCAACTCTGAATCCGGTCCAACGCAGCGACGATCTCGGGAATCGCCCCTTCCGGAACGGTGCTGGCTAACGGCGGAAGATTTTCGCTCATATTTTACGACTCTGTTGAACAGCACTATTATTGCGGTCGAATTGGTTCGACCGATCAGTTCGACGAACCCCATGCTTCTCCGCCACGGATTACCGATCATGCCCGACTCGCACCGCTATCACGTGGTTATCGCCGTCCCGACCATGCCGCACTACCGGCTCAGGTTATTCGAACTGTTGGCGGAAAACCTGGCGCGGGAAGGCGTCAAGCTCGAAGTAGTTTACGGCAATCCCAACCCGGAGCAAGCCGCGAAACGTGACTTGGTGGAATTGGCGGCGCCGATCGGTGTAAAGATCCGAAATTATTGGCTGAACGAAACGGTGCTGCACCAGGCAATCTTCGGCAAAACAGTAAATATCCCCCGGCAAAGCCGGGGGCTTTATGTTGTGAACCGCTCAAAGCGGTAAATAGGGTCGCTGACGCGGCCCTTTAACTTTAGCCGCCAATAGGCGGCGACTCATTGCCAAAGGTTCATTTGTTCGACTCGTTGGTCTTCCTGTTCTTGATGACGGATATACTCCCGTATCATCGTTTCATCCCGACCCACTGTCGAAACAAAATACCCCCGCGCCCAGAAATGCTGACCTACAAAGTTCCGCTTTTTTCCACCATAAACACGGGCCAAGTGAATCGCACTCTTCCCTTTGACGTAGCCAATCACCTGCGACACCGCATATTTCGGTGGAATCGATATCAACATCGGACATATGCACATGATCCGGCATCAAATGCCCTTCCAATATTCGGCTTTCTTTCTGGCTCGCTAACCTTCGAAACACCTCGCCCAAATGCTTGCGCAACGCCCTATACAGCGTTCGGCGACGGCACTTGGGAATAAACACAACGTGATATTTGCACTCCCATTTCGAGTGGCTTAAGCTTTCGTTCTCGTCCATCAGGTTCTCCTCTTGCGTTTGCTTGGCGGCTCACGCTCTCGAGTTTCCTGATGGACTCCTCTAAATGTCAAACTCCTGCTGTCTCCCCGGCTAAGCCGGGGGATTTCTCAT
>NZ_LUUK01000234.1 GCF_001644025.1 Methylomonas koyamae
GGTCGTGAAAAACGGCTCGAACAAGCGCTCCCGGCGTGGTTCGGGCACACCCGGTCCATCGTCGACCACTTCGATGGACAAATCGCCCTCCTCTCCGGCCGTCGCGGTCAAAATGACACGCCGGGCTCCGGCCTCTACGGCGTTGGTCAGCAGATTCAGCAACGCGCCGAGCAATGCATCCTGGTTCCCGGTCAAACGTGCGATACCGGATCGGTCCTCGAGCGTAAAATCGCAAGTCAGCGCATCGGCACTATCCGCCAACAATAGCCACAAGGTTTGCAACTCGAAGTCCTGCATGGCCATTCGGCCTTGCTTGGCGAAAATCAGCATATCGTTAACCTGCCTTTCCAAATAGTGCAGGCGTTCCAGTATCTTGGCGGAGAATTGCAGGCGCTTTTCGCCGCTCAAGCCCGGCGTATTGATTTGCGAGGCGTACAGAATGGCGGTCGATAGCGGTGTGCGCACCTGATGGGCCAATCCGGCCACCATCTCACCCATCGCGCTCAATTGCTTTTGACGGGCCAATAAATTCTGCAGGGAACGCAATTCGGTAACGTCGGACAATAAAATCAGCTGCTCCGCGCCGTTACCCAAGGCGCTGTAGGTGATGTTGACGGTACGGCCGTCACGCAGTTGCCTCTCGTGCGGGGAATCGAACACCGGCTGAAGACTGCGACCAACGACTTGCCACCAACTCTCGCCCAATAAGGGCTCGCCGAGGAAATCGACCGCGTAGCCGTTGCAATCGATCACCACCCCTTCTCGGTTCAGCACGATCACCGCGGCAGGCAGCGCCGCCAGAATTTGTTGCAAACGGCTGGCCAGTCTTTCCTTTTCGATCAAGGTGTTCACGCGTTCGTCGCGCGCCGCCGCCAGTTCGCGGTTCAGGGCGGTCACTTGCTCTTCCAACCCTTGATAGGACTGGGCTAGATTTTCGGACAAGGCATTGAAGGCCCGAAACGCATCGGTCAAACGTTCGGCTTGCCATTGTTGGTGATAGCTGAAAGTCTCCATAATCTTGACGCCTAGTGGTTACGCCAGGCAAAAAGCAAAAACCGGACCATGAATAATTTACACATATTTTCAAACACTTAAACCATCACGCCAAGATTTTGGCGCCGCTCTCCCGCAGTCTGGCAAGTTCGATAGAACGGGTATCGATTCAATCGCGCGATACGGCTGGTGGCGGGACCTCTTTCAGGCTATGCTATCGGAGCTAACCAATCACCGTCATAACGCCATGCACAAGCATCCGCCCGAAATTCGCCCACCGTTACGCCGGATTCCCGCCGCGTTGTTGCTTGCTTCGACCTTGTCGCCGTTTCAAGCCGCTATTTCCGACGAAATTCGAGCCGGTCAATTTTACGAGCAAGCGATTCAGGCACAGCAGAATCAAAATTTACCGGAAGCGATCATTGACCTAAAAAATGCGCTGCAAGAAAACCCCAACTATGTCGCCGCGCATATTTTATTGGGCGAAATCTACCTCAAACAACAGTCGCTGTCGGAAGCCGAGGTGCAACTGACTCAGGCCAAGCAATTGGGCGCCGATCAAGCCCTGCTCATTAAGCCACTGGCGCAGTTGTACTTGTATCAGCTCAAATACGATCAATTGATTAAGGAAATCGATCCCAGCCGATTCAGCCGGGATCTGCAACCCACCCTTCACTTGTTTCGAGGCCACGCTTATGTGCAATTGGGAGAACTCAGCGCCGCCCTTAACGAATACGATATGGCCAGCCAAATCAATCCGGGACAAATCGACTCGCTGATTGGGCGCGCCAATACCTTATTACGTCGCGGCGATATCGACGGCGCGCGGACCGCCACGGACAAGGCACTGCAGATGAAGCCCGACGATCCCGGCGTACGCTTCGTTATAGGCTCGATCAAGCATTCTCAAGGAGACCTAAATGGGGCGTTGACGGAATACGACGCCACCTTGGCGGCCCAACCGGAACATCTTGACGCCCGCCTGGCCCGCATAGGGATACTGATGGATCAGCATCGTGACGATCAGGCCCTGCAAGATTTGGACTACGTCAAGGAACATTATTCGTTCGACCCAAGAGGCAACTATCTAAGATCGGTCATTCTGGCGCGCAACAATCGAATCGACGAGTCGGTCAAGGAACTCAATACCGCGGCGGATACGTTAGTCAATCTAAAGCCGGAACTAGTAACCGCCCACGCGCAGACCTTGATGTTGTCAGGCTTGGTAAACTTCGGCCTGCAGCGCTACGATATCGCGGTAAGCCATTTGCAGCTGTACGTCCGCCAATTTCCGGAACAAATCGGTGGCTATAAATTGCTGGCATCGGCACTGCTTGCGAAAAACGAACCTGAACAAGTGATTACCCTACTCAAACCGGTATTAGTCCGAAATCCTCGGGACTATCGCCTGATGTTTTTACTGGGAAGCGCCTATATGCGCACCGGCAGACACGATTTGGCCAGCACCATGTTGGAGAAGGCTTCGGCTTTAAGCGCGGATGGTGAGCAAATCCACACCGAAATCGGCTTAAACCTGCTGTCGATGGGGCAAGAGCAGATGGCCGCCGAAGAGTTGGAAGCGTCATTCAAAAACAACCCCGGCAATACTCAGGCCGGAACCCATTTAGTGTCGATTTATATCAGCCGGGGCGAATCCGCAAACGCGCTACGCGTTGCAAAGGCCATGGTTGAACAAGCGCCGAAAAATATTACACTGATCAACTTAATGGGCACCGCCCAAGTCAGCGCGAAACAATACAAACAGGCCAGACAAAGTTTTGAACGCGCGATCGAACTGGAACCTAATTTCGTAGCCGCTTATGTGAATTTGGGCCGATTGGATGCAGCCGAGAATAAACTCGATGCTGCAAAATCCAGACTGGAAAACCTGCTAAATAAACAAACCGATAATGTGACGCTGATGACGGAGTTGGCGCTGATCGAACTGGCCGCCGGGAATCCCGAACGCGCGGAGTCCTGGCTGGCCAAGGCCCGCAAAGTCGATCAAAAGTCCATACCGGTTCTACTGGCGCTGATCGAAGTCAAATTACACACCGGCAAAACCACGGAAGCCGTCAGTATCGCCGAAGCCGCCGAACTCATCGATAAAAACGACCATAAAGTGCTGGACGCGCTTGCGCGCTGCTACTTGGCGAACAATAGCCGAGATCGAGCGCTGGCAATTTACATCCGCATGGCGGATCAAGCCAGACTGAGCGCGAAACTGCTCTACAAAGTCGCCCGTCGTCAATTGGACGCCGAAGACCAATATGAAGCCATCAAAACGTTAAAGAAAGCGGTCCTGGCCGACCCTAAACATCTGCCATCGCAGATCGCGCTGGTGGAAACCGAGCTGAACTACGGAAAGCCGGTTTTTGCGCTTAGCCGCGCCGAAAATTTACGTCAGCAGTACCCAAACCGAAGTTTCGCCCGCACCTTGTTGGGCGATATCGCGATGCATGACAAAAATTACGCATTAGCCGTAACGCACTTTCAGGAAGGCTTCAATCTGGAGCCTAACTCGCAAGTATTGATGAAGTTGTTCGATGCGTTGAAGCAAACCGACCGGAACTCGGAAGCTTACGGTCTACTGAGCAACTGGTTAGAAAAACACCCCGAAGATAACGTACCGCTGGCTGCGTTGGCTGAAGAAAACATGCGTGCCGGCAGATTTGCCGCCGCCGAAAAACAGTACGATAAGCTCTTGAAAAAATTCCCGGACGAACCACAGTTTTTAAACAATCTCGCCTACGTATACTTCAATCTGGGCAATCCCAAAGCTCTGGTTTTAGCGGAAAACGCCGTCAAATTGGCGCCCGAGCATCCTTCGGCAAACGACACATTAGGATGGATTCTGGCCAATACCGGGAACCCGGAAAAAGGCCTTCGCTACCTACGCGACGCACACTCTCGCTTATCCGGCGACCCGGAAATTCGTTACCATATTGCTGCGGCGTTAGAAATGCTGCAGCGGAATGACGAAGCCAAGGCCGAGTTGCAAGAAGCCTTGAATAGTGGCCAATCATTTAACGGGATCGACAAAGCAAAGATTTTATTGGAAAAACTCAACCGCTAACTCTCATGTCGGCTTATTTTACACGCGCAGTTCCCCGCCCCTAACAAGCAATACCAAGCAATTGAAATTACATATAAAACAAATATACGCACATTTCTTGCTGTAAAAATATTGACGCTTCCCGCTTTAACCCTTCAGTACAGTGTTTCTATATCGGAAATTATAGAGAATACCGGGCGAGCACACCTGCTAAATACGGAGATCCCCAAATGACTAGAACATACTTAGTGCTGGCAGCCTTCATTCTTTCGCCACTTTCCGCGCACGCTACCGCCTGGAATTTGTTAAATACGGCGAATTGTTTAAATGGCTGTACGGCAAACTACCCAACTTACTCTCCGACCTCTGGCAACAGTCAGGCATTCTCATCATCCGCGGCGGGCGCGCCTAACCTAACGGTATCGGCATTTTCAACGTCGTCCACCTCAGCCACACCCGCATCAACTTTTGCCGCGGCAACCCTGGCTTTGTATTCCGGTTACGGCTTAGGGGCGACCGCCGCTAGTAACGACGGCACACTCGGCAGCCAGCCGGACCATGCGTTCGACAATGATGGCAGCGCGTCGTCATATACCGACTACGCGCCTGACGGAAACGTCGACGCGGCGTTGCTGTATTTTGGCTCCAACGGTGTCGATATCGACAGCCTGAGTGTTGGCTACATCAATGGAGATGCCGACATTTCAGTGCTGGCCTACACTGGTTCTCTAGTAGGTGGCGCCTTGCCTGCGGCGGCCGCAATCGCCAACCATACCTTTGCTCAGTTACTCAGCGCCGGTTGGTCTTTCATCGGTAATTACAATATGGGTTCGACCAACACCGCTAAAGCGATCAATTCCGATAATGTGTCCTCCAGTTACTGGCTGATCAGCGCTTATACGACCAGCGCGGGAACCGGTAAAGGCGATTCGACTTCATTATTAAGCTTCGGCAACGACTACTTTAAATTGTCCGCCGTTTCAGGCATCGTCAGCACCACTACGGGCAGCGTGCCGGAACCCGCCAGCGCCCTATTGATTGCGCTGGGCTTGCTGGGTTTTAGAGCCAGGATGAGAGACACTCGCGGAAATTTGCTAATAGCCTAAGCCCGTCCATCGCTATTCGGCACCGAAACAAAAAGGCCCGCCCCAGTAACCGCTGGGACGGGCCTTTTTGTTTGTCATGGCATACAGACTACGGATAAAGCGGCACCAACTCCAATCCGATAAACTCATCCAAACCCATCGTCAAATTCATCGCTTGCACCGCCTGACCGGAGGCGCCCTTAACCAGGTTATCGATGACCGACAGAATCACGACGACATCGCCACCCTGTGGCTGATGAACCGCGATCTGGCAGCGATTACTGCCTCTGACGTTACGCGTATCGGCATGACTGCCGGCCGGCAGCACATCGACAAATTTTTCATCTTGATACCGAGTTTCGTACAGGCTCTGCAAATCGACCGACTTGGTCAATCTGGCGTACAAGGTCGCGTGTATGCCGCGAATCATCGGCGTCAGATGCGGTACGAAGGTCAGGCCGACCCCTTCGGTCGTGGCGCGCCGCAAGCCTTGACGAATCTCCGGCAAATGCCGATGACCCGCCACGCCGTAAGCTTTGAAGCTCTCGCCGGCCTCGCTCATCAGCGAGGACAGCTCGGCCTTGCGACCGGCACCGCTAACGCCGGATTTACAGTCGGCGATCAGATTACCGACATCAACCAGCCCATGCTCCAGCAACGGCAAAAATCCCAGCTGCACGGCCGTCGGATAACAACCCGGACAGGCAATTAATCTGGCGGCGCGTATCGCCGCGCGATTCACTTCCGGCAGCGCGTAAACCGCTTCGCCGATCAGCTCCGGACAGGCGTGCTCGACGCCGTACCAATGCTCCCATTCCGCACTATCCTGCAGTCGAAAGTCGGCGGATAAATCGATCACTTTGATGCCCAGTGCGAGCAAAGCCTCTGCCATGGTCATCGCGATTCCGTTTGGCGTCGCGAAAAACACTACATCGCAGTCGCGAAGGTTTTCTATTTCCGGTCGCGTGAAGACCACATCGCAATAGCCGCGCAGACTAGGATAGACTTTGTCGACCCGCGTGCCCGCATCGGCCCGCGATGTCACCGCCGCGACCTCGACCTCGGGATGCAATGTCAGGATTCTTAACAATTCGACCCCTGTATATCCGGTGCCGCCTACGATGCCCGCTTTTATCATGTTGATCTCGCTGAAAATCCGCTAATACTCGAAATGGCCGCATATAATACGACACTCTTCCCCAACCGCAGACGCCGATGCGCGCGATCACCATTCTTCCCGGCGAAGCTCGTCAACTCGCTTTAACCGAATTGCCGACGCCCAAGCCAGACAACGGCCAAGTCCTGATCAAGGTCTCCGCCGCCGGCGTCAATCGCCCGGATCTCGCGCAGCGCGCCGGCTTATACCCCCCACCGGAAGGCGCATCCCCCATTTTAGGCCTGGAAGTCGCCGGCACGGTGATTGAAACCGGCTCGGACGTCGTCTCTCCCAAACCGGGGGACAGCGTTTGCGCCTTGTTGACCGGCGGCGGCTACGCTGAATACGCAATAGCCAGTGCGATCTGTTGTCTACCGATACCGGCCGGCTTTGACTATGTGCAGGCCGCCGCGATTCCCGAAACCTTTTTCACGGTCTGGAGCAATCTATTCGACCGAGCCAAGTTATGCTCCGGCGAATGTTTATTGGTCCACGGCGGTAGCAGCGGCATCGGCACGACAGCTATCCAACTCGCCGGTGCGCTTGGTGCCAGAGTGATCGTCACCGCCGGCAGCCGAGAGAAATGCGATTTTTGCATGACACTCGGCGCCGAAGCGGCAATCAATTATCGTGACCACGACTTTGTCGAGACCTGCAAGCAATTGACCGTGGGGCGGGGCGTGGACGTGGTACTGGACATCGTCGGCGGCGACTATTTTCCGCGTAATCTGAAAGCGCTGGCGCCTGACGGCCGCCTGTTGCAGATCGCGATTCAAACCGGCGCCAAGGCCGAGATCAACTTGGCGGCGGTCTTAATGAAGCGGCTGACTATCGCCGGCTCTACCTTACGCGCAAGGGACGATGAATTCAAAGCCGCGATTGCCCAACAATTGCTGAGCCAAGTCTGGCCCTTGCTTGAATCGGGCCGAATCAAACCCGTCATCGACTCACTCTATCCTCTGGCAAACGCCGCGGAAGGCCACGCCAGAATGGAAAGCTCTCAACATATCGGAAAAATTATCCTGGAGGTATAACGATGTCTTACACTACGCTAGTCTCGGCCGGCACCCTAAGCACCCACCTAGACGACCCGAATTGGCTGATCGTCGACTGCCGCTTCTCGCTGGCCGAGCCGGAAGCTGGACATCGGGCTTATCGCCAGCATCATATCCCAGGCGCCCGCTATGCGGATCTCAATCAAGACCTCTCCGCGCCCATCCGAGATTATACGGGCCGCCATCCATTACCGGACTTTCGGGCACTGACCGCAAAGCTGATTGCCTGGGGAGTCAGTGCCCGCCATCAAGTCGTGGTTTATGACGACGCTTCCGGCGCCTTTGCCGGACGGTTGTGGTGGCTGTTGCGCGCAATGGGACACGACCGGGTTGCGGTGCTGGATGGCGATTACCGAAACTGGCGGCGCCAGGGCAAACCGGTAACGACGATATTGCCGAAACCAATTTCCGGCACGTTTCGTTGCTATCTTGACGATAGCCGTTGGCTGAACGCGAACAAGGTTCGGGACGGTCTGGCCAAACATGAAATCGTTTTAATCGACGCTAGAACCCCTGAGCGCTTCGCGGGCCGGCAGGAACCGATCGACCCGGTCGCTGGCCATGTACCGGGCGCGCGGAATCGGCCGTTTCAGGCCAATCTGGATAGCAAAGGCTTTTTTTTACCGGCCAATTATCTGAAAGCGCAATTCCAGGATATTCTCGGTCCGATCGAGCCCCGACAAGTCGTCCATATGTGCGGCTCCGGCGTGACCGCTTGCCACAACCTGTTGGCAATGGAAATCGCCGGACTAGGCGGTTCTCGGCTGTATGCCGGCTCGTGGAGCGAATGGATCCGGGACCGCAATCGCCCGCTAGCGAAGGGTTGACATGGAGGCGTTTCAACGTGCCTTCGGCAAGGCCTCCGGATAGCCCAATTGTCGCCAGGCCTCATACAAAGCCACGGCGACAGTATTCGATAAATTCAGGCTACGGCTCTCTGCCCGCATCGGCAAGTAGAGCTTTTGCTCGGGCGGCAAACTCTCCAGGAATTCCTGAGGCAATCCGCGCGTTTCCGGCCCGAACAACAGGGCATCGCCGGCTTGATAGCGCACTTGGCTAAACACATTGGTGCCCTTGGTCGTAAACGCGAACAAACGTTTGGGCTTTCCGCGCTCCAAGTAGTCTGCCAACGAGCCGTGCTGACGAATATTGACCCACTCGTGATAATCCAAACCGGCTCTGCGCAAGCGCTTGTCGTCCAGCTCAAAACCCAGCGGCCGGATCAGGTGCAGATGCGCACCGGTATTGGCGCATAGCCGGATAATATTACCGGTGTTCGCGGGAATCTCCGGTTCGAACAGCACGATATCCAGCATCGCCCGCCCGGCTATCCCTCGACTTGGATCGGCGTCAAGTGCCAAATGTCGTGATTATATTCGCTGATGGTCCGGTCGGTCGAAAACTTGCCGCTGGCGGCGGTGTTGATAATGCTCATCCGCGTCCAATGCTCTTGATCCCGGTACGCGGCGTCGACGCGTTTCTGCGCTTCCAGGTAGCTGCGGAAATCGGCAAGGGTCATCCAGGGGTCGTTGGGACTTTTAATCGACGCGATAATGTCGTCGAACATACCCGGCTCGAAGCGATTGAAATGGCCGCATTCCAATAAATACATGACCCGCTGCAGATCGTTATCGTCACGGATGTACGCCTCCGGGTCGTAATGACCCCGCAACGCTTCCACCTCGGCTTCGGTCAAGCCGAACAGAAAAAAGTTCTCCTCGCCGACTTCCTCGCGGATTTCGATGTTCGCGCCGTCCAACGTGCCTATCGTCAACGCGCCGTTCATCATGAATTTCATATTGCCGGTACCGGATGCTTCTTTGCCGGCCGTCGAAATTTGCTCGGACAAGTCCGCGCCGGGACAAATCTTTTCCATCGCCGAGACGCAATAGTTGGGCAAAAACACCAGTTTCAACTTGTCGCCGACATCCGGATCGTTGTTGATCACATGCGAGACATTGTTGATGAACTTGATGATTTTCTTCGCCATCGCATAGCCCGGCGCCGCCTTGCCGCCGATCAACACGCAACGCGGCACCCAGTTGTCGGTGTCGCCGCGCTTGATCCGGTCGTAGAGATGAATCACATGCAGCACGTTCAGGACTTGCCGCTTGTACTCGTGGATCCGCTTGACCTGCACGTCGAACAAGGCATCGACGTTGATATCGATGTCGTACTCGAATTTCTTGAAATCCACCAAACGTTGCTTGCTCGCCCGATTCAATTCGTACCATTTTTTACGAAATGCCGCATCGTCGGCATAGGGTTTGAGCTCGGCCAATTGCGACAAATCGGTGATCCAGGCATCGCCGATGGTTTCGGTGATGAATTCCGCCAATTCGGGATTGCAACCGGCCAGCCAACGCCTCGGTGTGACGCCGTTGGTTTTGTTGTTGAATTTGCCTGGCCACAGTTCGTAGAAATCCCGGAACAAGCCTTCCTTCAGCAATTTGGAATGCAATTCGGCCACACCGTTGACTGAAAAACTCCCGACGATCGCCAAATAGGCCATGCGCACCATTTTCGTCGGGCCTTCTTCGATGATGGACATTCTCGCCATGCGCTCGCCGTCGCCCGGCCAACGCGCCGACACTTCGGCCAGGAAATGCGCGTTGATCTCGTAGATGATCTCCAACAACCTCGGCAACAAACTTTGCATCAGATTGACCGACCATTTTTCCAAGGCTTCCGGCAACAGCGTGTGATTGGTGTAGGCCATCGTGTTGCGGGTGATATTCCAGGCATCGCGCCAGGACAACCCATGGATATCCATCAGCAGACGCATCAATTCGGCAACCGCGATACTGGGATGGGTATCGTTTAGTTGAAAACAATTCTTTTCGGAAAACTTCGAGAAATTGTTGCCGTGCCGCCCGACCCAGTTTGCGATCACGTCCTGCAAACTGGCGGATGCCAGCAGGTATTGTTGTTGCAGGCGTAGCGCCTTGCCGTTTTCGTTGGCATCGTTGGGGTACAACACCATCGTGATGTTCTCGGCGGTGACCTTCTGAGCGACCGCCTCGGCATAGTCGCCGGCGTTGAATTCCTGCAGATTAAACTCTTCGGTGGCGATTGCCTTCCAAAGCCGCAAAGTATTGACGGTACCGTTCTTGTAGCCAGGTACCGGCGTGTCGTAAGGCATGGCCAGAATATCGTGCGTTTCTATCCAACTGGTACGCCGATTGCCGTGTTCGTCAATGTGACTTTGAGTCCGGCCGCCGAATTTGATCCGATGCATGTATTCCGGACGTTCGATCTCCCAAACGTTGCCCATCCGCAGCCAGTGGTCCGGCCGCTCGACCTGCTCGCCATTGACGATCTGTTGGGTAAACATCCCGTATTCGTAACGCAGCCCGTAACCGGTGACCGGCAACTGTAAAGTCGCGCAACTGTCGATGAAACAGGCCGCCAGCCGACCCAAGCCCCCGTTACCCAAACCGGCGTCCGGCTCGCTCTCCACCAGTTCCTCGGCTTCCAAACCGAGATCGTATAGCGCTTGAGTAACCACGTCGTCCACGCCCAAATTCAGCATCGCGTTGCTCAGGGACCGGCCGATCAGAAACTCCATCGACAGATAAAAGGCCTTCTTGCAATCCGAATCGCGGTAGACGTTGTAAGTTTTTTTCCAGCGCTCGACCAACCTGTCGCTGATGGTCAACGACAAAGCCTCGTAGGCATAGTGCGGCGAACGGCAATTTTCGTCTCGCCCCAACCGATGGCTGTAATAGTGTTTGAAATCGGAGATGAAATGCTTCTTTTCCATCCCCAACTTGGGCAGCTTGGTGATGTCGGAAGCGGGATTGCTCTTATGAAAAACTCTATGCGGCATCGTGATTACCCTGTAAAACAATGAATCTCTGGAAGCCATAGCGCAAACATGGATGACGATACACTCCCGGCAAGCCGGGCAAACAATCCGATCCGCTCAAAACCGGACGACTTGAGTCGGGCGACTGGCGGAGCCGCCCGTCAACCCGATCAGCTCAGCTTACCGTGACACTGCTTGTACTTTTTACCCGAACCGCAAGGGCACGGATCGTTACGACCGACCTTACGATCACCGCGTACAAACGGTACCCCATTCTCGTCGGCCGGCTCGGCCGTTTCGTCGCCGGATTCGAAAAGCGACGAAGCCTCGGCATGTTCGTAATGCATTTCCTGCGGCGCTTGGCGTTGTTGATCGATCGCTTCGACATCTTCCTCGCGACTGACCTGCACCTTGCAGAGTATAGTCACGACTTCCTGTTTGATGTGATTCAACAAGCTGGTAAACATTTGGAAGGACTCGCGCTTGTACTCCTGCTTGGGGTCCTTTTGCGCGTAACCGCGGAAATGTATGCCTTGGCGCAGTTGGTCCATCGCCGCCAAATGCTCCTTCCAACTGTTGTCGAGGACTTGCAGCATCACCGATTTTTCGAAGTGACGCATCACGGAAGCGCCGATACTGTCTTCCTTGGCCTTGGCTTCCTGCTCGGCTTTCTCGACGACCAAATGCCGCAGCTTGGCTTCGTTCAAGGTTTTGTCCCGCGCCATCATCTCGACCAACGGCATGCTCAGGTTAAAATCCTGCGATAAATGCTGTTCCAGACCGCGAATATCCCATTGTTCTTCCATCGTTTTCGGCGGCACGAACTGGGTCACCGCGTCGTTGAGCACATCCGCGCGTATCGCCGCCACGATGTCGCTGATATCCTCGGCGGCCATCAACTCGTTGCGCTGCGAATAGATCACTTTGCGTTGATCGTTGGCGACATCGTCGTAGGCCAAAATTTCCTTACGAATATCGAAGTTGCGGTTTTCCACCTTGCGCTGGGCGCTCTCGATCGACCGAGTCACCCAGGGATGCTCGATCGCTTCGCCTTCCTGCATGCCCAACTTCTGCATCAGGCCGGCTACCCGCTCAGATGCGAAAATCCGCATCAAATCGTCTTCCAACGACAAATAAAACCGGGTTGAACCCGGATCGCCCTGCCGACCGGAACGACCGCGCAACTGGTTATCGATCCGCCGCGACTCGTGGCGTTCGGAACCGATCACGTGTAAACCGCCGGACGCCAACACTTTTTCATGGCGATCCAACCACGCACCTCGCACCTGTTCCTTGGCATCGTCGCTGGCGTCTTCGCCCAAGGTCGCCAGCTCGGCGTTCAAATTACCGCCCAACACGATGTCGGTACCGCGACCGGCCATGTTGGTGGCAATCGTCACCGCGCCCGGCATACCCGCCAACTCGATGATATGGGCCTCGCGCTCATGCTGTTTGGCATTCAAGACTTCGTGCTGGATGCCTTGTTGCTTCAGCATCGCCGAAATCCGCTCGGAGTTTTCGATCGACGTGGTGCCGACCAGCACCGGCTGACCGCGTTTGACGCAATCCTTAATGTCTTCGATGACCGCGTTGTATTTTTCCCGCGCCGACAAGTACACCAAATCGCCCATGTCTTTACGGATCATCGGTCTATGGGTCGGGATAACGACAACTTCCAAGCCGTAAATTTTGTTCAGCTCGAACGCTTCGGTATCCGCGGTACCGGTCATCCCGGACAGCTTGTTGTACAGGCGGAAATAGTTTTGGAAGGTAATCGAGGCCAATGTCTGGTTCTCGTTTTGAATGGTAACGCGTTCCTTGGCTTCGACCGCTTGATGCAAGCCGTCCGACCAGCGCCGGCCGGTCATCATGCGCCCGGTGAATTCGTCGACAATGATGACTTGATCGTTTTTAACGACGTAATCGACATCGCGCTGAAACAAAATATGCGCCCGCAACGAGGCATTCAGGTAGTGCATCAAACGAATGTTGGCCGCGTCGTATAGCGAGGAACCGGCCTCGATCAAGCCATGCTCGACCAACAAACGCTCGACTTTTTCGTAGCCGGCTTCAGTCAGGTGTATCTGCCGCGATTTCTCGTCCACCGCATAATCGCCCGGCATTTTGTCTTGCAATTCCGGATCTTCGGATTTTTCCTGTTTGGTCAGCAGTGGGATGATCGCGTTGGTCTTCAAATAGACGTCGGTATTGCCCTCGGCCTGCCCGGAGATGATCAGCGGCGTTCTGGCTTCGTCGATCAGGATCGAATCGACCTCGTCGACGATCGCGAAATTCAGGTCGCGCTGAACTTTTTGCTCCAGACTGAACGACATGTTGTCGCGCAAGTAGTCGAAGCCGAATTCGTTATTGGTACCGTAGGTAATATCGGCGGCGTATGCGGCTTGGCGTTGTTCGTGGTTTAAGTCGCTAACGATCACGCCGGTGCTCAAACCCAGAAAACCGTAAAGCTTACCCATCCATTCGGCGTCGCGGCGCGCCAGATAGTCGTTGACGGTCACGACGTGAACGCCGCGGCCGGGCAAGGCGTTAAGATAGGCCGCGAGCGTGGCCATCAGGGTTTTACCTTCACCGGTTTTCATCTCGGCGATCTTGCCGGAATTCAACACCATACCGCCGATCAACTGCACGTCGAAATGGCGCATGCCGAACACCCGGGAGGACGCTTCGCGCACCGTGGCGAAGGCTTCCGGCAATAGTTGGTCCAGTTTTTCGCCCCGTGCCAGGCGATCGCGGAATTCCTGAGTCTTAGCGGTTAACGCGGCATCGGACAGTGTTTCGTATTCGGCGGCCAACGCATTAATCTTCTTGACTATTCTGCGCTTTTTCTTGATCAGCCTGTCGTTCCGGCTGCCAACTACCATTTTAACCAGCTTCCCCAGCATGATAATTCCAGTATTAGAGTGAACCAAAGTTTGCGATTATAACGTTATGGGGGGGCGCTGACTAGAAAACAAGCCCATGCCACCGACGCCAAAACCGCTGGAACATGGACAAGCCAGGCAATGCAGGTATAATTTCTCTCCTTCACTTTCCCACCTCGCCACCCATTTTCCGGCACGCCTCCTCCGTATGAAAATTGTGATACTCGGCGCCGGCGTCACCGGCTCATCGGTAGCCGGCGCTCTCGCCAGCGAAGAAAACGACATCGTGGTCATCGATCAAAAATCGCACTTGCTGACGGCCCTTAAAGCGCGCCTGGACATCGCCACTGTCGAAGGCAACGCCACGCATCCCAGCGTTCTGGAGCAATCCGGGATTCGCGATGCCGACATGGTCATCGCGGTGACCGACCGAGACGAAACCAATATGCTGGCCTGCCAGGTAATCAATACGCTGTACAGCAAGCCGAAAACCATCGCCAGGGTAAGGGCCATCGATTTTCTGACCCACCCCGAACTGTTCCAACCTAACGGTATTCCTATCGATATCGTCATCAGTCCGGAACAAGTAGTCACCGAAGCCATTCGCAACCTGATCAAATTTCCGGGCGCGCTGCACGTCTCCGAATTCGCCGACGGTTTGGTGCGGTTGTTTTCGATCAAGGTAGTCGCCACCGGCTTTTTGACCGGCAAGCGCATCCAGGCGGTCAAGGAAAAACTGGCCGACGGTATGATCCGCGTTGCCGCGATCTTTCGTGACGGCAAGGCGATTCCGGTCAACGGCGAAGCGGTCATCGCCACCGGCGACGAGGTGTTTTTCGTCTGCCCGCGCGACAAGGTCCGTAAGACACTGATCGATTTACACAAACTGGAATCGCCGATCAAATCCATCATGCTGGCCGGCGGCGGCCACATCGGCAAACGTCTGGCGTTAGCGCTGGAAAACAACTATCACGTCAAGGTGATCGAACACAACATCGAGCGCGCCAAGGACATCGCCAACGATTTGCGCAACACAATGATTTTGCACGGCGACTGCACCGACGAATCGCTGCTGCTGGAAGAAATGATCGAGGATACCGATCTGTTCTGCGCCATCACCAATAACGACGGCATCAACCTGATTTCGGCGGGGCTGGCGAAAAAGCTCGGCGCCAAGAAAGCCATCTGCTTGGTCAACAATAACTCCTACCTGAAATTGCTGGACGGCAGCGACATCGATTTGGCGATACAACCCAAGCTGGAAACCCTAGGCGGCATCTTGAAACACGTTCGCAAAGGCGACGTGGTCGGCGTCAGCTCGGTTTGCGGCGGCAGCGCCGAGGCCATCGAAGCGATCGCCCATCGCAGTAAAAACGCCTCTTCGGTGGTCGGTCTACGGGTCGATCAGGTCAATCTGCCCGACGGCGTGATTCTGGGCGCGCTAATTCGCGAGAAGGAAGTGATTCCGGTACATCACGACACCGTGTTCGCGGAAGGAGATCATGTGGTGATGTTTGCGTTGAACAAGAAGCACGTCAAGGATATCGAGGAATATTTCCAACCGATCTGAGCGCCCCCGCGCCACCCGTCGAAGGCATTAATCCGGCAGAGGTTTACCTTCGCGATCCGCATCGATAAACGCCAACGCGCGTTGCGGCATGCCGGCGGTGCTGGTCTCCTGCTGCAACGCGGCGCGGCTGTCCTCGTGCACCGCCGCCATGAATTGCAACAAAGCCATCTCCATCCGTAATTTTTCCTCCGGTTCGTCACTGTCCCACATCCTGTTCAGCAACTGCTTGGCGTGGTGATGTATCGTAAATGCCACGGCCTCCGGCAAATGCGCGTAACTGGCGCGTAGCGAGTTTTTCAATTTGTCCAACGATTCCAGATATTGCCGGTAGTCCTTTAAATCCTGCTGGCATTGAACCTTGACCATCGCCAGTTCGTTGGCGTTGCGCGCTTTGTTCACTGCCAACTCGTGGGCCAATTGCTGAGCCTGTTTGCGCAGCTGGGCGGCTAGCGCCTGCTCCGCGACGGCTTGATTTCGGCGCAATTCGGCGGCCAAGTCTTGGCGCGCCAAACGCCAATCAAGCTGATCGTCGCTAGCCCGCCGCCAAAATGAAAGCGCCGCGCTCAGCCAGCGCCCGATCGCCGCCATCAGACTTGCTCGCGGACCGCAAGGATGCCCGCGACGTCGCCGCTGCGTAGACAATGTTTCAATTCGCGCCTAAGCGTTTTGAAACGCTTGGCCGGCAACAGAGCCTTGCCCGCCAACAATTCCGACTCGACAGCCGCCGACAACTCCCGCAACTGCTTGCGATCGTCGGCCGCCAGGATGCGCCGGCGCCGCATGGCCGCCCGATATTGCAACTGCTTGAACTCCAAAGCCCGGCGAGTCGCGGCTGCGCGCCTGGCCAGTTCCAGCGCGGCGACGCGCCGCAAAGCCGCCGCGGTTTCGCTGCAAAAAGCCCGCAGATCGCGACTGACCTCTGTAATCAAACCGAATAGCCCTAGGCCACCCCATAAGCCCAAGGCCACCAATAAAATTTTGGCGCCTATCAGATAAAGCAAGCCGGTTAGCAAAGCCAAGCCCGCTTGCATCGCCAAAAAACCGGCCAACAACGATAGCATTGCCAAGCCACAGAGCAACAACGCCGCCCACACCAAACGTCCGGACATCGTTACGGACGCTCGATAAACTCCAGGGCGTTGCCGTCCCGGTCCCGGCAAAACAAGGCTTTACGCCCAGAGATACTCAATGTGAATTCTATACCGCCCCGCTCTAAACTTTCCCTGAGGGCATCGATGGAATCGACATGCATCGCCACATGCCGATCTCGGCCGCCATGCGCCGCACGTCCGCTGATGGGATCGGGATTGGGCAGCTCCAGTAGATGAATTTGTTGGGCACCGATCTGCAGCCATGCACCCGGAAACGGCAAGTCCGGTCGCTCGGTCTGCGGCATACCCAAAACGTCGCGGTAAAACCGCAAGGACTGTTCGGTATCGGACACCAATAGACTGGCATGATGTAACGTAAAATTGTGTGCGGTCATGGCGCTGCCCCGGATTGAAAATCCCATCGATTATACCGTCGATGCCGGCAGCCAAGCTAAACTGTCGGCCGTGGCGCCGGACGGGCGGTATTCGGCGCCGAGCCAACCGCGATAGGCCGATCCGGCGATCGCGCCGAACATGGCGGAAAAATCGATAGCTCCGCTCCCCGGCTCGGCGCGCCCCGGCACGTCGGCAAACTGAATGTGGCCGATACGCTCGGCATGTTCCGCGATAAACGCCGCGCAATCCTCGCCCATCCGGGTCATGTGATAAATGTCGTACTGCATTTTTAAATGCGAATGGCCGATTTGATCGAGGATGTCCAACATTTGCCGACCGCTATCGACCAAAAAGCCCGGCATGTCGAAGGTGTTGATCACCTCGAACACTGTCTCGACGCCCAATTCGGCAAACTGGTCGGCCGCGAATCGCAAATTATCCAGCAAGGTTTGCCAATACGCCGGACGACACGCGGCCGTCAAGCATCGGCCCGGCAACACGTTGACGAACGCCGGTCGCAACACTTGGGCGTAACGGTAGGCTTGCGCCACCGCTCGCCGAAACTCGGCGACGCGCTCCGGTACAGCCGCGAGGCCTTCGCCGCCCTGCAACAAAGTGGCCGCGTCGACATTGAACAGCACCAGGCGCAAATCATGATACTGCAATTGGTCGGCGATCGCTTCGGCCGGCAAATCGTAGGGAAACTGGATTTCGACCGCGTCGAAACCGGCGCGGCGCGCGGCCTGGAACCGTTCGAGCAGTGGGTATTCGTCGAACAACAAACTGAGATTGGCCGAAAAACGCAACATCGCCAATCAAGTCTCGCGGTAAAGTTTGATCAAGGTCGCCGGATCTTGATTCAGAAAGCCGCGACCGGCGTGGAGCCGCAGCAGTTGCGCGGCCAGACCGGACATCGGCACCGCAGAACCCGCTTGGCCGGCAATATCCGCCGCCATCGTCAGGTCTTTCAATAGCGTGCCTACCCGCCATTTCACCGGCTCGAAACGATTCTCCGCCATTTCCGGACCGACAATTTGCAGCGGTTTGGAATCGGCGAAGCCGCCGGCCAGCGCTTGCGGAATCCGCTCGGCGTCGACCCCGGCCGCCCGAGCCAGCGCCATCATTTCGGCGATGACCAGCACGTTGCAACTGACGATCATCTGATTACAGATTTTGGTAATCTGACCGCTGCCGACCGGCCCCATGTGGGTTAAGCGACTGTAAAGTGGTCGCAACACCTGCCGGGCGACATCGATATCGTCCGCTTCGCCGCCCGCCATGATCGCCAGACTGCCCTCCTCGGCACCGACCGTACCGCCGGACACCGGCGCATCCACCCAACGCATGCCGCAACCGGCCTTGACCGCGGCGGCCAAGCGCCGGGTAACATCCGGATGAATGCTGGACAGGTCGATCAACAATTTCTGGGCGTTGCCGGCGGCGATGACGCCTTGGGCCACGACGCTTTCCACGGCGGCACTATCGGCCAGACACAGCAAGATCACATCGGAATTGGCGACCAACTCAGCAACGCTGGCACACACGGCCGCACCGGCGGCGGCAACGTCGCTCAGCTTTTCCGGGCTGCGATTCCAGACGCGCACGGTAAACCCCGCATCCAGCAAGCGCAAGGTCATCGGCCTACCCATCAAGCCGATGCCGACAAATCCCAATGTATAGCGCATCGCGGCCCTCTTCTACCTTATTCGAACAATGCCGGACTCAGATCGATCGGTTGGCTATCGTCCAGGCCGGCCATCAGATGACCGTGGACCAACTGAAACGCCTGATCGAAATCGGCATTCACGAAGCGTTGCGCCAAATGCCCGCATAACGCATACAAGGCCGAGTAGTCCACGGTTTCACCGGAGACGCACTGGTGGACTTTATCGGATAAGGCTCGTACCAACGACAATACCGAGCCGTCCTGGCGCCAATTGACCGACACCGTGACCACCTCGTCACCCCGGCAGGCAATCGCCGCCAAGGCATTGAACGCCAAATCGACCAAACCCGCCAGTATTTTCAGCAAGTCACCGCCAGCGACCGCTTTGAAGGTGTGGCTGGCACAATCCAACAACAGCGCCTGGCGCATGACGATATCCATGTCTGACAGATGCGCTAAATCGCCGTCATCGGGTTGGGAAATGCCGAATTGACGATGAAATTCCTTAACCAATTGTAAATGCTTGTTCATAGTTACCCGCTGTTAATGAAATTTAGAATGCGCGTGGATTGAGCCGGCCGGATTCGTTCCGCGTTACTGAATACGCTGTCGGGACTGGATCAACGAAATCGAGACTATGACGATCAGCGCCAGCAGCGACGCTTCCAGGGTAAGAAACGCGGCAATCTTAAAATAGGCGAAACGTGGGTCAACAAACCTGACCAGCCAACCGGCCGCTTCGTCGGCCAAAGCCGCCGCGTAAATGATGCCGCTTAACCACACTTTCAACAAAGTCGGTAACGAGGTCATCAGCATCAGATGCGTTAAGGTCAGCACCAGCATGCCCATCGCAAAAAGATGAAAGTGGGTGACTTCGAGCAGACTTTGATAGCTTCTGGGCTGGGTGAAGGCTTCTTCCGAACCCAGATAGAAAGTAACGACGGAGTCGGTGGTCAAACTCATCTTATGAAAATACATCAAGCCGTTACTGACCCACAACAGCGCCACGTAGGCCAAAAACATCAGGATCAAGGAATTGATCAACAATTGGCGGTTTTGTTCGCCGGTCACAAAAAATCGCATTAGGGTTTTGCTGGTTTCAACAGGACTTCGAAGATGGCGACCAGTTTTCTGGCGCTATTTAACGCCGCCCGCGAGCTCAAGGTGGCGCCGGCCACGGCCTGAACTTCTTTGTCGAAGCTCAAATCTTCCAGGCTGCGGTTAGTCAATAGCGCGAACCAACGTTCAGGCGGCTGGTATTCGGTCGGCTCATGGAAGGCCAGAGTATACACGTTGCGTAAGCGGCCATCGGGGTTCAAGACCAGTAACAGAGTTTCCGGCTGCGTTCTTACGGTGTGGGACTCAATCAATGCGTACCCGACAATCTGGCCCTGTTTTTTACCGACATGCAGACTAATCAGATTGGAATCGAGCTTAACTTTAGCCAGTCGTTCGATTTCCGTAACCTGCTCCGGCGTCGGAAACAGCGAGAGCACTTCGACACCGACGTCCTCCGCAAAGGCCAGCTTCAGCGCTTCCGCCTTGCTGTAATACACCGTCGCCAGCGCCGAACTTGCGGCGGTCAACAGGGCAATCAACGCTATTGATGATCTGATCAGGCTAAAAATATTCACTACGGTTCCTGCAAATAAAGGGTGGCTATGATAGAGACAGCTAACCGATTTGCCAAACCTTTCCCGATACCATTTCCAACCTTATCGTCCACCAGCGGTCAGCCTACTCCATCTTTTTTGCCTCATTTCCCGCTCGGACAAACCAGTGTAGCTCGTAAATTACCACAGGGGGCCTAGTAATATTCCTTGCAAATGAGAATGCTTGGCATTTATTATTTGAAAACTCACCTTATTGCTCAACATCCTATCAAGGGGTTATCCGATGATCATTTGCAAACAATTCAAACCGTCCGCATGCCTCGCTGGGGCAATCAGCTTGGCGCTCGGTTCCGCCGATGCCGCTCCGCCAATACCGAACACGATGGAGGAGATGTGGAAAATCGTTCAGCAACAGCAAAAGGAAATCGAGGCGCTGAAGGCCAAAACCGCCCAAAACGAGGCCTTGCAGCAGGAAGTCAACACATTGAAGGAACAACAAAAAACCACCCTAGTGGCAGTGCAATCCGCACCGGCGGTTAACGGAAAGACCGAACCCCGCAGCGAACTCGAACGCAAAACCGATGTGCTGGCAACCGAAGTCGAACGCCTGAAAACCCAATTGTTCATCCCTGAGTCTCGCGAATACAAGAGCCAGTACGGCCTGGGTCCGGCCGCATCCAACGTCTACCGGGTCAATCGCGGTATTTCAATCGGCGGTTACGGCGAAGCGATGTACACCAATTACGCCGATCCGCGCGGCGACAGCGCCACCAACAAAGACACCGCCGACCTGGAGCGCGCCGTCATTTACCTGGGCTACAAATTCAACGATTGGATCGTTCTGAACAACGAATTCGAATTCGAACACGCCTCGACCGGCGAGGGCGCCGAGGAAAAAGGCGAAATTTCCGTCGAGTTCTCGCAACTCGATTTCCTGCTCAATCCCAAATACAACGTCCGTGCCGGATTGATGTTGATGCCGATGGGCTTTATCAACGAAATGCACGAACCGACCACCTACCATGGCAATCACCGCCCGGACGTCGAGCGCTACATCATCCCGTCCACTTGGCGAGAAATGGGCGCCGGCCTGTTCGGCGAGATCTTGCCGGGCCTGGAATATCGGGCCTACGCCGTCAACGGCCTGAATGCCGCGAATTTCTCCAATATCGGTATCAAGGAAGGTAGAGGCGGCGGCAGCAACGCCCAGGCCGAGGATTTTGCCTTCACCGCCCGCCTGGACTATTCGCCGAATTTTGTGCCGGGCTTGATGGTGGGTGCATCGACGTTTCAAGGCAACAGCAGTCAAAAGAATTTGGTCGACTTCGACGGCAAGGGCGTGGATTTTTACACCCAACTCTACGAAGGCCATCTGCAATACAAATACCGCGGCCTGGAACTGCGCGCCTTGGGGGCGTGGAGCCGTATCGAGAACACCGAATTCTTGAATCCGATTATCGCTGGCGACGGCCCAATCGGTAAGGAAAGCTTCGGCTGGTATGTGGAAGCCGCTCACGACATCATGCCCTTCGTCTGGAAGGAAAGCAGCCAATACCTCGCACCATTCGTCCGGGTCGAGCGTTACGACACCGTCGCCGCCGTCGCTAGCGGTTTCGAGAAAGGCAGCGGCCTCGATCGTTGGATTTATCAAGCCGGCCTCAGCTACAAACCGATAGACAATATCGTCATCAAGGCCGACTACCGCAACATCCGCGATCGAAAACTGGTCCCGGCCGGCGTACCGTTCGGGGACGAGTTCAATCTAGGCTTCGGCTTTATCTATTAATAATAACCACAGCGACGAGGCGGCGACCTGAGCAACATCCGCCCCGCCTCGGGTGCACTCGCCTCGCGCGAAACGGTCCCCACGAGATACGATCATGAAATTATTTTCGCTGCTTACTACCCTCGCCGCCGCTTGCTTCGCCGCGACTGCCGGGGCCGACGTTCCGGTTCTGCCTGGTGCCGGCAATCTCAGTACCAAGGCGCAACTGGGCCAACAGTTATTTTTCGACACCAATCTATCCGAACCGGCCGGCCAGGCCTGCGCTACCTGCCACGATCCGGCGTTCGCCTTTACCGACCCGGACAAAAACTCGCCGACATCGCAAGGCGTACTGAGCAATTTGCAGGGCAACCGGAACACGCCGACCGCGATGTATTCCGGTTACGCCCCGGCGTTTTATTACGACCGCGCCTCGGGTCTTTACCTCGGCGGCCAATTCCTGGACGGCCGAGCCGCGACGCTGGAAGACCAAGCCAAGGGGCCGTTTTTAAACCCCGTGGAAATGGCCAACCCCGATAGCGCTACGGTCGTGTCCAAGGTCCGCTCCGCCGCGTATGCCGCGATGTTCGACACCGTTTACGGCAACGGTGCGCTGGACGACGTCGACCTCGCCTACGACAGGATCGCCGACGCGATTGCCGAGTTCGAGCGCAGTCCGGTATTCAACCGCTTTACGTCCAAGTACGACTTTTACTTATTCGGCAAAGCCAAATTCACTGCTCAGGAAAAACGCGGCTTGCAACTCTTTGAAGCCGGCAACAAAGGCAATTGCGCGGCCTGCCACCCCAATCGCCCACTGGCCGACGGCACTCCGCCGCTATTCACCGACCACAGTTACGATAACCTCGGCGTGCCGAAGAACCCGGCGAACTTGTTTTATACCTTGGGCGCGGAATTGAACCCGGAAGGCGCGACCTTCATCGACGAGGGCCTGGGCGGCCGCCTGCACCTCAACGCCGAACTCGGCAAAATCAAAGTGCCGACCCTGCGCAATGTCGCGGTCACCGGACCCTATATGCACAACGGCTATTTCAAAACCCTGCGAGGCGCGGTTGAGTTGTACAGCAACCGCGACATCAAAAAACGTTGCGGGAATACGTTAACGCTGGAAGCGACCGCTTTGTCGAAAAAGTGTTGGCCGGCTCCCGAGGAAAATACCAACGTCAACCATGCCGAGCTCGGCGCATTGAACCTGAAGAAAAAGGAAGTCGACGATTTGGTGGCGTTTTTGAAGACTTTGACCGACGGCTACAAATCCGAATCGCCGTGGCCGTACAAGGCGCCTAAATAACGACCGGCAACCGGACCAGGTATCGGCTAGGCTACCAATCCCAGCGGTTTACAGCGTTTCACGCCCGCCCGCCGCTTCGATCAGTGCCAGCTTCCGCCGCTTGGACAGCTTCTTGATCTCGGCCTCCCGCCGAGACGCCGAGGCGCGGTCGTGTCCGGCTTCGCGATAGGCAACCGCGAGCGGAATTCGACTCCGAAAAAACTTAGCGCCGCGCCCGCTCCGATGTTCGTCGAAGCGGCGCGCCACGTCGGTGCTGATTCCGGTATACAAACTGCCGTCCTGGCACAACACAATGTAAACCGACCAAGCGACGGACACGACTTCCGCATCGGGGGCCGTATGCCGGCCATCGTCGCCGGCCACCAAGCCCACCGCATCCGATAGCCCGACGGCATTCATCGGCGCTTGAGTTCGTCGATGCCTTGGTTGGCCAAGCGGTCCGCCCGCTCGTTGCCGTCGTTGCCGGAGTGGCCCTTCACCCATACCCAATCGATGCGATGGCGTTGGATCGCCGCGTCGAGCCTCCGCCACAAATCCTCGTTTTTGACCGCTTGATTGGCCGAGGTTTTCCAGGACCGCTTCTTCCAATTGACCATCCATTCGGTAATACCCTGCAACACGTATTTGGAATCGGTATGCAAACGCACGTTGCAAGCGTGCGTCAACGCTTCCAGGGCCTGAATCGCCGCCATCAACTCCATCCGGTTATTGGTGGTTTCCGGGTCGCCGCCGTGCAGCAGTTTCTGCTTGCCTTTGTAGTGGAGACAAACCCCCCAACCGCCCGGACCGGGATTGCCGCGACAAGCGCCGTCGGTATAGATTTCAACTAACTCGCTCATGATTTAATTTGTTTTAGTAATTCGGTAATCGATTTTCGACGCCCACTCCGGCGGTCGCCAAACCGGCTTTGCGCTTAAATTCCGCCGCCAACGGAATCAGCGAATACTGACGCTTCACAACCTTGACACCGTAAGCCATCGTCAGCAACGAAGGATAACCGGTCCGAAATTGGCCGTGGGTGATCGTAAAACGGTCTAAGCCAAATTCCACGGTGTTCAAAACTTCGAAATTCAGCAGTTTCAGCCAGTCCAACAGCCGGGCGCGGCTGATGAAATGCGCGCGCCAGGAATCGGCCAGTTTGCGGTCCCAAACGAATTGAAAGCGCACCGACGGGCTGAACGGATTGAAATTCAGCATTACCAACTCACCGCCCGGTTTTAGCACTCTATTCACTTCCCGCAGGGTTCGAAAACGCTGGGCATCGAATTCCAGCAAATGAGGCAATATCACCAAGTCCATCGACTCTGTCTGTATCGGCAAGCTGTAGGCCTTGGCGGTTACCTTTAACGCCTCGGCGCTACCAAGACGCTTGGCATCCAGAATTAAATAATTTTGGTAGAGCGAGCAATCCACGAAGTCCCGTTCCCAACCCAATCCGCCGATCTGCAATTGCGTCTGCTTACAACTGACCGTGATCGAGCGTTTCAAATAACTCGCCTCCATGCTTTGCAACAGCTTGCCCCTAGGCGTCTGATACAGTGCGAACAAAAAGTCTCTCTTCATTTACCCCAACCGTTTTAGAGCATGTTTTTTTGGCTAATCGGGAAAGCCATGCTAGCATCTAATTTTTTTATTTTAGCGAGTACAGACAATGCCCTGCTCATTTTCGAAAAAAACAGCCTGTCATCTGTCTTTGATTCTGCCGATACTGCTGTTGTCCGGCTGTAGCCAGTCCACCAAAAAAGACCATTTGGGCCAGGCCGTCGGCAGTAAGTTCTCGATATTTACCCGCAACGGCCAAGCCAACCGTAACGAAAAATCACCGAGCGAAACCAAGGAGTTTTCGACTATCTGGGACCGGATGCTGTCATTGTACGCGTTACCGGAGATCGATAACGCCCGAATCGATCGCGAAGTCAATTGGTATCTGAGAAATCCGGAATACCTGACACGGGTACAGCAACGCGCCGAGCCTTATCTGTACTTCATCCTGAACGAACTCGAAGCCAAAAACATTCCCGGCGAGCTGGCGCTGTTACCGGCCGTCGAAAGCGCATTCCGACCCGACGCCATGTCGCCAGCCCAAGCCTCGGGCCTGTGGCAATTCATTCCGCCCACCGGCAAACTCTACGGCCTGAAACAAAACAGCTGGTTCGACGGCCGCCGCGACGTCATAGAATCCACCCAAGCTGCCGCGACCTTCTTGAAGGAACTCAGCGAGTGGTTCAACAACGATTGGCTATTGGCACTGGCCTCGTATAACGCCGGCAAAGGCAATATCAAAAACGCGATAGATCGCAATCTCGATCGAGGCCAACCCACCGACTTCTGGTCGCTGGACCTGAACAACGAAACCTCCGCCTACGTGCCCCGGCTTCTGGCCATCGCCAAGATCTTCGCCAACCCCGAGAAATACAACGTCAGTTTGCAGCAATTCCCCAACGAACCCTACTTCGAACTGGTCGATATCAAATCGCAACTGGATTTGGGCAAGGCCGCCGAACTGGCGCAATTGCCGATGGACCATTTCTTCAAGCTGAATCCGGGGTTCAACCGCTGGAGCACCGATCCGGAAGGTCCGCACCGTTTACTGATTCCGGTCGACAAAGCCCCGGCCTTCAAGGAAAAGCTGGCGGAATTGCCCCACGAAGAGCGCATCAAATGGATGCACCATACCGTGGGCCACCGCGAAAGCTTGAAAGTCATCGCCAAGAAACACAACACGTCGGTGGACGAGATCATGCAAGTCAATCACCTGGACGGCGAAACGGTCGCCGACGGCAAGGTATTGCTGATACCGACCTCTTACAAAGCCTTGCGCGACGAACCGACCGGCAACCTAGCCGCCACGCAACCTTCGGCGCCAACCCAAGCCGCGCCGAGCAAGCAAATCTACACGGTCAAGAAAGGCGATACGCTGTGGAGCGTCGCGCAACATTTAGGCGTGGACAGAGACGACATCGTCAATTGGAACAAACTGCCGAAAAAAGCGGTTCTGAAGCCTGGTCAAAAAATCACCGTCAAAAAAGGCGGCGATATTACTGTCGCTTCGGCGGCACCGGCATTCAAGCAAATCAGCTACACGGTTAAATCGGGCGACACCCTGGCGCAAATTTCCAAGAAATTTAACGTCGCCGTCACCGAGCTGCGCAAGTGGAACAATGTCCCTAAAAACAAGGCCGATATAAAACCCGGCACCAAGCTCAAGGTCATCGTAGAAACCGCCCATCCTTCGACCTAAGCCTAAGGCACCGCGAGCGCTGTTTAGAGCCGGTCCCACAGCTCTGTTTGCTGCCGGGCGGGCAACTCCGTCCGGCGTCACCCCGTTGGCTAGGCCTCAGGCCAGTCTGATCCCATCCGACTCCAGCACTATTCGGCGTTGCTTGTACAAGCCGCCGATAGCCTGCTTGAACACCTTCTTACTGACGCCAAAGGTGTCGTAAATCAATTGCGGGTCGCTTTTGTCGGTCAACGCGATATAACCGCCGCGCTCCGCCAAGATATCCAAGATTTTTTGCGAGGTGCTATCGACTTTCTCGCCGTATTTAGCTTGCGTTAAAATCAGATCCAACCGTCGATCCGGCCGTATCTTTTTGATGAAGCCGGCCAGCTTCTGGCCTTTTTTCAACGGCTGGAACACCTCGCTTTTATATAAAACACCCCAGTATTTGTGATCGACAACGGCCTTAAAACCCAGTTCGGTATGCTCGGCGATGATCAACTCCACCGCCTGGCCGTCCTGATAATAAAACGCCTCATCTTGGATAAAATCGTCCAGACGCATCGACGCCGCAATCCGATTATCTTCATCCAGAAACAGCCGCACCAGGCAGAAACGCCCTTCGATCACCTTACCTTTTTGCTCGCTGAACGGTAACAGCAAATCCTTGGGCAAACCCCAATCCAAAAACGCGCCGGCGTGACTCAGCGATACCACTTTCAGCCAAGCGACTTCGCCGGCTTGCGCCTTAGGCGTTTGCGAGGTGGCAACGACTTGATTCTTGCCGTCTATATAGACGAAAACCGTTAGGCGATCGCCGACCGGCTTACCAGCCGCCCCGCCGGAGTCGGCCAACGCGATTTCGCCCCATTCGCCGCCATCGAGATAGCATTGATCATCGCGATGGCTGACGATGCTTAAAGTATTGAGTTTGCCGAGTTCTATCATGATTTCAGTCCTGTTGGGCGCGGTTATACGTCAGCCAAATTGCCTTTGTCTTCCAGCCAACTCTTACGGTCGCTGGCACGTTTTTTGGCTAACAGCAAATCCATCTGCTCGCGGGTATTGTCGTTTTCCGCGACGGTCAATTGTACTAGTCGGCGAGTGTCCGGATTCATCGTGGTTTCCCGCAATTGGGACGGGTTCATTTCGCCCAAGCCCTTGAAGCGCTGAATATTGACCTTGCCGGTCAATTTTTCGGCTTCGATGCGCGCCAATACCCCCAGGCGTTCGGATTCGTCCAATGCATAAAACACCTTTTTACCAACGTCGATCCGGTAAAGCGGCGGCATCGCCACGAATACGTGACCGGCATCGACCAAGGCCCTAAAATGCTGATAAAACAGCGCGCAGATCAAGGTCGCGATGTGGTTGCCGTCGGAATCGGCGTCCGCCAATATACAGACCTTGCCGTAGCGCAGGTTTTGCAAATCGTTACTGTCCGGCTCTATACCCAAGGCGACGGCGATATCGTGGACTTCTTGAGAAGCCATCACTTCGCCGGAATCGACCTCCCAAGTATTTAGAATCTTGCCGCGCAACGGCATGATGGCCTGAAACTCGCGGTCGCGAGCTTGTTTGGCCGAGCCGCCGGCCGAATCGCCCTCGACCAGAAACAGTTCGGTTCGACTGAGATCCTGCCCCGAACAATCGGCCAATTTACCGGGCAAGGCCGGACCGCTGGTGATTTTCTTGCGGACGATCTTCTTGCCGGCTCGCAAGCGCTTCTGGGCGCTGGCGAGAATGATCTCGGCGATTTTCTCGCCTTCCTGGGGATGCTGGTTTAGCCACAAGCTGAAAGTATCCTTGGCGACGCCGGAAACGAAGGTCACGCACTCGCGCGAGCTCAAGCGTTCCTTGGTCTGGCCGGAAAACTGCGGGTCTTCGAGTTTTACCGACAACACAAAATGACAATTTTCCCAGACGTCTTCAGGCGCGACTTTGACGCTGCGCGGCAGCAAATTACGAAAATCCAGAAACTCACGGATCGCCTCGGTCAGACCGGCGCGTAATCCGTTGACGTGGGTACCGCCTTGCGCGGTCGGCACCAGATTGACATAACTCTCGGCAACGGCTTCCGGCAGGCTGTCGGGCGTCCAGACGATACCCCATTCCACCGCTTCGGTGCTGGCGGCCATCTTAGCCATGAACGGCGGTTGCGGAAAGATCTCGGCGTCGCCGACCCTGTCCAACAAATACTCTTGCAAACCGTTCTGGTAACACCATTCGATGCGTTCATCGCTGAGCTCGGACACCAACACGATTTTCAGCCCCGGACACAGCACCGCCTTCGCCCGCAATACGTGCTTTAACTTGCTGACCGAGACTCGGTTGGAATCGAAATATTTGCCGTCCGGCCAAAAGTGTACGCTGGTGCCGGTATTGTTCTTGCCGACCGTACCGGTCTGCTGCAGTTCGCCGACCTTGTCGCCGCCGGCGAATTCCATTTGATAGATACCGCCGCCGCGCTTGATCTCGACCAACAATTTCTCGGACAGCGCGTTGACCACCGAAACACCGACCCCGTGCAAGCCGCCGGAGAACTGGTAATTCTTATTGGAAAACTTACCGCCGGCATGTAACTGAGTCAGGATCACCTCCACGCCCGGCATGCCTTGCTCTGGGTGAATATCGACCGGCATGCCGCGACCGTTGTCGATCACCTTAACCGAACCGTCTTTGTATAGGGATACTTCGATACTGTCGGCGTGTCCGGCTAGAGCCTCGTCGACGCTGTTATCGACCACCTCCTGCACCAGATGGTTGGGCCGGGTGGTATCGGTGTACATGCCGGGGCGCTTGCGCACCGGGTCCAAGCCGCTCAGCACCTCAATCGCGGCGGCGTTATATTCTTGGGTCATCGTTACTCATCAAATGGCGGTTAATTCATACTATAATGCTCGGTCATTTTTTCGAGCACATCAGCGCATTATATGTCGAGACGCAAAAGCGCATCCCAATTTGAGGAAGCGATGGAAGAACTGGAGAAATTGGTCGAGCAAATGGAGCGCGGCGACATCTCTTTGGAAGAATCGTTAAAGTCGTTCGAGCGCGGCATCAAGCTCACCCGCACCTGCCAGCAAGCCTTGCAGGACGCCGAGCAAAAAGTGCACATCCTATTAGAAAAAAACGGCCAACAAACCCTGGAGCCATTCACCGATGAGTAAACTGAAAGACTACCTGACCGCCTGTCAAAATCGCGTGGAACGCGCTCTGGACGTTCGACTACCGGGCGAAAATATTCTGCCGCAAACTTTGCATCAAGCCATGCGTTATTCCGTGTTGGATGGCGGCAAACGGACCCGCCCGCTATTAACTTACGCAACCGGTCAAGCATTGGGCATTGCCGAGGACGCTTTGGACGCCCAAGCTTGCGCGGTCGAGTTCATCCACGTTTATTCGCTAATTCACGACGACCTGCCGGCCATGGACGACGACGACCTGCGCCGCGGCAAACCGACCTGCCATAAAGCCTTCGACGAAGCCACCGCGATTTTGGCCGGCGACGCCTTGCAGGCGCTGGCCTTCGACGTGTTGGCCAACGACGCCGCCATCAAGGTCGGCGCGGAAGCCCGAGTCAAGATGATCGCGGCGTTGACTCGCGCCAGCGGTTCGCAAGGCATGGTGGGCGGCCAAGCCATTGATTTGGGATCGGTAGGCCGTAAACTGACGTTACCCGAGCTGGAGAACATGCACATCCATAAAACCGGGGCGCTGATTCGCGCGAGCGTCAATCTGGCCGCGCTCTCCAAACCGGATTTAGCGACCGATGCCGCCAAGAAACTGGATCATTACGCTAAATGCATCGGTCTGTCGTTTCAGGTCAAGGACGACATACTCGACATCGAGGCCGACACCGCCACCTTGGGCAAAACCCAAGGTAAGGATGTGAACAATGATAAACCGACCTACCCCGCGTTGCTGGGCATGGCCGGCGCCAAACAAAAAGCCCAAGAGCTGCACGAGCAAGCCGTCGAAAGTTTGGCCGGTTTCGGTGACGAAGCCGATCTGCTGCGCGAGCTGTCTTTATACATTATCGAGCGCACCCATTAATCGAACCGCAACACGACCGCCATCGGTAATCCGAAGAAACCCAATCACGACATGACGCTTTCCGGAACATTCCCGTTACTGAACACCATCGCCAGCCCGACCG
>NZ_LUUK01000235.1 GCF_001644025.1 Methylomonas koyamae
CTCGAAAGGAACGAAGATAGTGTCCACTTATAATCAGGTGGACACCTATGAAGGAGCACAACACGCGATTATCGCGGCCATTAATCGTGGGGCACGGGCGAGACGGCCGTTGCCTTTATGATCCGGAAGCCAAGCGGGAGCTAGTGAAAGTTTGCTTGCATTCGGGCACATCGGTTGCCAAGATCGCTCTGCAATACGGTATCAATGCCAATCTGCTGCGCAAGTGGATGGGGCATTACCGAGAAACAGGACATCCGAATCCGAACAGTCCATTAACGTTGCCGGCTTTTGTGCCCGTTCAGTCGCTGAGCGCAGAGAAACCGGCTGAGTCAGCGCTCAGTGCGGAGTTGCCCAACGGCGTTAAACTCGCGTTACAGCCTGTCGCGCTGAGCGACCTGCCGGTGATTTTGAAGGCGTTGGCCGAGCTGCCATGTTTCGTTTCGACGCAGGATTGAAGGTCTACCTGCACCGCGAGCCGGTCGACGGCCGCAAGGCCATCAATGGTTTAGCGCTGCTGGTTGAGCAGGCATTAGGCTTGAATCCGTTCGAGCCGGCCATCTACGTGTTCAGCAATCGCCGGCGGGATCGGATCAAACTGCTGTTGTGGGACCGCACCGGTTTTTGGTTGATGCTCAAGCGGCTGGAAGCCGACCGTTTTCACTGGCCGAAAGAGGCAGCAGTTGTGACGTTGACGGTCGAGCAACTCCACTGGTTGTTAGCCGGTATTGACTTGGCCGCGATGCGGCCGCATCCGGCACGAACCTATACCCAAGTAGGCTGAAACGCGGATGTAAAGCCGGTAAAATAACGGCATGACGCCCACCATCACGCTGTCCACCGAAGACTACCAAGCCTTGCTGGCCGAGCAGCAACGGCTGGCGAGTCAACTGCGGTTGGTGACGGTCGAGCGTGATTTATTGAAAGAACGTGTGGATGCCTTTCTGCATAGGCTGTATGCCGCAAAATCCGAGGCGCGGGCCAATCCGGCCCAGCGCGACCTGTTCCTGAACGAAGCCGAAGTGTTGGCGCCGAACGGTGCTCCAATCGCCGAGGAAGCCACGCCCGAAGCGGTCGAGGTGGCCGGTCACCGCCGCCAGAAACGCGGTCGCAAACCGCTTGACCCGCATCTGCCGCGCGAGATTGTCCGCCATGAATTAGCGGAAGCCGAACGCATCTGTGCGCATGACGGTACTCGTCTGGTGGAAATCGGCGCTGAAATCAGCGAGCAGCTCGACATCGTGCCGCAACAGGTGCGAGTCATTCAACATCACCGCGTCAAATATGCCTGCCCGTGCTGCGATGAAAGCATTCGCGTGACGCCGGCACCGGTTCGCATCATCCCCAAAGGCTTACTCACCGAAACGGCATTAGCCTGGGTCGCCACCGCCAAATACCAGGATAGCCTGCCGCTGTATCGGCAAGCCGCGCTGTTGAGCCGTTTCGGCGGCGATCTGTCGCGCAACACGCTGGCGGCTAGCATGGTGCGGGTTGGCGACGCAGTGCAACCCATCATCAACTTGCTGCGCGACCATCTGCTCGATGCCGATCTGATCCTGGGCGACGAAACCGTGGTTCAAGTGCTCAAAGAATCCGGCCGAGCCGCGCAAAGCAAAAGCTATCTGTGGGCACAAATGACCGGCTCCGGACCGCCGATTCGGCTGTTCAGCTACACGCCGGGGCGCGGCGGAACGCATGCGCAGCCGTTGTATGACGGCATCAAACCCGGCGCGGTACTGATGAGCGACGGCTATGAGGTGTATAACGCCATTGCCGCCAGCCGGGGTGCGATTCACCTCGGCTGTTGGGCGCATGCGCGGCGTTATTTTGTCGAGGCCGAAGCCGCCATTCCTAAAGCCGCGCGCGGCCCGGAGCAACTGGCGACGCAGTTTATCGCGGCGATGGGTGAACTGTACGCGATTGAAACTCAGACGAAAGACCTGAGCGTCGAACAGCGTGGGCAGCGGCGCCAGGAGCAAAGCCGACCGGTTTTGGTCAAAATCGAAGCCCTGCTGCTACAACATCTGCATGCGGTAATCCCCGGTAGTTTGCTGGGCAAGGCTTTGCATTACTTGTCATCGCAGTGGTCCAAACTGATCCGCTTCGTCGACAACGGCGCTTGGCCCATCGACAACAACCTCTGCGAAAACGCCATACGCCCCTTCGTGGTGGGCCGCCGCAATTGGTTGTTTTGCGATACGGTGGCCGGCGCCCGTGCCAGCGCTAATCTTTACTCGTTGATCGAAACCTGCAAGGCCAATAGCGTCGACCCTTACACCTATCTGGTCGATCTGTTCCGAAAGCTTCCCACCGCAAAAACTGTCGAAGAGTTCGAAGCGCTGTTGCCTTGGAATCTCGACGCCCTAACGGACTAATCGCACGCCAACGGTTAAGTCATTGTCCGTTTCAGTTCTAGTGCGTCCTTCAAAGATCGCTTAC